>NZ_VMQU01000044.1 GCF_007714205.1 Mycobacterium helveticum | reverse complement strand
ACTCCATATCGTCGGCAGCGTCTTTTGTTTATAAGACACTGGCCCTGCGGGGCCCGGAAGCCTAATCCCGCAGGGTTGCCTACCCGCCGGAGGCGGGGCGCGCGGGCCGGCGCCGCCCGGCCGGCAGGCAGTGGTGGCTGCGCCACTACACCTTCACCGGCACCACCGCCGGCCTTATCTTCGTGTGGTTCTCGATGACGCCGTCACTGCTGCCCCGCGGCGCGCTGTTCCAGGGTCTGGTCAGCGGGATCTCCGGCGGCATCGGCTATGGCATCGGCGTCTTCGCGGTCTGGCTGGTCCGCTACATGCGCGACCGGGACTCCAGCCCGCCGGCACCGCGGTGGGCCTGGATGATGCTGATACCGATCGGGGCGGTCGGCATGGTGATCATGGCGATCCGCTTTCACGTCTGGCAAGACGACGTGCGCGACCTGATGGGGGTTGCGCACCTGCAGTGGTACGACTACCCGGTGGCCGCGGGGCTGTCGCTCGTGGTGCTGTTCACGCTGGTCGAGATCGGGCAGTCCACCCGCCGGCTGGTCAGCTTCCTGGTCGATCGGGTTGACCGGGTGGCACCGTTCCGGCTTTCGGCCACCATCGTGGTGGTCGCCCTCGCGGTGCTGACGATCATGCTGCTCAACGGGGTCGTGCTCAAGTTCGCGATGCGCACCATGAACAACACCTTCGCGTCGGCCAACAACGAGATGAACCCCGACACCTCCCCGCCGAGGAGCCCGCTGCGCTCGGGTGGCCCGGGGTCGCTGGCGTCCTGGGACTCGCTGGGCCGGGAGGGCCGCATCTTCGTCGAGGGCGGCCCGACCGTCGGGCAGCTCACCGAGTTCAACGGGGTGCCGGCCACCGAGCCGATCCGGGCCTACGCCGGCCTGAACTCCGCCGACGGCATCACCGCGACCGCCGAGCTGGCGGCCCGGGAGCTGCAGCGCATGGGCGGGCTGCAGCGCGCCGTCGTCGCGGTGGGGACCACCACCGGCACCGGCTGGATCAACGAGGCCGAGGCCTCGGCACTGGAGTACATGTACGACGGCAACACCGCGGTCGTGAGCATGCAGTACTCGTTTCTGCCGAGCTGGCTGTCGTTCCTGGTGGACAAGGAGAACGCCCGGCACGCCGGTCAGGCCCTCTTCGAGGCCGTCGACAGGCTGATCCGGCTGATGCCCGAGGGGCATCGCCCCAAGCTCGTGGTGTTCGGCGAGAGCCTGGGGTCGTTCGGCGCCGAGGCGCCGTTCATGAGCCTCAACAACGTCCTGGCCCGCACCGACGGAGCGCTGTTTAGCGGACCGACGTTCAACAACACCATCTGGACGGACCTGACCGCCACCCGCGACGCCGGCTCGCCCGAGTGGCTGCCGATCTACCACGACGGCAAGAACGTCCGGTTCGTCGCCCGTGCGAGCAACTTCGCCCGCCCGGACGCCCCGTGGGACGTCCCGCGGGTGGTCTACCTTCAGCACGCGTCGGACCCGATCGCCTGGTGGACGCCGAGCCTGCTGTTCAAGGAACCGGACTGGCTGAAGGAGAAGCGGGGCTACGACGTGCTGCCGCAGACGCGCTGGATTCCGGTGGTGACGTTCCTTCAGGTCACCGCGGACATGGCGGTCGCCCTGGACGTGCCGGAGGGACATGGCCACCGGTACGCCGCCGACGTCGCCAACGGCTGGGCCGCCGTCCTGTCGCCGCCCGGCTGGACGCCGGCCAAGACCGACCGGCTGCGGCCGCTGCTGCACTCCAGCGACTAGATCCAGCGGCGCGCGAGGCCGGCGTCGGCCCGCGCCGCCCAACCGCCGGGCAGCCGGCCCAGCACCCCGGAATCCGCCAGCGCCCGGTAGCCGCCGACGACGTCGGTGGCCCGGTGCAGACCGATGTCCAGCAGCGCGGCCGCCGCCAGGCTCGAGGTGTAACCCTGCGAGCACACGATCACCCATTCGACATCGTCGCCGACGGCCTCCGGCAGCCTGGCGTCGCTGGTCGGATCGCAACGCCATTCCAGGACGTTGCGTTCGACGACCAGCGCGCCGGGCAGCTCACCCTCGCGGTATCGCTGCTGCTGCGGCCGGATGTCGACGAGCACCGCCCCGCGCCGCAGCGCGTCGGGCACCTCGGGGGCGGCAAGCCGGCGGTAGCGGCGCCGGGCGGATCGGACGACGACGTCGATGCGGCTCATCACGGCCCTTCCGGGTGGGCGGTCAGTTCGGTGCGGTTGCGGCGCACCGTGTCGGTGTCGGTGACCTCGTAGTACGACATCGCGGTCAGCGGCGGCGAGTAGGCATGCACACTCAGCGCCGGCCGGGCCGGGCTTTCGCCGCCGCCCGCCCACACCACGTCGTGCACCCAGCCCAGCGGAAACCCGGCCTGATCCCCGGCGTCGAGCCGACGGCGCCGCAACCGCCTTCCGTCCCAACGGAATTCGTTGAGCGCCCCGGACAACACGGTCAGCGCCCCCAGCGACCCGCCGTGGTCGTGCAGTTCGGTGGCGTGGCCGGGCACCCAGCTGATCAGCCAGATGTCGAGTTCGTCGTCGCCGTGGATGCGGGTGAACCAGCGCCGCGACGCCGGGATGCCGCCGGCGGGCAGCAGGTGGTCGCAGCGTCCGCTGAGCACGTCGTCGGCGGCCCGGTCGGTGGCGTAGAGGAGATCGGGCACCCGCAGCCGCGTCGGCCCGGACGACGGCGACGAGAGGCTGCGTGCGCGCAGGCCGGCACGAGCGGTGAGGGGCAGGGACATCGAGGAACTCCAGAGGCGAAAACGGACGGGGTGCTCGGCGCGGTGTTACGGCCGACAACACCCGCAGAATCCGAAGTTCGCCATCACGGCCGCCAGTGTTGCATAGATTGGCATCGTGCGCTGCTGCAGTCGTCGGTTCCCGCGGTGGGGCACGGTCGTCGTCGCGGTCGGGGTGCTGGCTTGTTCGCCCGCGCTCGCGGGCTGCTCGCACGGCGCCCGCGGCGGCCGGATCACGCCGTCGCCGGCGCGGCCGTCGGGCACCGCCGGCGTCCCGGATCCGGCGCCGCCGGGCGCGATCGGTCTGTCCCCTGGCGGCGTGACGACCCGCGTGGATGTCCCGGCCGATTCCACCGAGGAGCAGTACTTCCAGGCCTGTCACGCCGCCAAGGTGTGGATGGACGCCCAGCCGAACACCGGCGAATCACGGGTCGAGTCGTATCTGGCGATGGTGCAGGCGTCGCCGTCGGGAACCCCGGGCACCTGGAACGCGCCGTGGGCGCGGCTGAGCCTGCCCCGGCAGGCCGCCGTGATCGTCGCCGCGCGGGCGGCCGCCAACGACGAATGCGGATAGGCCCGCGGCCGCCCGGTTGTGGGGGCGTCGTTGAGATCACGTCGTTGAGATCACGTCGTTGAGATCACGGTGCACAAAAGTGCCGCGCGGGCTGCCGGGGACCGCTGCGCCGCGCAGAATGAGTGGATGCCCGGTGAACCTGGCGCGCCGGTCGCCCGTCGATCCGCACCGACGCGGGTGGCGCTGTCCCTCGGCAGCGGCGGCGCCCGCGGCTACGCCCACATCGGGGTGATCGAGGCGCTGGAGGCGCGCGGCTACGACATCGTGGGAATCGCCGGCTCGTCGATGGGCGCGCTGGTCGGCGGCCTGCGGGCGGCCGGGCGCCTCGACGAGTTCGCCGACTGGGCGAAGTCGTTGACCCAGCGCACGATCCTGCGGCTGCTGGACCCGTCCATCAGTGCCGCGGGGGTGTTGCGGGCCGGCAAGATCCTGGACGCGGTGCGCGACATCCTGGGCCCGGTCGCCATCGAGCAACTGTCCATCCCCTACACCGCGGTCGCGACCGATCTGCTGGCCGGCAAGTCGGTGTGGTTTCAGGGCGGCCCCCTCGACGAGGCGATCCGGGCGTCCATCGCGATTCCCGGGGTGATCGCCCCGTACGAGCTCGACGGGCGGCTGCTGGCCGACGGCGGCATCCTCGATCCGCTGCCGATCGCCCCCCTCTCGGCGGTCAACGCCGAGCTGACCATTGCGGTGAACCTCAGCGGCAGCGAGGTGATCGCCACCCGCGCCGCGGAGCCGGGCGCCACCGCCGAGTGGCTGAACCGCATGGTGCGCAGCACCTCCGCGCTGCTCGACACCGCCGCCGCCCGCTCGCTGCTCGACCGGCCGACCGCCCGTGCGGTGCTGGGCAGGTTCGGCGCGGGGCCCGACGCCGAGCGGCCCCCGACGGAGGCCGACGGCGAGCTCCCCGAGCCCGCCGAAGACCCCGACGTTCCGCGGCTGAGCAGCTTCGAGGTGATGAACCGGACGATCGACATCGCCCAGTCGGCGCTGGCGCGCCACAGCCTGGCGGCCTACCCCCCCGATCTGTTGATCGAGGTTCCGCGCTCGACCTGCCGCAGCCTGGAGTTCCACCGGGCGCAGGAGGTGATCGCCGCCGGCCGTGCGGTGGCCGACCGGGCGCTGGACGCCTTCGAAACGGTCTCCGACGCAGGCGCGCCGCCTGCAATCGAGGGCTGACCGGCGCGCGCCGGGTCACAGACCCAGGAACCGCGCGAGCGCCGGGGCTTCCCGGCGTCCCTGCTCGCGCCCGGCGATCGCGGAGGCGATGCGGCACCGCGGGTCGAGCGGGTTGGGCCCGAAGGCGGACAGCGAGTTCGCGTCGGCGAAGACGGCGAACGCCGTGCCGCCGAACGCCGCGACGTCGGCGGCGGGCCCGGGGCCGAACGGTGACGGCGCGTCGACCCCGGTGGGCACCAGGACCACCGCCTCGTCGCAGTCGCCGGCCACCCCGAGGTTCACCGGGCTGGACACCCCGCCGTCCATGTAGCGCCGGCCTGCGATGCACACGGGCGGCCACGCCCCCGGCACCGCGCAGCTGGCCGCCACCGCGTCGACCAGGTCCACGCCGGAGTCCCGGTCGAAGACGACGAGGTCGCCGCCGGCGGTGTCGATCGCGGTGATCCGCAGCGCGCGGCCGGGCCACTCGTGTGACGGGAGGCGTTCGGCGATCACCCGGCGCCGGACCGGCCCGGCGACGGTGTCGGCCGCCAGCGCGACCGCGCCGATCCGCCGCATGCGCTGGCGGGTCAGGTCCTGCGAATCGTCGTAGGGCTCGCGCAGGGCGGCCAGGAACAGTCCGGTGATGTCGTCGACATCGACGCCGGAGTCGATCTCGGCCGACGACTCGGCCACCTGCCGGCCGAACAGCTCCTCGAGCGTGCTGCCGCCGCCGATCTGCGCGGCGACCGCCGAACCGGCCGAGGTCCCGACCAGCACGTCGGAGTCCAGCAGCAGCCGCGCCGCGGCCGGCGACTCGTCGGCGATGCCGCGCAGAACACCGGTCTCCCAGGCGATTCCCGCTATTCCTCCACCGGCCAGTACCAGCGCACGTCGGGTTGCCACGCCCATGCACTCTGCCAGACGGCCGCGTTCAGGCCGGTGCGTGCTGCGCCTGTCGCACCGGCTCGTCCAGGTCGGACTCGGCGAGCTGGTGGCGCGGCGGGCCGGGCAGCGCCACGCTGCGGCTGATGTGCAGGCCCGCGTCGACGTGGATCAGCTCGCCGGGCTCCATCAGCCGCCAGCGCGGGTCGTCGTCCATCCGTTCGGAGGCGAACACCACCGAGGACCGGGCGCCCAGGTGCCGCGAGTACGCACGGATCCGGTTGGTCCGCAGGTGGAAATCCCGGTCGGCGCGGTCGTGGCGGCGGTCCAGGACGTAGAGCGTGTGCGTCTGCGGGTAGCGCAGCGCCCACATCTGTGTGGCCGTGCTCAGCAGCACGTTGACGGCATAGAGCGGCACGGTGTCCGCCAGCCAGCGCATGGCGTCGAGCAGGCCCGCAGTCACGTCGCCGTCGTGGTCGCGGATGCGGGCGGTGATCAGGGCGAAGACCCGCTCGGAATCGGTCTGGCCGAGCACCAGGTCGTTCACCCCGGCCTCGCGCAGCCGTTCGTCGACGGCGTCGAGCCCCTCGACCACGCCGTTGTGCGCGAAGAGCCGCCCGTCCTGCAGGAACGGGTGGGTGTTGGGCACGGTGTGAGCGCCGGTCGTGGCGTAGCGGACGTGGGCGAGGAAGGTCGTGCCGGTCATCTCGTGCGCTTCGGTGGCGAAGGCGGCATCGTCCCAGGCCGCCATCGGCTGCTTGCGCAGCTGCGGGCGGCCGTGCTCGTCGAAGACGCCCAGGCCCGTGCCGTCGGGGTTTCTTCGGCTCTGACGGGACAGGTTGTCCGGGGCGTCGAGCAGCCAGAAAGTCGCGGTACACACGTCCGTACCGGCGTGCAGGCCAAAAAGTCGACACATGCTTTCGACAGTAACGACGCCGGCGCCGAGCAGACGCAAAAGCCCCTATTCGCCAGGCGAATTGGGGGCTTTTGCGTCTGCTCGCGCAATCAGTCGCGCGCTTCGATCACCCAGTAGCCGTGTTCGGCGTACCGCGACCGGATGGCCTTCTTGTCGTACTTGCCGACGCTGGTCCGCGGGATCTCGTCGACGAACGTCCACCGCTCCGGCAGCCACCACCGGGCGACCTTGGCGGCGAGGAAGTTCCGCAGCTCCTCGGCGCTGACCGGTTCGCCCGGTTTGGCCACGACCACCGCCAGCGGTCGCTCCTGCCACCGCTCGTCGGGAACTCCGACGACCGCGGCCTCGAGCACGTGGGGATGCCCGATCAGGCAGTTCTCCAACTCCACCGAGGAGATCCACTCGCCGCCGGACTTGATGACGTCCTTGGCACGGTCGGTCAGGGTGACGAAGCTTCGGTCATCGATGCGGCCGACGTCGCCGGTGCGTAGCCAGCCCGAGTCGAACTTCGATTCGTCGCGCCCCCGGTAGTAGGAGCCGGCGATCCACGGCCCGCGGACCTCGACCTCGCCCACGGCGTTGCCGTCGTTGGGCAGCGGCCGACCCTCGTCGTCGACGATGCGCATCTCCACCCCGCACACCGGCTGCCCCTGGGTCGCGCGGTACGCCCACCGCTGCTCCGGCGGGGTCCCCGGCGGCGGCCAGGCCGTGGTGGCCATCGGCGACGTCTCCGTCATCCCCCACATCTGCCGGATCTGGACGCCGTGCTTCTCCTCGAAGGTGCGCATCAGCGACACCGGGACGGCCGAACCGCCGCAGGCCACCAGCCGCAGTGACGACAGGTCGTGCTCCGGGTCGTCCTCGAGGCGATGCAGGATGTCGTTCCAGATGGTGGGCACCGCGCCCGCCACGGTGGGCCGCAGGGTCTCGATCATGTCGATCACCGACCGGGCGTCGAGATGGCGGTCGGGCAGCACGATGTCGGCACCCGCCATCAGCGCCGCATACGGCAGCCCCCACGCGTTGGCGTGAAACATCGGCACGATGGGCAGCACCGTGTCGTCGGCCCCCACGCCGACGCCGTTGGCGGTGCACGTCGTGATCGAGTGCAGGAAGCTGGAACGGTGGCTGTAGACGACGCCTTTGGGGTTGCCGGTGGTGCCGCTGGTGTAGCACATCGCGGCCGCGGAGCCCTCGTCGATGTCCGGCCAGGCGAATTCGGCGGACTCTGCGGCGACGACGTCGTCGTAGCGCAGCACCGTCTTGCCCGACTCGTCCAGGGGCGCCGTGTCGCCCTCCCCCGCCGCGATCACGGTGTGCACGCTTTTGAGCTCGGGCAGCACGGGGGCGAGTTGTCCGGCCAGGGACAGGTCGACGACCACGACGCGGTCGTCGGCCTCGTTGGCGATGTAGGCGATCTGCTCGGGAAAGAGCCGGATGTTGAGGGTGTGCAGCACGGCGCCCATCGACGGCACCGCCAGGTAGGCCGCCAGGTGTTCGGCGTTGTTCCACATGAACGTCGCCACCCGCTGGTCCCCGGTGATGCCCAGGTGGCGCAGCGCGTTGGCCAGCCGGCCCGCCTGCTGCCCCAGTTCGGCGTAGGTGGTGTGCCGGTAGCCGCCGCCGGTGGCCGTGGTGACCATGCGGGCTCCGTGGACGCCGCAGCCGTGCCGCATGATCGCGGTGATCGTCAGCGGGAAGTCCTGCATCGTGCTGTCCATCGCTGTGCCGCCTTCACCCCTCGGTATCGGTGCGCCGAATGGTATCGCCGCGCACGTGCAGGGAGAAAACGGGTTGGCGGAACAACCGCCTTGCGCAGGAGCCCGTTACACGAGGGCGGGCACGTCGGCGACCAGCTCCGGTATGACCCACTCGGCGCACTCGATCCCCAGCGCCACGATCGAGGCGACCGGCACCACGGTGACCGCGCCGGAGTACTCGGCGATGTAGAGGTGGGTGGCGTCCGGGCTTTCCACCACGCAGGACGGCTTGTGCACCACGTCGACGGTGCCCACGACGTCCTGCGTGAGCGTGCACAGCACCGTGACGCTGTCGGCGCTGACCAGATAGGCGCGATACCCGTCGCCGCTGAGCGTCAGACCGGTGACGACGCCCGTGACCTCACCGAGTTTGCGCGTGCCGATAATCCTGCGGGTCCGGGTGTCGACGACGTCGATGACGGCACCGGCCTCCGGCGCGCTGCTGAGCACGTAGGCCAGCGCCCCGTTGGGGCTGAGCGCGACGTCACGGATCGGCAGGCCGATGTCGACGGAGCCGAGGACGCGCGCATCACCAGGCCCGGACCGCGGGCCGGTCTCGATCACGAGCAGCCGTCCGCCGGCGGCGACGTAGAGGTGGGCGCCGTCGGGGCTGACCCGCAGGCACTCCGTGGTGGTTGCCGGCGCGTCACCGAGATCGACCGTTTCCACCGCACCCGTCGTCGTGTCCAGCACGGCGACGTCCGCGACGCCGGCGCCGTTGCGGCCGGCGTAGACCTGCGTGCCGTCGGGGCTCACCGCCAGGTCGCTCACGCTGTACGCCAGCGGATGCGACGCGACGACGGCCCGGGTGGCCAGGTCGAGGACCGCGACGGCGTCATAGGCCGCGGTCGCGGTGCGGACGTACGCGTGACCGGAGTCACGGCCGCCGACGGCGATCGCCGACGGCTCGCCCAGGCCGGCGATGGTTCCGGTGACCCGGCAGGTGGCGGCGTCGATGACGGAGACGCTGTGGTCGGCGTAATTGGTCACGAGCAGCTGCGAGCCGTCGCGGGTGGCGGCGATGGCGCTGATCGGGCCGTTGCCCACGACGATCTTGACGACGATCGGGAATTCCGGCGTCTCGCCGAGTTCGATGAGCTGGCCATCCCGCGCGATCGTCCGGTCGTTTGCGTCTTTCATGCTGACACCGCCTTTGCTGTGTGCGTCCTACCTCCACGCGCGACAGTGGTCGCGAAACACTCGACGAGACCGGCCGCGTGGATTCACCCGTGTCCCAGCACCTGCAAGATGATTGCCTTTTTCAACAGTACCGGCTGAATTCCGTTCGAAAATAAAGCCAATTCGCGTCCTGTAACCCACATCACCCGACCGGCCCGGCACGTGGCGCTGCGGCCGGCCGGTTTTCGGGTCCGGGCAAACGAAGCTTCCTCTGGCTTGCAGGAATTCCCGTGCCGTCGCTAACTTTCGGGACGCATGCTCACCGGAGCCGAAAACTGAGAATTTCTCAGCTGCGCGCTGATACCGAGGCACATGTCACAGCGGTCTCAGCCGAAATGAGTCCGCGGCCGGCCCAGCGCCACACCGTCGACGACGACGTCGACCTTTTCGTTGTAGAACGCCACCAGACCGGCGATCGCGGCGACCGCGGGCAATGGGTAGTGGTACGTCCACGCCAGGTCGGGATGGACGGTGTCGCCGGCCCGCACCGACCAGCAGCCCGACGTCACCCCTTTGTAGGGACACAGCGTCCGGGTCGGCGTTGCTTCCAGATGCTCGAAGGCGATATCGGTTGGATCGATGTAATACCTTGTCGGCAAACCGGTTTCGAAGAGCAGCACGGGAGTCATGGTGTCGGCCAGTACGGCTCCGCCGAGTTCCACCCGGACATGGCGGTGCGAGCGCAGCGCGTCGACCCGCACGTACGGACTGCGCGGATGCCCGTAGACCGGCTCGTCCTCCTCGAACCAGCGCAGCGGGCCCCAGTCGAAACGCACGGTGCCCGCCACGGGGCCGTCGCCGTCGAACACCCGCGCCGCCGACTCGTACACCCGGTCCCCGGCGATCAGGGAGTGCGGCCGCGACGGCCCGAACTGCACGCGCTGCGGGCGGCCCTCGTCGCGCAGGAACCCGGCGCGGACGTCGGCGACCGGGATGTAGTACTGCGGGTAGTAGGGCACCTCCCACACGTAGCGGGCCGCGGTGGTGTCGAAGACCAGCGCATCGCCGAGATAGCCCCGGACCCGGCGCGGTGCGGGCTCGACCCTGCCGGGTTCGGCGGCCATCTGCGGGTAGTCCCGATCGGCGGTCACCGCGGCGGCTACTGGTTCTTGGACGCCAGGCCGGCCGGCGCGTGCGCGACGGCTTGGCGGATGGCGTCGGCCAGCGCGAGCGCGCTCTCCTCGGTGAGTTCGAGCGCCACCCGCGCCGAGGGGCCCGACTGCGGGTCGATCACGTCGATGTTGACGGTGTGGCCGTAGGGCGCATGCACGGGATGGTCGACGTACACCGTCGCGCGCTTGGCGCCGAACCATCCCGTCGCGCCCTTGCCACTGCCGTCGATCTCGACGTGTTCGGTGAGATAGGTGCACATGGGTTGGCAAACCTAGCCTTTCAGGTGGGTGGCGAAGAACGCGTCGATGTGGCGCCAGCCGTCCAGCGCCGCCTCCACCCGGTAGGCGGGCCGGTCGACGGCGAAGAACGCGTGGCCGGCGCCGTCGTAGGCGTGGAATTCGTGCGGCTTGCCCAGCTTGTTCAGCTCGGCGTCGAGCGTGGCCACCGCCTCGGGTGAGGGAAACCGGTCCTCGTTTCCGAACAGGCCCAGCAGCGGGCAGCTCAGGTTGGGCGCCAGGTCGAGAATCGGTGTGATCGCCTGGGGCGCGCCCTCCGGGGGAGCCTCGACGATGAACGCGCCGTAGCAGTCCACCGCCGCGTCCAGCCGCAGCGAGCACGCCGCCAGGAACGCGTGCCGCCCGCCCGAGCAGTGCCCGATCACACCGAACTTCCCGTTCGCGCCGGGCAACGTGCGCAGGTGTTCGATCGCGCCGGCCACGTCGCCGACCAGCCGCGCGTCGGGCACCCCGCCCGCCGCCCGTGCCGCCGCGGCGGCATCGTCCGGCGAAGCGCCCGGCGCCTCGCGGGAGTACAGGTTCGGCGCCACCGCGTGATAGCCGTTGACGGCGAGCCGGCGGACGAATTCCTTGGTCTGCCGGTCATGTCCGGGCATGTGGTGGATCCACACGATCCCGCCGCGCGACCCCTCGGCCAGCGGCATGGCCCGGTAGGCCTCGATCTCGTCGCCCCCGTGGCCGATGATGCTGATCGTCTCCGCACGGATCGCGTCCGGGCTGACGGTGCTCATCGCGGTGCTCCTTGCCGGGCCGCAACCGGAGTGTGGAGCGCGCGCGGCCCTGCTGGCACGCCCCGCCGGACCCAACGTATCCGACGGCCCCCGGCACGCCGACGGGCGCGCCCGTGCGCCGACCACGATCGGCACCGTCAGCTCGTCCATGTTGACGGGCACCTTGGCCATGCCCACCGACAGGATCTCGCCGCTGTCCCGGGTGCCGTTGCTCGGCGTTGGGCGACAGGGTCCGCACCAGGGCGCCGAGATTGAGCTTGGGCGCCTTGGACGCCACGGCGATGCCCGCGGCCTTGGTGCGTTGCGGATCGGCCAACGGGTCCAGGTACTCGTGCACGTCGCGGCGGTCGGTCAGGTCGACGGCCACGATGCGGGTCACCGGCACCGACGCGGACAGGCCGGCCGGTGTCCGCAGCGCGGAATGCATGATGCCCAGCAGTGCCGTCGGAGGTGATCGCCAGGCCCTCCAGCCCCCGATTCGGGGCGCGCAGCGAGAGTTCCTTGGGCAGGCTTCCATCGGACGGTGAAAGGCGTTCCAGCTCTTTGCGGTGCCAGCGGGACCCCGTTGAGGTCCATCAGCGATTCGCCGGCGGTACGCCCGTCGACGGTGGGGCCGCGGTCGGCGAGGCCGTGTATCTCGGTGGCGCTTCCGGGCACCGCCGCGATCGCGGACCCGTGCGAATTCGCTTGGATGGCAACGCCTCCGAGGCTAGCGAGCGGCGAGCGGTTCTCGGCGTACAGTTTGACGCTGCCGCTGACGGTGACCGAATTCTTGGGCGCAAGCCTCGGGCTTCAGCCCGAGGTGAGCCCATCCGGTCTGTCGCCGGGCGTAGCCCGGCGTTGCGAGTGGGCGGGCTTGGCCGTCGATGTATTGCTTGATGATGGACAGGGGTGCGCGTCCGCAGGAGGCGGCGAAGTAGGACGGCGACCACAGGTGGCCGCGCATGCGGGCGCGGACACACGCGCCGGTGAACTCCCGTCGGACCGCGTAAGCGGTGCGGCCTTTAAGCCGTTGCGCCAAGGTGGAGATCACCAGGGTGGGCGGGTATGCGATCAGCAAGTGCACATGGTCGGTTTCGCCGTTGAACTCGAGCAAGCACATGGTTTCACCGCCGATGCGGCGCAGTCGTTCGCCTGGTCGCTGCGTCAGTCGTGGGTGCGCGAGCATCTGCCGGCGCAGGAGACCCAGAACCTGGGGGCGCGGGCGTTTGATGCGGTGCGCCTGTGGCATGTGGGCCGCAAAGGCAAGCCGCGGTTCAAGCCGGCCAAACGCGGGTTGCGTTCGCTGGCGGCTAAGGACGGCAACGGTGCGCTGCGCCCGAAAACTGATGAGGCTGGGCGTCTGGTCGGGTTGCAGTGGGGCGCGGGGTTCGTCATCCCCATCGCCGCGCCCGCGCTGTCGGGCCGTCGCGGTAAGGAACAGCGGGCCGAGCTCGCCGAGATCAAGGCACTGATCGCGGCCGGGAAAGTCTTGTCGACGCGGATCGTGCGCACGCTGATCAACGGGCGCGCCACCTACCGGATGCAGGTGGTCTGTGATGGTCGCCCGACCCGCCGGTACCCGGTCGGCGACGGGCAGGTGTCGTTCGACCTGGGCCCGAGCCAGATCGCGGTGGCCGTGGCGCGCGCGGATGGGAGCTGGTCGGGGTGGGTTGAGCCACTGGCCGATGCGATCCGGTTGGACACGCTGCGGTTGCGCCGCACTCAGCGGCATCTGGACCGCCAGCACCGCGCCGGCTCGCCGGACTGCTTCGACGGGGATGGCAGCCACAAATGGGTTCGTTGTGGCTGGCGGCGTTCGGCCGCCGCGCAGCACACCGTGATGCGCGTAGCCGAGTTGCATCGCCGGCTGGCAGAGCACCGCAAGACGTTGCACGGATGCTTGGCGAATCGGCTGATCGCCCGCGGCACCGATATCGCCTGTGAGCGACTGGGGTACGTCGCGTGGCAGAAAAACTTCCCGCGCAGTGTGCGCGACCGCGCGCCCGGGCTGCTGGTGGAGATGTTGCGCCGCAAGGCTGAAAGCGCCGGCGGGCCCCAGCTCTACGAATACAACCCACCAGCCACCGCCTTGTCGCAAACGTGTCTGTGCGGGGCGAAAAAGAAAAAGCCGCTCTCCCAGCGGGTGCACCGCTGCGGGTGCGGCATTCGAGAAGATCGCGACCTGTTTTCGGCCTACCTCGGACTGCATGTGCGAACCGAGGCCGATGGGGTCGATCGGCTGGATTTGCAGGCAGCCCGCCAGGGCTGGCTGCATCGTCAGGACGTCGATGAGTCGCCGAAGTCCAGCCGTAGTGCATTAGCACGCAAGAGGCATCCGCCCTCGCGGAGGTCGGTGGCGCGCATCAAAGCGCGGCGTAAAGCCAAAACGATGATGCGACAGAGCCGCTCGGCGCGAACCTCCACTATCGACCAGCCCACGGCGATAGCCGCATGAGCGCCTATCGAGACAGCCGGTCGGCACGAGGAATCCTCGCAGTTCACTGCGGGGAGGACGTCAAGGGAAGCCGGTCGGTACCGGTGAACCGGGCGTACACCCCACACGAATGGCTGACCAAGAGAAGTTACCGGGCAGGTGAACGCCGCACGCGCCGTCACCGCCGCCTGTCGCGGACCTTGTAGGTGGAGGGCCACGATTTACGCGACTCGTCTCCGGTCAGCGGCGTCCCCATACCGCCGACCTTGACGCTGTACGCCTCCTTGCCGGGGCCGACTTCGCGGTTGGCATGCTCCTGCGCCAGGTAGTACAGCTCGTCGATGGTGGCTTCGTCATAGGCGACGAACGAGGTTTCCCGCACCACGTCCTCGATCCCGGCCAGCAACCGCCCGGGCAGCACCCGCGACACCAGCGCGGCCAGCACCAGCAGCACGACCGGGACGACCCAGTAGCAGACGAACGACAGCGGGGTCGTCGCGTCGCGGATCGTGGCGTCGCGGTGCACGAGCGGCGGGATGGCCGACGACACGGTCATGCCGGCGAACGCGGCGGCCCACGTCCAGGTCAGCAGGCCGGCCATCCGCCCGAACAGCTCGGTCTTGACGACGTCGGGCGGCTGCTCCGCGGCGGCGACGTCCGCGACGAACGACCTGCCGCCGAGCGCGCCGCCCACGGTGACCAGCAGGATGCCGGCGTTGCTCAGCGGCAGCATCCATGCCCGGGCGACCGACGCGCCGAGCGCGACCGTGAGCACCGTCAGGACCGCGAACGTCGCGACCGCGCCGGCTTGCGGCGCGCGTCCCGGCTGCCCTGGGAAACCCCCGATCAGCAGCCCCGCGACGGCGGCCGCCAGGGCGACCGACGCGGCGGCGGTCGCGGGGACGTTACCGATCAGCACCCAGTAGGCGAGCCACGGCGCCAACCCGAACAGCATGCCCACGGGGGGTCAGTGTAAGGCCGCCGGCCGGCGCCGCGGCGGCTTCGCGCGCCACGCTGTCATGTCGGCGTGACACCGCCCCCGCGCGGCCGCGCTATCGTTGCATATTAAGCAACATGTTTCGTGATACGCAACATAGCCACCAGTCGCCGGGAGCAGGAATCATGGGACCGAAAGTTGTCATCGTGGGTGCCGGCATCGTCGGCACGTCGCTGGCCGACGAGCTCACCGCGCGCGGCCTCACTGAGGTCACCGTGGTCGACCGCGGCGCGTTGTTCGCCACCGGCGGATCGACCTCGCACGCCCCCGGCCTGGTGTTTGCGACCAACGCCTCGCACACCATGAGCGCGTTCGCCCGCTACACCGTCGAGAAGTTCTCGGAGCTGAGGCACCCGGGCGGGCCGGTGTTCAACCGGGTCGGCGGGCTCGAGGTCGCGACCACCGCGCCGCGCTGGGCGGATCTGCAGCGCAAGGCGGGCTGGGCGCAGGCCTGCGGAATACCGGGCCGGCTCCTCGGCGCCGCCGAGTGCGCGGCGCTGCACCCGCTGCTGGACCGGGAGCAGATCCTGGGCGGCTTCCACACCCCGCCGGACGGGCTCGCCGCGGCCCTGCGGGCGGCCGAGGCCCAGGCGCGGCGCGCCACCGCACGGGGCGCGGCCTTCGTGCCCGGCACCGAGGCGCTCGGGGTGGTGGACCGCAACGGCCGCGTCCGCGGCGTCCGCACCGGCCGCGGGGTCATCGACGCCGACATCGTGGTGTGCGCGGCCGGGTTCTGGGGGGCCGGGCTGGCCCGCCGGGTCGGGCTGACCCTGCCGCTGGTGCCGATGGCCCACCAGTACGCCACGACCGGGCAGGTCGCCCCGCTGGTGGGCCGCAACACCGACGAGCACGACGCGGGCCTGCCGATCCTGCGCCACCAGGACGCCGATCTGTACTTCCGCGAGCACGTCGACCGGCTCGGCATCGGCTACTACGGGCACCAGCCGATGCCCCTGGGGGCCGATGACCTGTCCACCCTGCTGGTCGACACCGCCGGCGAGCCGATGCCCGCGATGCTGCCCTTCACCGAGGAGGACTTCGCCCCGGCCTGGCGCGACTCCGTGCGCCTGCTGCCCGCGCTGGGCGACACCAAGGTCGAGGCGGGCTTCAACGGGATCTTCTCCTTCACGCCGGACGGCTTCCCGCTGCTCGGCGAGCACCGGGACCTCGGCGGGTTCTGGGTCGCCGAGGCGGTCTGGGTGACGCACTCGGCCGGGGTGGCCAGAGCCGTCGCCGAATGGATCGTCGACGGCACCCCCTCGCTCGACGTGCACGAGAGCGACCTGTACCGCTTCGAGGAGTTCGCGCGCAGCCCGCGCTTCATCGAACAGGCCTGCACGCAAGCGTTCGTCGAGGTCTACGACATCGTCCACCCGCACCAGCACCGCAGCGCGCTGCGCGGCCTGCGCACCAGCCCGTTTCACGCCCGCCAGGTCGAGCTGGGCGCGTTCTTCTACGAGGGCGGGGGCTGGGAACGACCCGCGTGGTTCGAGGCCAATACCGGTCTGGCCGCGCAGGCCGCGGCCGCCGGGGTGCGCTTCCCCGGCCGCGACGAGTGGGCCGGCCGGTTCTGGTCGCCGATCGCGATCGCCGAGGCGCACCGGACCCGCGAGCGCGTCGGTCTGTACGACGTGACGCCGCTGACCCGTTTCGAGGTCGGCGGGGCCGGCGCGGCCGGCTTCCTGCAACGGCTGTCCACCAACCACGTCGACAAGCCCGTGGGCTCGGTGACCTACACCCTGATGCTCGACGAAACCGGCGGCATCCGCAGCGATCTGACCGTCGCGCGGCTGGGCGAAACCCGGTTCCAGGTAGGCGCCAACGGGCCGCAGGACTTCGACTGGCTGTCCCGGCACCTGCCGGGCGACGGCACGGTCACGCTGCGCGACGTCACCGGAGGCACCTGCGGTGTGGGAGTGTGGGGCCCGGCCGCCCGCGAGCTGGTGCAGCCGCTGTGCCGGGACGACCTGTCGCACCGGGCTTTCCCGTACTTCCGCGCATTGCAGACCTACCTGGGCGCCCTGCCGGTCACGATGCTGCGGGTGTCCTACGTCGGCGAGCTGGGCTGGGAGATCTACACCGAGGCCGGCTACGGCGCCGCACTGTGGGACCTGCTGTGGACGGCCGGGCGGGGCCATGGGGCCGTCGCCGCGGGCCGCATCGCGCTCAACAGCCTGCGCATGGAGAAGGGCTACCGCGCCTGGGGCACCGACATGACCGCCGAGCACCGGCCCGACGAAGCGGGCCTGGGCTTCGCGGTCCGCATGACCAAGGCCGACTTCATCGGCAAGGCCGCCCTGCTGGCTGCCCGGCCGCGAAGGCTGCTGCGCACCATCGTGTTCGACGATCCCGCCGCCGTGGCACTGGGCAAGGAGCCGGTGTACGCCGGGGACGTGTGCGTCGGGTTCGTCACCAGTGCGGGCCATTCGCCCACGCTGGGCCGCACCGTCGCCTACGCCTGGCTGCCCCCGGGCGCGGCCGTCGGCGACACGCTCACCGTCGACCATCGCGGACGCCGCCACACCGCGACCGTGCATCCGCACGCCGTCGTGGACCCAGAACTTGCCCTGATCCGGAGGTAGGCCGACATGACCACGACCACAACGGCTTACGACGTCATCGTCGTCGGACTCGGCGGCATGGGAAGCGCGGCCGCCTACCACGTCGCCGCCCGCGGGCACCGGGTCCTCGGCCTGGAGCGCCACCAACCGGCGCACGCCAGGGGCTCCAGCCACGGCGGCTCGCGCATCATCCGCCAGTCCTACTTCGAGGACCCCGGCTATGTGCCGCTGCTGCTGCGCGCCTATGAGCTCTGGGACAAGCTGGCCGTCGACGCCCAGCGCGAGGTGTACCGGCTCACCGGGGGACTGTTCGTCGGGCCGCCGGACTGCCGGACCGTCGCGGGCAGCGTGCTGGCCGGCCGCCGGTGGGGGCTGGCGCACGAGGTGCTCGACGCCGCCGAGATCACCGCGCGGTTCCCCCACTTCACGCCCCACCCGGGCGACATCGCGCTCTACGAGGCCAAGGCCGGGTTCGCCCGCCCCGAGCTGACGGTGCGCGCGCACCTCGACCTCGCCGACCGCGCGGGGGCCACACTGCGATTCGACGAGCCGGTGCTCGAGTGGAGCCAGACCCGCGACGGCGTGCGGGTGAGGACCCCCCGCGGGTCCTACACGGCCGGCCGGCTGGTGATCTGCCCCGGCGCCTGGGCGCCGCAGCTGCTGGCCGAGCTCGGGGTCCCGATCACGGTGGAACGTCAGGTGATGTACTGGCTGGACCCGATCGGCGGCGCCGCCGCGTTCGCCGACCATCCGATCTTCATCAGCGAAAACTATTCCGGTGCACAGATATACGGCTTCCCGGCAATCGACGGGCCACGCGGCGGTGTGAAGGTCGCCTTCTTCCGCAAGGGCCTCGCCTGCACGCCGGAGACCATCGACCGGGTGGTGCGCCCGCGGGAGATCGACGAGATGAGGGCGCGGGTCACCGAGTTGTTGCCGGCGCTGGCCGGCGGGTGCCGGCACACAGCGACCTGCATGTACTCCAACACCCCCGACCAGCACTTCGTCATCGCCCGCCACCCGGGATACGCCAATGTCACTGTGGCGTATGGGTTTTCGGGGCACGGCTTCAAGTTCGTGCCCGTGGTCGGGGAGATCCTCGCCGACCTGTGCATCGAGGGCGTCACCGCCCACCCCATCTCGTTGTTCGACCCGCAGAGACCGGTGACCCGATGACGACCACCGGACGGCCGTCGCCGGCGCTGCTGCCGACCCTGGGCGGCGACTACTACACCAGCGCGGCCGTCTTCGCCGCCGAACAGCGGCACGTGTTCGAGAGCATGTGGTTCTGCGCCGTGCGCGCCGGCGACGTCGGCGAGCCGGGTCAGTTCAAGAAAGTCCAGGTGGGCCGGGAAAGCGTGCTCGTGGTGCGCGGCCGCGACCGGATGCTGCGCGCCTTCCTCAACGTGTGCCGGCACCGCGGCGCGCTGTTGTGCACGCAACCCGAGGGCCGGGTCCGCCGCAACCTGCGCTGCCCCTACCACTCGTGGACCTACGGGTTGGACGGCACGCTGGTGGCCGCACCCAATCTCAGCGCGCTGACCGAGGAGGGCGGCGCGGGCATCGACCGCCGCGACTACGGCCTGGTTGCGGTGGCGCTGCGCGAATGGCTCGGGTACGCCTGGGTCTGCCTGGCCGAGGACCCGCCGTCGTTCGAGGACGACGTCGTCGGCGCGGCCGCGCACCGGCTCG
Source organism: Mycobacterium helveticum (assembly GCF_007714205.1). Classification (GTDB taxonomy): domain Bacteria; phylum Actinomycetota; class Actinomycetes; order Mycobacteriales; family Mycobacteriaceae; genus Mycobacterium; species Mycobacterium helveticum. The sequence goes on along the minus strand of NZ_VMQU01000044.1, from coordinate 20,612 downwards.
GCGACCCGCGGGCCATCGACGCCTACCGGATCGACACCCTGCAGGTGGGGCACCGCGTCAGCTACGACGTGGCGGCCAACTGGAAGCTGATCGTCGAGAACTTCATGGAGTGCTACCACTGCGCCACCATCCACCCCGAGCTGACCAGGCTGCTGCCCGAGTTCGCGGGGGGTCGCGCCGCGCAGTCGTCGGTGGGACACGGCGCCGAGTTCGGTTCGGGCGTCGACGGTTTCACGGTCGACGGCAGCCCGGGGTTCCCCAGCCTGCCCGGGGTCGGCACCGGCCAGGAGCGACGCTACTTCGCGATCACCGTCAAGCCGACGGTGTTCATCAACCTGGTGCCCGACCATGTCATCTTCCACCGGATGTTTCCGCTGGCCCCCGATCGCACCGTCGTCGAATGCGACTGGCTGTACGCCCCGGACGTGGCGGCCACGGCCGACCTGTCTCGTTCGGCCGAGCTGTTCCACCGGGTCAACGAGCAGGACTTCGATGCCTGCCGGCGGACTCAGCCGGCGATGTCCTCGCGCGCCTACCGGGCCGGCGGCGTCCTGGTGCCCGCCGAACACCACATCGCCGAATTCCATCGGTGGGTGGTCTCGCGCCTCGGCGCGCCCATCGCGCCGAGGTGAGCGGGTCCCGCTGAACACCGGTATAAGCTCGGTCGTCATGGCGAGCGGCGACAACGGAGATGCCCCCGCCGGCCGCTCCGACCCGGGCCCCGCGGTGCAATCGGTCGATCGGGCCCTGCTGGTGCTCGAACTGCTCGCGGACCTGGGCAAGGGCGGGGTCACCGAGATCGCCGACGAGCTCGGCGTGCACAAGTCGACGGCGTCCCGGCTGATCGCGGCGCTGGAGTCGCGCGGCTACGTCGAACAGCTCTCCGAACGCGGCAAATACCAGCTCGGCATCGCGGTGTCGCGGCTGGCGCGCTCGCGCAGCGGGCATCTGGATCTGGTCAAGCTCAGCCAGGACGCCTGCGACGCGCTGGCGGCCGAGGTCGGTGAAACGGCGAATCTGGCTGTCCTGGACGAGAACCGGATCGTCAACATCGCCGAAGCCGTCAGCATCGCCGTGATCGCGCTGCAGACCTGGGTCGGCCAGACCTGCCCGGCACACGCCACGTCGGCGGGCAAGGTGCTGCTCGCCGCGCTGGACGCCGACGAGGTGCGCGAGCGGCTCGGCCCCACGCTGGAGGCCTTCACCGACAACACGATCGTGAGCATCGACGCCCTGGAAGCCGAACTCGCCGCCGCGCGACGCGCCGGATGGGCCGGCGCGCGTGAGGAACTCGAGATCGGGCTCAACGCCGTGGCCGCGCCGGTGTATGACGCCAACGGCCAGATCGCCGCGGCGCTGAGCGTGTCCGGGCCCGCCTACCGACTCGAGGCCTCCGCCTTCGCGGAGGTCGCGCGGCGGACGATCGCGGCCGCCGACAGCGTCAGCCGCCGGCTGGGCTGGACCGACCGGGCCTGCTAACCGCGACCGTCTTCTATGACGGCCGCAACGGCCATGCGCTCGCGCAGGCTGTCGTAGATCGGCGGCGATCTCACCAGATACGCGGCGAGGACCGCCGCCGCGGTCGCAGCCATCATCGGCACGATCACCGTCGTCGTGGCCGTCATCTCCACGACGATCACCATCCCGGTGACGGGCGCCCGGACGGTGGCCCCGAAGAACGCCGCCATTCCCACCAGCGCCATCGGAATCGCCAGCGACGACGCGTTCGTCGGCCACATCAGGTTGAAAACCCCGACGAACGCCAGCCCCCACAGCGCACCCACCGCCAGCAGCGGCGCGAACAGCCCACCCGGCACGGCGGCCGAGTAGGACAGCGGGCCCGCGACGAGCCGCACCACGAGGTAGCCGATGACCACGGAGAGCAGGATGTGGTGCCCGCCGAGGATCAGTTGGCTCACGGGGTCGCCGCCGCCCACCGTCAGCGGATGCACGAACATCGCCAGCCCGATGACCGCGCCGATCAGCGCCGCCTTCGCGGGCGCGGGGACCCGGCCCAGCGCGGCGACGTGGTCGACGAACCACAGCACCAGCCGGTTGTAGGCGGCCCCCAGGGCTCCGGTCAGCAGGCCGAAGGCGATGAAGAGCGGCAACCACACCAGGTTGGGGGCCCCGGTCGGTGCGACCTGGAAGTCGGGGTGGTTGCCCAGGACGAGCCGGGAGCACCCGACGGCGGCCGACGCCCCGATGAGCGTGGCCAGCACGGTCTTCACCCGGAACGACTTCGTCACCTCTTCGAGGGTGAAAAGGGTGCCGCCGATGGGGGCGTTGAAGGCGACCGCGAGTCCCGCCCCGCCCAGCGCCGTCTGCATCATCCTGACCTCGGCGTCGGGCAGCCGGGCCCGGCGCGCGGTCTCGGCGCCGATTGCCGCGCCCATGTGCACCGTCGGGCCCTCGCGGCCCAGCACCAGCCCGGAACCGATCGCCAGCAGGCCGCCGACGAACTTCGCGGGCAGCAAACGGATCAGGGGTGGCCGGGCGTCGCCCCGGAAGACCGCCTCGACGTGCTGGATCCCGCTGCCGGCGGCCAGCGGCTCCCACCGCACGACCAGCGCGGCCAGGGTGGCGCCGGCCGCGGCGGCGGCCAGCGGGAGCAGCCAGCCCGGGCCGGGCAGCCGGTGGGCCCAGTCCACGAAGTCGACGCGCAGGTGCTCGGCGGCCTTCAGGCACCAGCGGAAAGCGCCTCCGATGAACCCGATGGCCACCCCCGCGACGGTCGCGACGACACAGATGAGCAGGGAGCCCCGCATCGAATCGTCGGGCTGGTCGGGGCCTGCCGTCGGCGCGGTCATCAACCGTTCCCCTTCCACGCTGGACAAACCCGGCCGGCTCCCAGTCTCCCAGATCGGCGGTCGCGATCAGACGCGTGCGTCCTGCCCGGCGTAGCAGCAGGTGGTGGCGATCTCCTCGCGCACCGCGTCCGCCGATGCCGCCTCGATGCCGAGATGGTGAAGCGTGCCGCCGTCACCGCAGCCCATGGTGATCACGACGTCACCGGCGCGCCCGTCGCCGCCCCGAGCGCGGCTCACGGCCGGGCATCGACGTCCTCAGGCGCTCAGCCGGATGGGGAGGTGCTTCAACGAGTTGTTCAGGTTCGAGCGCACCCGGACCGGCTCACCGATGAGCTCGATGACGGAGAACGACTCCAGCAGTTCCCGAAAGAACACCCTGGCCTCGAGCCTGGCCAGGTGCACGCCGAGGCAGTAGTGGCTCGCGAAGCCGAAAGACAGATGAGGATTGGGGCGGCGGTGGATGTCGAAGGCCTGCGGGTCGGCGAAGACCGCTTCATCCCGGTTTGCCGACGTGTAGTACATCGCCACCTTGTCGCCGGCGGCGATGCGGGTGCCGGCGAGTTCGGTGTCGACGAGCGCGGTGCGCCGGAAATAGTGGAGCGGATTGTCGTAGCGGATGATCTCCTCGACGGCGCCGGGCAGCAGCGACGGGTCGGCCCGCAACTCGGCCAGCTGGTCCGGATGCCGGAGCAGAGTGAGCAGCCCGGAGGAAAGCATGCCCTTCGTCGTGTCGAAACCCGCGGTGACGAGTTGCACGAAGAATCCGCCGAAATCGAGATCGCTCATCGGCTGGCCGCCGAAGTCCGCGTGCAGGATCGCGCTGGTCAGGTCGTCGGCGGGAGCGCCACGGCGACGAGCGGCCGCGAACTCGACGGCGTAGGCGGCCATCTCGACTCCGCCGGTGGCGTTGCCCGCCTCCGGGGCGCCCAAATCCGGATCCTGGCTGGACGTGTTGCGCTGCGCCAACGTTTGCAGGTAGTCCCAATCGCGGCGCGGCAGGCCGAAATACTCGCCGATCACGTGCGTGGGCAGGTTCGCGGCCACGTCGTGGACGAACTCCACGTCCCGCTTTTCGCGAGCCTCGGCCATGATGCCGCGACAGATGTCGCGCACCCGGCTTTCCAGGCGCGCAATCGCCCGCGGCCGGAAGTGCGGTGACAGCGGTGCGCGATGGGTCGTGTGCCGGGGCGGGTCCATGGCCAGCAGCATGCTGCGCATCCGTGCCAGCGTGTCCGGCGCCGGGTCCTCGACGACGACGCCCCCGTGATGGGACGAGAAGATCTCGGGGTGGCGGGCGACCCGGACGACGTCGGCGTGGCGCAACACCGCCCAGAAGCCTTCCTCGCGCTCCATGGGCTGCCAGTGCACGGGCTCGGTGCGCCGTAACTGCGCCAGCGCCTCGTGCGGCACACCACGGACGAAGGTGTCGGGGTTGGCCAGGTCCGCGGGGCCCGCTGCGGTGCTGGTCACGGTTCAGCCGGTCAGGACGTTGGGTCGGGGCAGCCCGGCCGCCTCGCACAGCGCAAGATAGGTCGCCAGAACGTTGGAGGCGTCCAGGATGCTCTCGATGTTGCCGTCCGCGTCGAGGTTCAGGTTCGCGCCATAGATCTGGAACCAGACACCGGTGTCGTCCTCGAGGACCTGCAGGGTGTGGACCGAACCGGCCGGTTCGTACAGGAATGAGCCCGCGCGGTTGACGTAGCTGTACTCCTTGTACTTCCACGCCCCCGTTGTGGTGTACGCATAAACCGGTCCCGTGTGTTTGTGGCGTTGCACTTCGTAGCCGGCCCGGAAGACGTTTTCCACGATCCAGAGGCCCTCGGCCTCTTTGACCTGGATCACCTTCAGCTTGGAGCCGTCACCGAGGTCGACGAACGGCAGCTCGTCGGCGCCGATGTGCACGGCGGTCGGCACGTCGGCCATCGTCATGGAGATGCCTTTCCCGGAGCGATCGAGCGAAACCACCGAGCCCAAGTATGGAACACGATTCACGAAATACACAACACCTAATTGCGGGATGGTCAATCGGGCGCGGAGGTTCGGGGTCGGGCCGGTCAGGAAATCGGATAGCGGCGCAGCTGGTCGACGATCGCCTGCGTGACCTCGGCGGGACGTTCCTGCACCAGCCAATGCCCGGCGTCGAGGTCGACGCGCCGGTAGTCGGCGATCGGGATCTTCTCCCCCAGGGCGACAGCCAGCGGCCCGGCATAGGGCTCGTCGCGGCCCATGATCAGCAGGGTGGGCACCGTCACCGGCTCCGGAGCGGCCGACAAGATCCGTCGGTGCCCGTCGGAAGCCCGGTACCAGGCAAGCGCAGCCGACAACGCTCCGGGCTGGTCGAGCACCGCGACCAGCTGCTCCTGTTCCGCGGCGCTGTGCCCGGTCAGCAGCGCGCGGAAAACCGCGAGGTGATCCTGCCCGAGCACGCGCTCGGCCGCCCCGTCCGGCGCGAGGACCAAGGCCAGGAAGTTGCGGTAGTCCTCGACGGCGGGGTCGGTCCAGGTCCCCTCCGCGAAGGCGTGATAGTGCGGAATCGACAACACGGTGAGCGACGCCAGGCGCGACGGCGCGGCGATCGCGACGAGCCAGGCGATCGCCGCCCCCCAATCATGGGCCACCAGGTGAAACCGGCCGAAGCCCAGAGCGTCCGCGACCGCCACGACGTCGCCGACCAGCTCCTCGTGCCGGTAGGACTCCACCTCGCGGGGCCGCGCCCCCGGGCTGTAGCCCCGTTGGTCCGGGGCAGCGCACCGATAGCCCGCGCCGGCCAACGCCGCCATCACGCCGGCCCACATGGCGGAGGTTTCCGGGAAGCCGTGCAGCAGCAGCACCGGCTCGCCGGCTTGCCCGGCCCGCCGCACGGTGAAGTCCATGCCCCTGGCACTGATGGTTGGCTGCGTCATGTTCGCCAACCGTAACGGCGGCGGGGCATCCGATTGACGGCTACTCACCGTATTTGCTTGTATTCGAGCCATGGCCGACCTGTGCGCTCGACAATGCGGTGCCGCCGAGCTTGCCTTTATCGCCCGGCGGCTACGGCTGCATGCGGTCGCCGCCGCGCGCGGCAAGGGAGAGGGTTACATCGGCCAGGCACTGCAGTCGGCGGAACTGTTCGCGGTCTTGTATTTCCATGAGATGCACTGGTCGCCAACCGCTCTCGACGACGAGTCCCGCGACAGGTTGCTGCTGTCGGTGGGCCACTACGCGCTTTCGCACTACTGCGCCATGGCCGAACACGGCCTGCTGTCGCGGGCCCAACTGGAGACGTACGGTGCCGACGGAAGTCCGCTGACGTTGGGTGCCGAACCCGGTGACGTGCCGGGTGTGGAGTTCGCCGGCGGATCGCTGGGGCACGGCCTCGGGGTCGCCGGTGGACTCGCCTGGGGCCTGCGCCACCTCGGGAACCCGGCGCGGGTGTTCAACTACATGTCGGACGGCGAGACGCAGGAGGGCTCCACCTGGGAAGCGGCGATGTTCGCCGGCGATCGGAACCTGGCCAATCTCACCTGCGTCGTCGACGTCAACCGGACCCAAGCCGACGGCGAACTGGTGCTCGAGGTCGAACCGCTGGCGGAGAAATTTCGCGCGTTCGGGTGGTGGGCCGCCGACGTCGACGGCAACGACATCGACGCGCTGCTGGACGTTTTCGCCAAGGCCCGCAACGACGGCGGCGACCGGCCGCGCGCCGTCATCGCGCACACCCGCCTCGCGCATGGGGCGGCGAGCCTGCAAGCCCGCCGCAACGCACATTTCGTGCGGATCCCGGCGGATCAGTGGTCCGCGGTGCAGCGCGAGATCGAGGCGGGCTTGTGACGGCCGCATCGGCCGGCGCCGCCGCGGCCATGGGCATGCGGGTCAAGGCCGGGCCCTGGGGGCGCGCACTGGTGGACGCCGCGACCCGCCGCACCGACATCGTCGCGGTGTCGGCGGATTTGAAGAAGTACACCGACCTGTCGGCGTTCGCCGCCGCGTTCCCGGACCGTTACATCGCCGTCGGGATGGCCGAGCAGAACCTGATGCTGACCGCCGCCGGCCTGGCCCGCGCCGGGCTGACCGTGGTCGCCACCTCCTTCGCGGTGTTTCTGGGGCGGCGTGCCGCGGACTGCGCGATCATGCAGATCGCGCTGCCGCGGGCCAATGTCAAACTCGTCGGCGCGACGCCGGGCATCTCCGCGACGTTCGGCCCGTCGCACACCTCGATAGACGACCTCGCGGTGTGGCGGGCGGTCCCGAACATGGTGGTCATCGACCCCGCCGATCCCGTTGAGGCGGCGCAGGCGCTGACCGTGGCGCTCGACTACGACGGGCCGGTGTACCTGCGTCAGCCCTTCGACCGGCCCGCCGCGAGCCGCACGACGGACCTGCCGCCGTTCGAACTCGGCAAGGCCGCGGTGCTGCGCGACGGCGCCGACGTCGGCATCGTCGCCAGCGGGGACCGGGTGCCCGAGGCGTTGACCGCGGCCGACACGCTGGCCGGCGACGGCATCGACGCGACCGTGCTGCGGGTCAGCACCATCAAACCGTTCGACGGCGACGCGGTGGCCGACATCGCGGCACGCACCGGACGGCTGGTCACCGCGGAGAACCACTCGATCATCGGCGGGTTGTTTTCGGCCACCGCCGAGGCGCTGGCACGCCGGGGGCTCGCGGTACCGGTCACGCCGATCGGCGTCCCGGACACGTTCCCGCCCTTCGGATCGCCGGATTTCACCGCGGAGTTGCTCGGCATGACCGCTCGGCACATCGCCGACGCGGCACGGGCGGCGGTGGCGCGTGGATAGCACGAGGCATAGCGGACGGGTGGTCGTCGTCACCGGCGGCGGCCACGGGATCGGCGCGGCCACGGTACGTCGTTTCCTGGACGAAGGGGCGTCGGTGGTGGCCGCCGACGTCAACCCCAAAGGCCTGCAACGCCTGTCCGACGAATTCGATGATCGGCTCGTCACCCGGGTCACCGACGTCACCGACGAGGCCGCGGTGCGTGACCTCGTCGATGCCGCGGTGGCGGCTTTCGGACGGCTGGACACGATGGTCAACAATGCCGGCGCGATCACCATGGGCACCGTCGTCGACGTCGAGCCCGCCGACTGGCGCCGCATCATGGCGGTGAACCTGGACGCGGTCTACTTCGGATCGCGAGCGGCCATACCGCACCTGATCGCCACCGGCGGCAACATCGTGAACACCGCGTCCATCTCCGGACTGGCCGGCAACTACGGCCTGGTCGCCTACTGCGCCGCCAAGGGCGCCGTGGTCAACCTGACCCGCAACATGGCCATCGACCATGCGCGCCAAGGCATCCGGGTCAACTCGGTCTGCCCGGGGCCGGTGAACACCCACCCCGGCGGGATGATGGACCACCCCAACATGAAGCCGGTCTACGAGCACAACATCCCGATGGGGCGTGTCGGTGAGCCCGCGGAGATCGCCAGCGTGATCGCGTTTCTGGCCTCCGACGACGCCAGCTTCATCACCGGCCACAACCTGGTCGCCGACGGCGGACTGACCGCACACACCGGCGAGCCCAACTTCACCGACCTGTACGCCGAGGAGTTCCGCGCGGCCCAGCGGGCCCGGTAGCAGCGGTCGTCGTGAACGCCGAATTCCAGCACGCCGACGTCGCCGCCAACGGCATCTCGATCCACACCGTCTGCCTCGGCGACGGCCCGCTGGTGGTGTTCTGCCACGGCTTCCCGGAGTCGTGGTACTCGTGGCGGCATCAGCTCACCGCGGTGGCCGCCGCCGGATTCCGCGCGGTCGCCATGGACATGCGCGGATACGGGCAGACCGGCGCGCCGGCGGCGATCGGCGCCTACACCCTGTCGCACCTGGTGGCCGACGTCGTCGGTGTGGTCGGCGCGCTCGGTGCCGAGCAGGCAGTCGTGGTGGGCCACGACTGGGGGGCGCCAGTGGCCTGGTACAGCGCGTTGATGCGCCCGGACCTGTTCCGCGCCGTGGCGGCGCTGAGCGTCCCGTACACGCCGCCGATACCCGGCTTGCCGGAGGGCCTGACGATGAACGATCTGATGCGGGCCAACGCCGGCGCACGCGACTACTACCGGCTGTATTTTCAAGAACCGGGCCGGGCCGAAGCCGAGATCGAGGCGGACCTCGATCGCTTTGTGCGCGGGTTCTTCTACACGATCAGCGGCGACATCGTCGCCGACGAGAAACGGGCCGGAGGCTGGGACGGGTACTTCGCCTCGGGGGAGCGTTTCATCGACCAACTGACGGTTCCTGCGACGCTGCCCGCCTGGCTGAGCGAAGACGACGTCGACTTCTATGTTGACGAGTTGTCGCGCAACGGGATTCGTGGTGGGCTCAATTGGTACCGCAACATCAACGCGTTGCCGACGGTGTTGGCGCCGTTCCTCGGTGCGACGATCCGCGCGCCGGCGCTCTACCTGGCCGGCGAGCATGACCTGATCGCCGGTAACACCGACGAGGCGTTGGCGGGCATGCGAGCCGCGCTGCCGAATCTGCGCGGTATGGAATTGCTTGCGGGCGCCGGGCATTGGGTTCAGCAGGAGCGTGCCCACGATGTGAACGACGCGCTCGTCGGTTTCCTGCAATCGCTGTGAGCGATCAGGGGGATCACCCAGTTCACCGCGTTTCAGGCAGCATTGCCCGTGTCAAAGCCGATTTTTTCTGCTGCCGCGGCAGCAGAAGATTCACCATCGTGTCGCGATCGGATCGTCGAAGAGATCGTATGTGCCGGTGGTCTTCCACTGCTCTGCTGCCGTATGTGGAGCGCCGAACCATCGCACGTGGGCAGCCACTTCAGCCGGGGCGCGCCCGGCGTCGGTGAGGTGTCCGGTCGGCACTTCCTCGGGGGTAAGCGGCTGGCGCAGAAAGGGATTAAGTACCCGGATACCGAAAAGAATCAGGTTATAGGTGCCCGGCAGCGCGGCCGAGGGGACTGTCATCGCGTCGGCTCCGCTCTCGCGAACCGCATCGGCCAACGCCTGGGTGGGCGCGTAGTCCTGGCCGACCAGCTCGTCGGCGGACAGACCATAGGCGGCGCAGTCGTCAAAGTCGACCCGTATCGGGTCCACCTCCAGCGTCGCCGACCACAGGTTCAACACGACCTCGTCGGGATCACCCGTCGGGCCCACGTTGTGGCGCAGCAGCTCCGCGGCAGGGCCCAGCGGATGAAGGCTCAGATATTGGACGGTCTGGTTGCGTGCGCGGTGGAAACGACCGGAGCGTGAACTGGGAAACGCCCACCACGGCGAGTCGTAAGCCGCGTGCCGAAATGCCGTGAGTCTCACGCCGTCATCGCGCGGGCGCCGGCCGCGGCCGCCAACAGCCGCGGGTAGCACAGCGGGTCATCGAGCAACTCGACCGGAGGCCGGCCCAACTCGGGATGCGTGCGGCCAAACCACGCCAGCACCCCGGGACCGGTGAACGAATGGCGCAGCTGGTTGACCACTTGTCCCACCGCGCGAATACGCGCCGCGTCATCTGATCCCGGCTCACTGCCGTCGTCGGCGAGCCAGCGCTGCAGCTGACGGACCGACACCCCGAGAAGGTCGGCCAGCGTTTTCTGTGGTGCCGCAAGAATGCCGACGGTGCGGTTCAGCACCTCCCGCACCGGCGCATCATCGGCGTACGGCCGATCTTCGGTGAGGTCGCGCAAGGCATGGCGCAACTGCTCGAGCGCAACGCGAACATCGCGACGTCGCTGCGCGGCATCATCATGGCGAAGCGCCTTCTCCGCCCGGAAAGCCGCTGCCCACAGCGTGGTCGTCAGGTAGGGGTCGGCCTGCAGGCGCAGCGGAGTCGCAGCACCCAACGCCGACTCGAAGCTGTCGATCAACTGACCCACCTCATCGGGCACCGTTGCCGAGCGCTGCAACAGCGCGGTGACCTGATTGACCTGGCCGAGCAGCTGCCCAAGGTCCGCCTCTGTCGTAGTCATGTCGCTATCGTACGACATAATTCCGCACAACTGGGAGCAGCCGAGGCGGGCGATCCTCGACGGTCAGCGACTCATGAGGCTCCATGAGGGCGCTGCAGGGCATCAGGTGGGCAGGCCGGCTCTCGTGACTGCGTCGCGACGCCGATCCGTCGCTGCTGCCCGGCGCCATCGAGGAGATCATCCGCGACGACAAACCGCTCCACTATTTCCGGCGCACCGCTCGTGTCGACACCGAACTCGCCGGCGCCCGCATCGCCGCCGGCGTAGTGGCTCGAAAAACGTTGTATCACAGATGAACTCAGTCAGTCAGCGCATGGCACCGCTCACCAGTTCCGGGTGCGCATCAGCCACACGATGGATCAACAATCACGTGCCGTACGAGGTGGCCCGACGACGGCCCGCTAGCCGACGGCCCGTTCGACCTGCCGTTGACCTCGCGTGCTCAAACCGATGGCGACACCCGCCTGGCCGAGATGAACGGCACCGTCGACACCAACCTGCTCACCATCATCATCCTCGAATGCGGCCACCGCTACAGCTGCCCGATGAAGCTGGTGAACCTGTCTCGGGAACTCCTACGCCGTCAGCGCGATAGGCCCGAACTACTTCGACCGGAAAAGAAGGGACTTTCCTCGCGCGAGAGCCCAACCTGCCGCACCGTTGATCCAGCGGCTCATCGACGTACACCATGAGCGGTCCGGGGTCGCAACGATCTGCCGGGCACTGGCAGGGGGTCCCGTCAGGACGTAGGACCATCACACTCGACAAGACAACCACGGCGTCGTGGAGGATGATAAGACGGTGCGATTCCTCATGGTATTGGCCAACCTAGCCGCCGTCGTCGGCGCAGCGGTGCCGGCGCAGGCCGAGCCGAGCAGCATCGACCCGGGTCTGGATGGGAGCTTTCTGAGCCAGCTCAGCCAAGCAAGCATCACCTATACCAACGGGCCTGCCGCCGTCGCGGCCGCTCACACGGCGTGCGACATGATGGACTCGGGCCAGAAGGAAATCGACGTCATCAAAAAGGTGATGACTCTGAATCAAGGATTCGGCCTTGCCGGCGCGACTAGGTTCACGGCGATCGCATCGAGCGTCTACTGCCCCGACTACCTGTCGAAGTCCAGCGGTAAATGACCAGCCCTGGACAACCCGGACACGTTGCCGCAAAATACTGATGGTTAGCCCACTGACCAATAACGCAGGGATGAAACAGCGAATGATGATGTCCTTCAAGGCTAGACGGGTCGCCGCTATCGGCGCCGCTATTGCCGGCATCGGGTCGGTGAGCTTGGCGAGTTCAGCTGTGGCGCACGCGCAGCCGCCCCGCATCTCCCCGGCCGGCGAGTTCACGTGCCCTGACGGCGCCGGGCTCCAGTATGTGCAGGACCCGGACGATTCACAGGCATACTACGTCTGCGCCGATGGCAAGGAGCAGGACCATCAGAAGTGTCGGCCAGGTGCTTTTCTTGACCTCACTGCGACGCCGCCCGAGTGTTTGACTCCTGATCAAGAAGATTATCCGAAGTAGGAACGCGCCAACGCAACATCGTGGTGGATGTCGATGACGAACCGCGACACCGGCCGTGGCGCGCCAGTTGATGCTGGTGCCACCTGCGGATCCACCCGCAGTAGAGATTTCGTTGAAGTCCCGCCACCGCGTGTGCGCACCGATTCATCCGCTGTGGTGCTGTCGTGTCGGCGACGCCGACGTGCCATCACACTCCGCTGATGCACGCGCCGGGGTCTCGCGGATGATCCCGAACTCCTCATGGGGATGTCTCCCAACGCAGCATTAGGCTGCCCAGGTGAGTCACGCCAGTCGGTACATGTCTAATGGCTGGCACGAAGCCAGATTCCAGTTCGAATTGCGGTACGCGCCCCAACCACGCGGTCAGGAACTCAACAATTTCAATACGGGCCAGGTGCATACCCAAGCATCTGTGTATACCGCTGCCGAACGCCCAATGGCGTTGGCGCAGAATGGTTCCATCGCTGGTCGTTGCTATCTCATCACCTCCGCTCTCGCGGCCCGCTGCTTCCAAGGCCAGCCACACCACACTGTGCGCCGGGATCGTAAAGCCGCCGACTTCGACTTCTCTTGTGGTAACGCGCGGTATGGCCGGCCCTGGTGCCTCCAACCGCAACATTTCCTCGACGAACGCCGGGATCTGGCCTGGGTCTTCACGCAACCGGGCCTGTAGTTGCGGATCGCGCGCGAGACGCAGAAGCGAGAAACAAATCGCCGCCGCGACCATTTCAATGCCTGCAACCGAGAACAACAGAAGGACGACGGCAGCCACCTCGGCCCGGCTGAGCGGAAAATCCTTGTCGCGGGCTCGTCCCTCGAGGAGCGGCCAGAGAACGCCGGGCGGCCGACGGGGCTTTCTCAGCCCGTCCCCAAGCGCGGAATCCAGCCAGTTGAAGAGTTGAAGTTCGGCCGTCCCGTCCAAGTCACCGATCACTGCGGCCCGGATCAACTGTGCCGCACTTTCGTCGTCCGACGGCAAACCGCAGACCAGGAGCAGCGATTGGCAGGCGTATGCATCGGCGAGGCCGGTCGCATCACACTGCCCTGCGCCGGTGACCCCGCCGATCAGCGCCGCGGCCTGCGCGCGCAAGCCCGAAGCAAAAGGGGCCAATGCTTTGGGGCTGAAGAGTGGATGGAGGACACGACCGAAACGGGCATGATCCGTTCGCGTTCCACAGGACAACGGCACCTGCGGAAGCGGTACACCGAACGAGGTGATCTTAAAGGTTTTCGGCGGCGACATAAACGTGCCCGGATCGAGCAGGGCTGCCCGCACATCGTCGCGCCGTGTGAGGTAATAGCCGTGCAGCATGGGTTTGCCGGCTTCGATTTTCACCACCCGGCCCAGGCCGCGCAGCTGACGCCAGAAGGCGCCGCGGTCGGCCGCGAAGACCGGACTCTCCTTGTGATGTGAGGGAGGAGAATTCACGCTGAACTACCTTTCTTGCTGATGTTTTCAGGTCCATGTTTTCGGGGCGGTGGAGCGATCATTGCGCAGATCCACCGCCCGGCGGGGGCATCGACGGGGGGCCGGTTTGCCGAATCCCAATGATCGTTCGGGCGTGGGTGCTGGTGCCCGTTCCCAACCGGGGCGCGATCATTCCCAGCCGGTTTCCAGCAGGTCGCCAGCCAGACGACGGATGTTGCCTGTCGCCGTCTGCATCGTCGTCATTGCCCGAAAGATTGCCTCCACGACCGAGCGGGGCATGGTGCAGTTACGGATCACCGCTTCCCGGAACATCGCCTCAGCGTGTGAGCCGAGTACCGTGGTGGCGTTCACCGCGTCAAGGGAATCATGAAGCGCCTTGTTACGGGTAAACATTTGCGCCGCCGAGATTTCCAGCTGCATATTCTTGAGAAGGGAGTCAAGTTTCTTGCTGTTCGCCGCAAGTGCGTCCTCGCGTTCCTGTTTCTCGGGCATCGTCACCACTTTGTGTCCCCGCTCCGTGAGTCTTGACAGCTCGAGGGTGTAGTCGTTGACCGCGCGAGACACCCGAATCACGGCGAGTTTGAACTCTTGTTCGCGCAGATGGACGCGTTGGATGCGAGCTTGTTCCCGCTGTGCTTCAAGCTCGATTCGGTGTAGCTCGCGCGCATTGTCCAGCTCTCTGGCCGACCTTTGCTCGGCCGCCTCAAGCTCACGCCGCAGTCGCTCATGCGCTTCCCTGACGTCGTCTCGCGCCCGGCTCCGGATGACGAGCGACTGCCACAGGACGACGAAGACGGCGACGAAAGTGGCAAGACATGGAAGGCGGGCGGCTTGGGAAGCGACGTCCCAGGAGCGAGCCGGCAGCAGCCAGGCGAGCAGCACCGCGAGGAGGAGTGCTGCGATTCCGCGGGAAACACACAGCGCGGCGCAATGCCGCCAGTGCCGGCGGTCGCGCAGTTCCAAAGGCACTGCGCCTGATCGGACTTCGCGGCGGCCCGCGGGCTGGTCCGGTTGGGACGGTTCGCTCATAATTTCCTTTTCACCAGGCTCTCGTCGGCGGGTCGAGCATTGGTCCCGGCGGTGCACTCCGACGGCGCTTGGGCAACGCGACGCGGCACACCCTTTCCGGCGGCATCATGCTCAACATCGACAAAAACATCACCCTGCAAGCTCGAACTCCGCAATCACCACCCAAACCGGTCGACGCCCCCAACGCCGCACAACACCCAATCCCTCTGTGGAACAATCGGTTCCTGGGCTACACCTTCCCGCCACGCTGACACCGGGGACCGCACGGGAAAAAACCTCAATTCGATTTCCGCGCCGGGAATCGCGGGTAGAGCGTTCCACCGCATTCTCCTTTGCCGGTTACCTCGTCGCTGCCCCGGTGCCGGCCGGCTCCTGAGCTTCTTCGTCTGCGATCAGTCCACCCGGGTGGCGTGCATCTCCCAAAACGGTGCGTACGCGAGGCCATTGGTCAGCCAGGGCTCGATCAACCGAAACCCCTCGACGAAAGACCTTATCTGCTCGGCCTTATCGGGATTGCGGGCGATCATCATGTCGAAGGATTCCATGCTCATGTTGACCTGATACGTGGTCGGCCCCAGATACGTGAGCTGCCAACCGGCGTCGGGGAACATCTGTATGAAGTCGTCCAGGGACACCGAACGCGGAGCAACGATGCCGTTGACACTGTAGTGGGCGTACTCGAACATGTAGAGCCGCGCTCCGGGCTTGGTCGCCCGATGCAAAGCCTGCGCATAAATCCGCTTCGCCTCAGGCACGTCTGAAAACACGTGATAGAACGCGCAGTCAACGACCGTGTCGAAGCGGTTCTCCAGGCCGTCTAGCCTTATCGCGTCACCCACCTGAAAGTTGACCGAAACCCCTGCGCGGCGCGCGTTCTCCTTTGCCCGCTCGATCGCAGCCGGTGAGGAGTCGATACCGGTCGCCGAGTACCCCTTTGCGGCGTAGTAGATGGCGTGATGCCCCGGACCGGTACCCGGGTCAAGAACCTCGCCCTTGACCGCACCCAACGCAACAAGTTGCTTAACGATCTCCTGCGGGCCGCCGATGTCCCACGGCGTGGCCGCCGGCAAGCCGTTCGCGGACTGCTGATTGCGATACATCTTCTCGTAGCGGAGGGGATCGAATTGCCCGGGTTGGCTCATCCCGCAACGATAAAGAGTTTGTCGGAGCCACGCTCGGCGAGCAGACAACATTGTTTCGGCGGCAACATTGTTTCGGCGGCAACGTGGACCGTGGCTCGTTGCCACACCGGATTGCCTGACGTTTCCGTCGTGGAGATTCTTTCTCACTCACGATCTTCGGGCGGGGCCGCGTTCCGCTTGCCGGGGTGATCCGCTCCTCGATCGTGACCAGCTGCTCGCGCGCCACGCCATGCCCGTTGCGGCACACCCCGCGCCCCGCCTCGGTGGACGCACCGATCAACCCGTCATCAACGGCCTCGACGGTGTAGTTGCCACCACCGGCAACAGCCGGAGCGCTCCCCTGATTTCCTTCACGCTGACCGCCCGAAAAGCCATGCTCGGCCGCGCCGCGGGTCCCCCGGACAATACCGCCGGCGTCGGCGTCACCAGCCCGTTCGTCAGCGTGCCCCCAGTCGGGCTCGAACCGACACTGGACGGATTTTAAGTCCGCTGCCTCTGCCAATTGGGCTATGGGGGCCCGGCGGCGAATGTAGCGCGCGCGAACGGGGCCGGGGGCATCGCATCCCCCTCGAGGCCGGCCCGCACCCCAACATGCGACCCGGCCGCGCTTCGAGTATTGTCCCGCCGCTGAGCCGCGTATACCCCGTACTGCCGCCCTGGCCACATGACAGCGCTATGTCGCTCGACGGCGACTTGTTAAAACTGCCCGCGCCATCGTTAAAAAAGCGTAAACGGCTGCCAGCGCGCTCTTTTCGGCCGCGACTGTGGAGACGTGGATCGTTAGCCTTACGCCAATGCACAGCAGTCGTTGGGCAAACACCCAGGGTCGATCGGCCGCATAGGGCCAGCGATTTTGACACGACGGAGGAACGGATGTCATTTCTGAAAACACTGCCCGCAGAATTGTCCGCTGCGGCGGCGCAGCTGGAGGCCATCGTCAGTTCGCTGACCGCGCAGCACGCGGGCGCTGCGGCGGCGACCACGGCCATCGCACCGGCAGCCGCTGACCCGGTGTCGTTGCAGCAGGCGGCGCTCTTCTCGGCGTACGGCACTCAGTATCAGGCGACGGCAACTCAAGCTCAGACCGAACAGCAGCAGTATGTGAACACGCTGAACCAGACTTCCGGTACCTACTCAGCTGCCGAGGCCAGCAACACGGCCCAGCAGTCCCTGGACCCAGCCTCATTGATCAACCAGGCCTACAACTTCCTGAGCAGCAGCAACGGGCTTTTCAGCCCCTCGGGTGGTGGAACCACCATCGGCATGGACGAGATGGGCAACTGGGCCTCGGCCTACTCGGACACCATCGGGATGGGGGGCGGCGGCCTTCTTTCGGCCATATCGGCTCCCGAAGAGGCCGGCGTCGACCTCGGCGGCCTTGCCGGCGCAGCCGACCTCGCGGGCGCGACGACGCCGGCCGTCGGTTCCGGCGTGGCCGGCATCGGTGCGATGCCGGTGGCCAGCGTGGGTTCGGCGACCATGGTCGGCAAGTTGTCGGTGCCGCCGAGCTGGGCCGGCACGGTCACGACGGTGTCGAGTAGCACCCCGATGGACCCGATGGCCCTGCCGACTGCGGGCTGGACCGCCGGAGCGCCGCAGTCCGGTCCGGGCGTGGCCGTCCCCGGCATGCCCGGGCTGGGCGCGGCCGCGCGTAACAGCGCCGGCTTCGGTGCGCCACGCTACGGCGTCAAGCCCCTCGTCATGCCCAAGCCGGCGACCGTCTAGGCGGCAACAGCGCCCGCGCTGCACAACTGATCAACACGAAGCCAAATTCAGCTAATTAAGAGGAAAGGGATAGACCCCCATGGTTATGGATTTCGGAGCGATACCCCCGGACGTCACGTCGGCGCTCATGTATTCGGGCGCGGGCTCCGGACCGCTCATGGCCGCCGCCGCGTCATGGTCCAACCTGGCCGCGGAGCTGGGCACCGCAGCGTCTCAATGGGAGTCGATCGTCACGACGCTGACCACCGAGCACTGGACGGGTGTGGGGTCGACAGCCGCGACCGCCTCAGCCGAATCCGTCGTGTCCTGGCTGACCACCGCGGCGGCGGCGGCCGAACATGCAGGCGCCCAGGCGACGGCGTCGGCGGCCGCGTACGAAGCAGCGTTCTCCGCGACGGTGCCGCCGCCGGTGATCGCTGCCAACCGTGCGCAGCTGACGGCGCTGGTCGCGACCAATTTCCTGGGCATCAACACGGCGGCAATCATGGCAACCGAGGCCCAGTACGCCGAGATGTGGGTCCAGGACGCCACCACCATGTACACCTACCAGGCCGCCTCGACGGCCGCCGGGGTGCTTCAGCCGACCGCGCCCGAGACGCCGGCCACCAACCCGGCCGCGGCCGGTATTCAAGCCGCGACGACAGCCCAGAGCGCGGCGGCAGCGCCCGCGCAGGGGGGCCTCGGTTCTGCCATCTCGGGCCTGCAGACCGGCTTCTCCGAGTTGCAGAGCTCACTGAATTCGATTCTGACCCTCAACGGCCAGATCCCGTCGATTGCCGATTTCGCCTCGATTCCGGTCGTCCAGAATGTCATTTACAACATCGGTGTCACCGCGGCATGGAACGTCGCCATGATCACCGCGACCTTCCCGCTGCTCGGCCACTTCCTTGCCGGCGCTCCATTGGGTGTCACCGTCGACGACGTCACGCCCCTGGGTGCCGGCTTGGGGATAGGAACGTCGCTGGTGGGCTCGACCACGCCGCTGGGCCTGGGCGGCGCGGTGTCGGCGGGTCTCGGCGAGGCGTCCGCCGTCGGCGGTCTGTCGGTGCCGGCCGGCTGGTCGGCGGCCGCCCCGGCGACGCTGGCCTCCTCCACCGCCCCGTTGGAGGGCTCGGGCTGGACCGTCGCCTCCGAGGCGGCCGAGCCGGTCACGGCGATGCCCGGCATGCCGGGGATGGCGGCGGCGGCCAAGGGCGCCGGCGCCTACGGGGCCGGGCCGCGCTACGGCTTCAAGCCGATCGTCATGCCCAAGCAGGTGGTGGTCTGAGACCGGAAAAGCAGCGACACGGCATCCATGTGGGGCAAGCAGTTAACCGGCAGGCCGTAATCTGTCCGGGATGCGGCCACCGCCGCAGCGACCGCGACTGCTGAAGACTTCGACCAATCCAAGGCTCGAAAAACAAGAACGACAAGGAGATAGGCAAAATGGCAACACGTTTCATGACCGACCCGCACGAGATGCGGGCGATGGCGGGCCGTTTCGAGGTGCACGCGCAGACCGTCGAGGACGAGGCCCGCAAGATGTGGGCGTCGTCGATGAACATCGCCGGAGCGGGCTGGAGCGGCCAGGCCCAGGCGACGTCCTACGACACCATGGGTCAGATGAACCAGGCGTTCCGCAACATCGTGAACATGCTCCACGGGGTGCGCGACGGGCTGATCCGCGACGCCAACAACTACGAGCAGCAAGAGCAGGCCTCGCAGCAGATCCTCGGCATCTAGTAGCGAAAACCGCAGTCATCCAACACTTTCGAAGGAGCTAAGCAATGAGCATCAATTACTCGTTCGGGGATGTGGACGCTCACGGCGCCACGATCCGCGCGCAGGCCGCCTCGTTGGAGGCCGAGCACCAGGCCATCGTTCGTGATGTGCTGGCCGCCGGTGACTTCTGGGGCGGTTCGGGTTCGGTGGCCTGCCAGGAGTTCATCACCCAGTTGGGTCGCAACTTCCAGGTGATCTACGAGCAGGCCAACTCCCACGGCCAGAAGGTGCAGAGCGCCGGTTCCAACATGGCCAGCACCGACAGCGCCGTCGGGTCCAGCTGGGCCTGACCATGAGCTACGGGGCGCGGGTAACACTTCGGGAGCGACGTGTTACCCGCGCCTTCGGCTTATCGGGGGAGCCCACGCGGTTCGCGCGCGGTGCGACAACCGCGCGGTGCGACAACGGCGTCGCATCCCGTTCGGCGAGCGAAATCGGGAAATCCCGGATATTGTCCCGAGAATTGACTTACGATTCTCGCAATGCTCGGTGGCGGTTCGCCGCCGGGTTCGAGAGTTCGAACGGCTATGAAAGGGGGCACCGTGCTTTTGCCTCTGGGTCCGCCCTTGCCGGACGATTCGGTGTCGGCGAAGCGGGGCGAGTCGGGCATGCTCGGCGGATTGTCCGTGCCGCTCACCTGGGGTGTGGCCGTACCGCCCGATGACTACGACCATTGGGCTCCGCCGGAGCCGGAGGAGGGCGTGGCCGCTCCCGAAATGCCGATCGAGGAGCCGGTGCCCGGCGCGATCACCGCGGAGACGGACGAATGGGACGAATGGGCCCAATGGAGTGAATGGCAGGGCGAAGCCGAACCTCGCTTCGACGTGCCACGGACCAGCGGCGTGATACCGCGTTCCCCGGCGGCCGGCTAACCGGAGGGGGGAATGAAGATGTTGGTGTTTCACCGCTGATCGGCGGATCTCCGCTAGCCGCCGACAACAACAAAGCTAACTGACGAGTCCAAGTAAACAAACCCAGTAAGGAGACCAGGCAACATGCCAACACGTTTTATGACTGACCCGCACGAGATGCGGGCGATGGCGGGTCGTTTCGAGGTGCACGCGCAGACGGTGGAGGACGAGGCCCGCAAGATGTGGGCGTCGTCGATGAACATTGCCGGTGCGGGCTGGAGCGGTCAGGCCCAGGCGACGTCCTACGACACCATGGGTCAGATGAACCAGGCGTTCCGCAACATCGTGAACATGCTCCACGGGGTGCGTGACGGGTTGATCCGCGACGCCAGCAACTACGAGCAGCAAGAGCAGGC
>NZ_VMQU01000043.1 GCF_007714205.1 Mycobacterium helveticum | reverse complement strand
CCCCCCCCCCCCCCCCCCCCCCCCCACGCCCCGCCGCCCCCCGCCGCCCCCCCCCCCCCCCCCCGCCCCCCCCCCCCGCTTCCCCCTGCCCACTTGACAAAACCGATTCCATATCAGAGCGTGGCCGACAAATTAGGCTGACGCCACCATGTCGGCACAGAAGACCGTGGCGCGACGCCTGGGCCGGGTGCTCGAGACGGTCACCCGGCAGAGCGGCCGGCTGCCGGAAACCCCGGCGTACGGCTCGCTGCTGCTCGGGCGCGTGACGGAGAGCCAACGTCGTCGGCGGGTACGCATCCAGGTCATCCTGACGGTGCTCGTCGTCGCCGCGAACCTGCTCGGCATCGGCGCGGCCCTTCTGTTGGTGACGGTCGCGATTCCCGAGCCGAGCGTGTTCAGCGACGCCCCGCTGTGGCTCACGTTCGGGGTCGTCCCGGGCTACCTGGCGGTCGCCCTGGCGCTGGGCGCCTACTGGATCACCCGACGGACGGTGCTCGCGCTGCGCTGGGCGATCGAGGAGCGCACCCCGACCCGCGACGACGAGCGCAACACGTTCCTGGCCCCGTGGCGGATCGCGATCGTCGACCTCGTCCTGTGGGGATCCGGCGCGGCGCTGCTGACCACCCTCTACGGACTGGTCAACACGTTGTTCATCCCGCGGTTCCTGTTCGTGGTGACGTTCTGCGGCATCCTGGTCGCCACCGGTAGTTATCTGCTGGCCGAGTTCGCGCTGCGGCCGGTGGCCGCCCAGGCGCTGGAGGCGGGACGACCACCCCAGCGGCTGACCGCGGGCATCATGGGCCGGACGATGATGGTCTGGTTCCTCGGGTCGGCCGTGCCCGTCATCGGCATCGCCCTGCTGGCGGTCTTCCAGATCCTGATGCGGAACCTCACCGAAACCGAGTTCGCCGTCGGCGTGCTGATGGTGTCGCTCGCAGGGCTGATCTTCGGCTGCCTGTTGATGTGGATCCTGGCCTGGCTCACCGCAACACCGGTGCGGGTGGTGCGCGCGGCGCTCGAGCGCGTCGCACAAGGCGATCTGCGCGGCAACCTGGTGGTGTTCGACGGGACCGAACTCGGCGAGCTGCAGCGCGGTTTCAACGCGATGGTCGACGGCCTGCGGGAACGAGAACGCGTGCGCGACCTGTTCGGCCGGCACGTCGGACGCGAGGTGGCCGCCGCTGCCGAACGCGAGCGACCGAAGCTGGGCGGGGAGGAACGCCACGTCGCCGTCGTGTTCATCGACATCGTCGGCTCCACGCAGTTGGTGACCAGTCGGCCTCCCGCCGAAGTCGTCGCGGTGCTCAACCGGGTTTTCGGCATCGTCGTCGAGGAGGTGGACCGCCACCGCGGTCTGGTCAACAAGTTCGAGGGCGATGCGACGCTGGCGGTGTTCGGCGCCCCGAACCACCTCGACCGCCCGGAGGAGGAGGCGCTGGCGGCCGCCCGTCGCATCGCCGAGCGGCTGGCCGAGGAGATGCCCGACTGCCGGGCCGGCATCGGCGTCGCGGCGGGCCAAGTGGTCGCCGGCAACGTCGGCGCCCGGGAACGCTTCGAGTACACCGTGATCGGTGAGTCGGTCAACGAGGCCGCCCGGCTCTGCGAGCTGGCCAAGACGTATCCGGGCGGGTTGCTCGCGACGGCCGGCGCCCTGGACGGCGCGAGCGAAAACGAGCGTGCCCGTTGGTCGTTGGGCGAGACGGTCACCCTGCGCGGACACGAGCGTCCCACCCGGCTGGCCTTGCCCGCCGGGCCCGCTCGGGCGAGCGGGTAAACGCGCTACCGGTCGCGGGGCCGCAGCACCGGTGTCACGAGCTCACCGGTCTCGAGGTAGCTGTCGAGGTTGCGGATCGCCAGCCGCGCCATCGCCCGGCGGGTTCGGGCGGTCGCGCTGCCGATGTGCGGGAAGAGCACCACGTTGTCGAGCCCGAGCAACTCCGTGGGCACCCGGGGCTCGTCGGCGAAGACGTCCAGGCCCGCCCCGGCCAGCCCGCCGCAGGCCACCAACTCCACCAGCGCGTCCTGGTCCACGACGCTGCCGCGGGCAATGTTGATCAGGTAGCCCTCGGGCCCCAACGCGTGCAGGACGCCGCGATCGACCAGGTGGCGCGTTCCGTGATCTCCCGTGGTGGCGATGACCAGCACGTCGACCGATTCCGCCAACTCGACCGGCGACTCGGCGTAGCGGTACGGCGACCCGGCGATCCGGTTGCGGTTGTGATAGGCGATGGCACAGTCGAATCCGAGCAGCCTGGTCGCGATGGCCGAACCGATCCGGCCCAGGCCCAGGATGCCGACCCGCAGGCCGCTGACGTCGCCGGTGTACGGGAACTGGCCCCCGCGCGCCCATCGGCCGCCCCGCACGTAGCGGTCGGCGGCACCGAAACGACGCACCGTCATCAGTAGCAGCCCCAGCGCCGTATCGGCGACCGTGTCCGAGAGCACGTCGGGGGTGTTGCTCACGCCGACCCCGTGGCGCTTCGCCGCGTCGAGATCGATCAGGTCGACACCGGCGCCGTTGTTGACGATCGCTTCCAGGACGGGCAGTGCCGCCATCGTCTCCGCGTCGACGCCGGGCCGGCCCGACGTCACCACCACTCGAATGCCGGCCGCGCGCTCAGCCAGGTACTCGGCCCGACCCGGACCGTCGGGAAGCCTGGGAATCTGATAGCGCGCGGCCAACTCGGCCTCGAACGTCGGCTCGAACTCGCCGATGCCCAGCACGCCGTCCGGAATCGTCACCGTCACGGCCCCATCATCACCCACGAGCCGGGGGGCCTCCCCCGGCTCGCGGTGTGATGGAGACGTTCCCGACGGGACGACTGACTACCTGGGCGGCATCAGGACCGTGTCGATCATGTACACCGTCGCGTTCGCGGTCGGCACGCCGCCGCAGACGAGACCCGCGTTGTCGAACTTGAGGTTGTTTCCCTGCCCGGACACGGTCACGTTCGCGCCTTGCAGGGTCTTGTGGGAGCCCACGACCCGGGCCGGACTCAACTGCCCCTGCACCACGTGGTAGGTCAGGATGCTGGTCAGCAGCTTCGAATCGGTTTTGAGTTGGCCGATGGTCGACTCCGGCAGCTTGGCGAAGGCGGCGTCGGTCGGGGCGAACACCGTGTACTGCCCGTTGTCCAGCGTGTCGACCAGGTTCACATCGGGATTCAGCTTGCCCGAAAGAGCGGCGGTCAACGTCGTCAACATCGGGTTGTTCGACGCCGCCACCGCCACCGGGGCCTGCGACATCCCCTCCACCGATCCCGGACCGCTGGGGTTGGCCGCCGCGTATTCCGCGCATCCCGGCCCGACCAGGTCGGCCGCGGCCGCGGTCGGGGCGGTGGTCACCGCAAAACCGACGAGGGTCGCCGCCGCGAATCCCGTCGCCAAAAATGACGTGGTGCGTGCTTTCATGTGGATCTGGCCTCCTAAGTGTCGGCGGCGGGTGTCCGCCGCCGGATTCCTACCGACATGGATGATTCGGAGCCCGGACCGTTTTGGACTGCCGACCGGGGAAGTCGATCGTGATCGGGGTCAGCCGTAGGTGAAGGAGTAGATCTGCAACCCCCGGCCGGGCCGGACCTCCAGCGTTCCCGACGCCGGCTGATCGTCGGCGACGATCCGGTGCGACGTGGGCGGGCCGCTGATCGGCAGCGCGACGGACCGTCCGCCGCGGGTGACGGTCAGGGTTCCCGTGCCGCCGGCGACGATATAGACGTCTTTGGCGTGGTAGTTCAGTTCGATGCCGCACTGGTCCGTGTCGGCCGTCGCGCCCTGGTAGTCCAGCGACCACCGTCCCCGCAGCGCGAACCTGTCGGCGGCCAGGACCGGCGGGTAGTCGAACGTCGCGGCCCCTTCGTCGTACCGGCCCTCCCCGCCGTAGTTGACGACCTTGCCCACTGCCAGATAGGTCTCCGGGGTGGTCTGTCGGCGGGGGGCGGGATCCGTCGTGTCGCGCGGCGGCGGAAGTTTGAGCCCGGGATGCGCGTCGACGAGCAGCCGCCGGATCAGCTTCTCGGTGACGCTGTAGCCGCCTTCGCCGAATTTCATGTGCCGCACCTGGCCGGCCCCGTCGATCAGGTATTCCGCGGGCCAGTAGCGGTTTCGGTAGTTCGTCCACGTCGAATAGCGGTTGTCGAGGGCGATCGGATACCGGATGCCCAGATCGGCGGCGCCCTTGGCGACATTGCCTGCCACCTTCTCGAAGGCGTACTCGGGCGTGTGCACGCCGACCACTTCGAACCCGTAGTCCTTGTACGCGTCGTACCAGCCGACGAGATGGCGGATGGCGCGCTGGCAGTTGATGCACGAATACGCCCAGAAATCGATCAGAACGACCTTGCCGCGCAGCGACGCGAGGTCGACCGGCCGATCTCCGGGTGTGTTCAACCAGCCGGTGATCCCCTTGAGATCGGGTGCCGGACCACAGTTTTCGAGCTCCGAGGCACCATTGCCGCAGTTGGACAGCCGGACGTTCTCGTCGTTGACGATGCCGCCGAGCGGCAGCTGCTGCCCGACACCATGGTCGGCGGCCAGCCTGTCCTGCAGCGGGCCGGTGTAGTCGGGCACGGCGGTCTGCAGCACCGCGGCCACATTGAAGACCAACGCCACCGCGAGCAGAATCATCACCAGCCCCGCCGCGACGCGGATTTGCCGCTGGTTGCGCCGGAACACGCTTATCCGCTGGGCAATTCGTTGGCCCGCCAGTGCGAACACCAACAACGGCAGGGCGACGCCGAGCCCGAACGCGCCGGTCAGCACCGCGGTCGCCGGGCCGATGGCTGCCGTGGCGCCGGCGACCGCGATGGCTGCGAGAACGGGGCCCGCGCAGGGGACGTAGAGAGCACCCAGCGCCAAACCCAGGCCGAAGCCACTGCCATCCATGCCGATGTGCTTCTGCGGGATGCGCGCGAAAGGCCGCTCCAGCAGGTGCTGGAACGCCGGGAAGATCAGGCCCAGGCCGATCGCGACGAGCGCCACGAGCGCGATCCAGCGGATGGCGTCCTGCGGCAGGTGCAGGAGCGTCAGCACCGCCGAGCCGGTCAAGGTGACCAGGCTGAAGCTGAGCACCAAGCCGCCGACGACCAGGTAGGGCCGCATGGTCGTCCGCCGCGTACGTCGCGGCTCGATCGCAACCGCGACTCCCTCACCGGAAACCGGTTGCGCGGCAATGTCATCGATGGGGTTTTGGGTTCCCGCGAAGAAGACCACGGGAAGCACCGGGAGAATGCACGGCGATACGCCGGTAAGCAGGCCCCCGAAAAAGCCGATCAGCGCGACGGTCAACACGACAGGGATTCGTGGCCGGTCCGCTCATGGATTGGTGCCGATGCGAGACAGGGACAGCCCGGCCGCGGCCGGGCTGTCCCTGTCTCGCATCGGGGATTACCGGCCCGGAGGCATCAGCACGGTGTCGATCATGTACACCGTCGCGTTGGCGGTGTGAACACCGCCGCAAACCAGACCGGCGTCGTTGACCTTCAGGGCGTCACCCTGTCCGGTCACGGTCAAGGTGGCGCCCTGCAGGGTCGGGTGGGTGCCGTCGACCTTGGCCGGACTCTGCTGACCTTGCACCACGTGGTAGGTCAGGATGCTCTTGAGCAACGGCGCGTCGGTCTTGAGTTTGTCGATGGTGGCGGCCGGCAGCTTGTCGAAGGCGGCGTTGGTCGGCGCGAATACCGTGTACTGGCCGTCGTTGAGCGTGTCGACCAGGTTGACGTCCGGGTTCAGCTTGCCCGAGAGCGCCGACGTCAGGGTGGTCAGCATCGGGTTGTTCGACGCGGCGGTGGCGACCGGGTCCTGGGCCATTCCGGCGACGGACCCCGGACCGCTGGGGTTCTGCTTGGCGTAGGCGGCGCAGCCGGTGCCGATCAGGTCGGCCGCGGGATCGGCCATCCCCGAGGTCGTCGCGGGCGCCGCCATGCTGGTCGGCGTGCTGTGAGTGGTCGTCGGCCCAGACGCCGACTTGTTGCTTGAACATGCCGAGAAACCAACGACCGCAATCGTCGCGAGGCTTGCCGCAGCGACTGTTCTGGCCCGAGCGTTCATCATCGCGTTTGTACTCCTTCATCAGGGACGGCCTCGTGCACCGCCTTTCGACCGGACGCAGGTTATTCGGAGACAGCGCGGCCGCGGACGGGTGCTGGCAGTGGGCCGTTCAGCGCAGCGGCAACTCGGCCAGTATCGTCCCGGTCGGCCGGGCCGAGCCGGTGCCGGGTTCGACGGTGAACGCCAGGGCTGTCGACGTTCCGAGGTTGGTCAGCGTCGCGGTGGTCGAGGGCGCCACTGCCGCTGTGCCCATCGTCCCCGCCGAGGTCGCACCCTTGGCGCCCAGCAACCACATCTGATAGACGGTGCCCGGGGAGGGCGGCGGGACATTGTTCATCACCAGCACACCCGCGTTGCGATCACGCGAGAACACCACCGTGGCCGTACCGTCGGCAAGCGGGCCGGACACCGTGCGCACGTCCGGAGCGGCCAAGACTTGCGCCGCGACGGTCGCGGGTGGGTGCGGCCGCACCAGCACGCCGACACCGAAGGCGACCGCGCCGACCACGATCGCCGCCGCCGCGGAAGCCAGAACTGCCGTACGCCAACCCGACCGGCGCTTGCCGCGGGGTTCCGCCGCCGCCAGCATGACGGCGCGCAGACGGGGCGGCGGCTCGACCGCGGTCGCCGCCGACGCGACCGCCATCGTCTCGCGGGTGGCCCGGACTTCCGCGTCGAAGGCCGCCGCCAACGACCGCGGGGCGGCCGCGACGCGCCGCTCGATGTCGACCCGCTCCTGATCCGACACGGCGTCGAGCGCGTATGGCGCGGCAAGCGCGAGCAATTCGAATTCGGTCGGTTCGGTCATCGCACGTCCAGACAGTTTCGCAGGCTCCGCAGCGCGTCGCGCATGCGCGACTTGACCGTCGACAGATTCGCGTCCAACCGCTGCGACACTTCGCTATACGTCAATCCCTCGTAGTAGGCCAACTGGATACACTGCCGCTGCGTGTCGGTCAACGCGTCCAGGCATGCGACCACCCGGCGACGCTCCTCACCGGCGATCGCCGACTCTACGACGACATCACCGGGCGGCTCGGCGCTGGCCGCGGCGTAGCGGGACTCCCGCCTGCTGAAGGCCTCCTCCGAGCGCACCCGGTCGACGGCGCGCCGGTGCGCCATGGTCAGCAGCCAGGCCAAAGCCGAACCTTTACCCGAGTCGTACTCTCCCGCCGAGCGCCACAACTCGAAATAAATCTCCTGGGTCGTTTCCTCGCTGTAGCCGGGATCACGCAGCACCCGCATCACCATTCCGTACACGCGGCTCGCGGTGAGGTCGTACACGGCGGCGAATGCGGCGCTGTCGCCGCGCGCGACCCGACGCAGCAATGCGTCCAGCTCGTTGCCCGCGCGCGACCCACTCATCGATGGGTAGCCTATGTGAGGCCTGCAAACGTCCGCCCGGATTCCCGCTCCCGCGCGCCGGTCTTTCTTTCACGTTGGTGATTCGAAGCTGCCGGGCAGGCGGACGAGCTTTTCCCGCGCCCCACTTTGATGTCGCGTTTCCGCCAGCGTTGTCGGCGGGCGGGTGTCACTGTAGGAGACGTGCACGAGGACTTCGAACGCTGCTACCGGGCCGTACAGTCCAAGGACACCCGGTTCGACGGCTGGTTTGTCACCGCCGTGCTCACGACCCGGATCTACTGCCGGCCCAGTTGCCCCGTGCGACCGCCCTTCGCCCGCAACGTCCGCTTCCTTCCGACCGCGGCGGCCGCCCAACAGGCGGGGTTTCGGGCCTGCAAGCGGTGCCGTCCCGACGCCTCGCCGGGGTCCCCGGAATGGAACGTGCGCGGCGACCTCGTCGCCCGCGCCATGCGGCTGATCGCCGACGGCACGGTGGATCGGCTGGGCGTCGGCGGCCTGGCGGCGCACCTGGGCTACACCGCCCGCCAAGTGGAGCGCGTGTTGCGCGCCGAAGCGGGCGCCGGCCCGCTTGCGCTGGCCCGCGCGCAGCGGGCGCAGACCGCGCGGCTGCTGATCGAGACCACCGACCTGTCCTTCGGCGACGTCGCCTTCGCGGCGGGCTTTTCGAGCATCCGTCAGTTCAACGACACCGTGCGCCTGGTCTTCGAAAGCACGCCGACGGCGCTGCGCCGGAGCGCGGCGGCCCGGCCCGAACCCGCGAAATCCGCCAATCCGTCCCCGGGGGCGGTGAGCCTGCGGCTGCCGGTACGCACCCCGTTCGCGTACGAGGGCGTGTTCGGCCATCTCGCCGCCACGGCCGTACCCGGGTGCGAAGAGGTCCGCGCCGGCAGCTACCGGCGCAGCCTGCGGCTTCAGGCCGGCAACGCCGTGGTTGCGCTCGCCCCCGCCGCCGACCATGTCCGCTGCAGACTGGCGCTCGCCGACTTCCGCGACCTCGCCACCGCGATCGCGCGCTGCCGGCGCCTGCTGGACCTCGATGCCGATCCCGAGGCGGTGGTCGACGCGCTGGCCGACGACCCGGCGCTCGGTCCCGTGGTGGCTCGCGCCCCGGGACAGCGCATTCCCCGCACGGTCGACGAGGCCGAACTCGCCGTGCGCGCGGTACTGGGCCAACAGGTGTCCACTCAAGCGGCCACAACCCACGCGGGCAGGCTGGCTGCGGCCTACGGGCACCCGATCCACGATCCCGAGGGCGCGTTGACCCACACGTTCCCCTCGATCGACCAACTCGCAGACATCGATCCGGCGCATCTGGCGGTGCCCGGGGTCCGTCGACGGGCACTGAGCGCGTTGGTCTCCGGCCTCGCCCAGGGGCACGTCGTGTTGGACGCCGGCAGCGACTGGACTCGCGCACGCGAGCAGCTGCTGGTTCTGCCGGGGATCGGCCCGTGGACCGTGGAGGTGATCGCCATGCGCGCGCTCGGCGACCCCGACGCGTTTCCCGCCGGTGACCTCGGCCTGAGACTCGCCGCCCAGCGGCTGGGTTTCCCCGCGGGGCAACGGGCTCTCGTCGCGCACAGCGCTCGTTGGCGTCCCTGGCGCTCGTATGCCACCCAACATCTGTGGACCACCCTCGCGCATCCGGTAAACCATTGGGACGTCGCATGATTCAGTACCGCACCATCGACAGCCCGATAGGACCCCTAACCCTGGCCGGCCGCGGATCGACCCTGACCAATCTGCGGATGGCCGACCAGACCCATGAACCCAGCCGCGCCGGCTGGACGCCCGGCCCCGGGGCGTTCGACAACGCCGTCGGGCAACTCGAGGCCTACTTCGCCGGAGAGCTCGTCGACTTCGACCTCGATCTCGACCTGCGGGGTACCGAGTTCCAGCGGCGAGTCTGGAAGGCGCTGTTGACGATTCCGTATGCGGAGACCCGGTCCTACGGACAAATCGCCGAACAGATCGGCGCCCCCGGTTCCGCGCGCGCAGTGGGGTTGGCCAACGGCCGGAACCCCATCGCAATAGTCGTGCCGTGCCACCGTGTCATCGGCGCCGGCGGAAACCTCACCGGTTACGGAGGAGGCCTGGAACGCAAACGCATCCTGCTCGAACTGGAGAAACGGCGGGCGTGCGCGAACTTGTCATTATTCGACTAGAAAGCACAAAAACACCCCCGGGTTACGGGGGTGTTTTTGTGTATGTTCGGCGGTGTCCTACTTTTCCACCCGAAAAGGGCAGTATCATCGGCGCTGACAGGCTTAGCTTCCGGGTTCGGAATGGGACCGGGCGTTTCCCTGTCGCTCTGGCCGCCGTAACTCTATTTATTTTGAACAAAGTGTTCTGGTGGGGGGTGTGGCGTTCGGAGATAGTGGTTGCGAGGTGTGTTGGTAAGTTTTCGGCCGGTTAGTGCCAGTTCCCTGCACTCATTGCTGAGCTTCCAGGTCTGGCCTATCGAACCCGTGGTCTGCGGGGGGCCTTATCCCTCTAAAAGGGTGAGAAACCTGATCTTGGAGAAGGCTTCCCGCTTAGATGCTTTCAGCGGTTATCCTAGCCGAACGTGGCTATCCAGCGGTGCCCCTGGTGGGACAACTGGTAGACCAGAGGTTCGTCCGTCCCGGTCCTCTCGTACTAGGGACAGCACTCCTCAAGTTTCTGACGCGCGCGGCGGATAGAGACCGAACTGTCTCACGACGTTCTAAACCCAGCTCGCGTGCCGCTTTAATGGGCGAACAGCCCAACCCTTGGGACCTGCTCCAGCCCCAGGATGCGACGAGCCGACATCGAGGTGCCAAACCATCCCGTCGATATGGACTCTTGGGGAAGATCAGCCTGTTATCCCCGGGGTACCTTTTATCCGTTGAGCGACACCCCTTCCACTCGGGGGTGCCGGATCACTAATCCCGACTTTCGTCCCTGCTTGACTTGTAAGTCTCGCAGTCAAGCTCCCTTGTGCATTTACACTCAACACCTGATTGCCGTCCAGGTTGAGGGAACCTTTGGGCGCCTCCGTTACATTTTAGGAGGCAACCGCCCCAGTTAAACTACCCGCCAGGCACTGTCCGTGAACCGGATATACGGTTCGACGTTAGGTGTCCAATACGATCAGAGTGGTATTTCAACAACGACTCCGCCCCAACTGGCGTTGGAGTTTCACAGTCTCCCACCTATCCTACACAAACCGTACCGAACACCAATACCAAGTTGTAGTGAAGGTCCCGGGGTCTTTTCGTCCTGCCGCGCGTAACGAGCATCTTTACTCGTAGTGCAATTTCGCCGAGTCTATGGTTGAGACAGCTGAGAAGTCGTTACGCCATTCGTGCAGGTCGGAACTTACCCGACAAGGAATTTCGCTACCTTAGGATGG
Organism: Mycobacterium helveticum; assembly: GCF_007714205.1. Classification (GTDB taxonomy): domain Bacteria; phylum Actinomycetota; class Actinomycetes; order Mycobacteriales; family Mycobacteriaceae; genus Mycobacterium; species Mycobacterium helveticum. Next base: position 30,039 of record NZ_VMQU01000043.1, on the reverse strand, counting down.
TTATAGTTACCACCGCCGTTTACTGGGGCTTAAATTCTCCGCTTCACCTTGCGGTTAACGGGTCCTCTTAACCTTCCAGCACCGGGCAGGCGTCAGTCCGTATACATCGTCTTGCGACTTCGCACGGACCTGTGTTTTTAGTAAACAGTCGCTTCTCACTGGTTTCTGCGACCGGTTTCCGCTCCCACCGCAAGGGTGTTCACGGTATGCCGGTCCCCCTTCTCCCGAAGTTACGGGGGCATTTTGCCGAGTTCCTTAACCATAGTTATCTCGTACGCCTTGGTATTCTCTACCTGACCACCTGTGTCGGTTTGGGGTACGGGCCGTGTGTGTGCTCGCTAGAGGCTTTTCTTGGCAGCAGAGGATCACCGAATTCGCCTCAATCGGCTATGCATCACCTCTCAGGATTAGTGAGCGACGGATTTGCCTATCGCTCTCCCTACAGGTTTACCCCAGTATTACCACTGACTGGTACGGCTACCTTCCTGCGTCACCCCATTGCTTGACTACTACCAGCGAAGTTCCCACGCAGCCCCACAACGCCACGCCCCCGAAGGGGAACAGTCGTTGAGGTTTTGGGTGGTTAGTACCACTGATTCGTCAGGGACGCCCACACACGGGTACGGGAATATCAACCCGTTGTCCATCGACTACGCCTGTCGGCCTCGCCTTAGGTCCCGACTCACCCTGGGCGGACTGGCCTGGCCCAGGAACCCTTGGTCTTTCGGCGGGCAAGGTTCTCACTTGCCTAATCGCTACTCATGCCTGCATTCTCACTCCCCCACCCTCCACCACCGGTTACCCAGAGGCTTCGCTGAATGAGGGACGCTCCCCTACCCAACCTTGCGGTTGCCGCGGCTTCGGCGGTGTGCTTGAGCCCCGCTACATTATCGGCGCACAATCACTTGACCAGTGAGCTATTACGCACTCTTTCAAGGGTGGCTGCTTCTAAGCCAACCTCCTGGTTGTCTCTGCGACTGCACATCCTTTTCCACTTAGCACACGCTTAGGGGCCTTAGCCGGCGATCTGGGCTGTTTCCCTCTCGACGTACGGAGCTTATCCCCCGCCGTCTCACTGCCACGCTATACACCACGGCATTCGGAGTTTGGCTGACGTCAGTAACCTAGTAGGGCCCATCGGCCATCCAGTAGCTCTACCTCCGTGGTGAAACACGTAACGCTGCACCTAAATGCATTTCGGGGAGAACCAGCTATCACGGAGTTTGATTGGCCTTTCACCCCTACCCACAACTCATCCCCTCAGTCTTCAACCTAAGTGGGTTCGGGCCTCCACGCGGTCTTACCCGCGCTTCACCCTGGCCATGGGTAGATCACTCCGCTTCGGGTCCAGAACACGCCACTCAATCGCCCTATTCAGACTCGCTTTCGCTGCGGCTACCCCACACGGGTTAACCTTGCGACGTGTCCCTGACTCGCAGGCTCATTCTTCAAAAGGCACGCCATCACCCCACAAGGAGGCTCTGACGGATTGTAGGCACACGGTTTCAGGTACTATTTCACTCCCCTCCCGGGGTACTTTTCACCATTCCCTCACGGTACTAATCCGCTATCGGTCATCGAGAAGTATTTAGGCTTACCGGGTGGTCCCGGCAGATTCACAGCAGATTCCACGGGCCCGCTGCTACTCGGGAGTTGATACTAGGTAGGTGACGGGTTTTCGCGTACCGGGCTCTCACCGTCTACGGCAGACCATCCCAGGTCACTTCCGCTAACCACGCCACTTTCTGACTACCTCTCAGCCAGGTAGAGCTGAGACATATCATTCCCACAACCCCGCACACACAACCCCTACCCGGTTACACATGCGTGCGGTTTAGCCTGTTCCGCGTTCGCTCGCCACTACTAGCGGAATCACAATTGTTTTCTTCTCCTACGGGTACTGAGATGTTTCACTTCCCCGCGTTCCCTCCCGCACCCTATATATTCAGATGCGGGTAACACGACATCACTCGTGCTGGGTTTCCCCATTCGGACATCCTCGGATCAATGCTCGGTTGACAGCTCCCCGAGGCATATCGCAGCCTCCCACGTCCTTCATCGGCTCTCGATGCCAAGGCATCCACCATGCGCCCTTAAACACTTACTAACACACAAAAATCTAGAAGAAATTACACAAAACGAACACGTCACCGCTATGAGCAACGCATCCGTTTAGATGCTCGCAACCACTATCCAGTAATCAAACACCACACCCCACCACCAAGATGGAGGGACACCACTGAGGCAGTCCGAACAGGACAGCCCGAGTGTTGTCTCAGGGCCCAATAGTGTGTCTGGCGATCATTTGCTGTTGCGCACCCGGTCCCGTCCACTACAGACGAGAACCCCTCACGGCTCGCACCCCACTTGTTGGGGTGCTTTTCGTGGTGCTCCTTAGAAAGGAGGTGATCCAGCCGCACCTTCCGGTACGGCTACCTTGTTACGACTTCGTCCCAATCGCCGATCCCACCTTCGACAGCTCCCTCCCAAAGGGTTAGGCCACTGGCTTCGGGTGTTACCGACTTTCATGACGTGACGGGCGGTGTGTACAAGGCCCGGGAACGTATTCACCGCAGCGTTGCTGATCTGCGATTACTAGCGACTCCGACTTCACGGGGTCGAGTTGCAGACCCCGATCCGAACTGAGACCGGCTTTAAAGGATTCGCTCCACCTTGCGGCATCGCAGCCCTTTGTACCGGCCATTGTAGCATGTGTGAAGCCCTGGACATAAGGGGCATGATGACTTGACGTCATCCCCACCTTCCTCCGAGTTGACCCCGGCAGTCTCTCACGAGTCCCCACCATTACGTGCTGGCAACATGAGACAAGGGTTGCGCTCGTTGCGGGACTTAACCCAACATCTCACGACACGAGCTGACGACAGCCATGCACCACCTGCACACAGGCCACAAGGGAACCGACATCTCTGCCGGCGTCCTGTGCATGTCAAACCCAGGTAAGGTTCTTCGCGTTGCATCGAATTAATCCACATGCTCCGCCGCTTGTGCGGGCCCCCGTCAATTCCTTTGAGTTTTAGCCTTGCGGCCGTACTCCCCAGGCGGGGTACTTAATGCGTTAGCTACGGCACGGATCCCAAGGAAGGAAACCCACACCTAGTACCCACCGTTTACGGCGTGGACTACCAGGGTATCTAATCCTGTTCGCTCCCCACGCTTTCGCTCCTCAGCGTCAGTTACTGCCCAGAGACCCGCCTTCGCCACCGGTGTTCCTCCTGATATCTGCGCATTCCACCGCTACACCAGGAATTCCAGTCTCCCCTGCAGTACTCTAGTCTGCCCGTATCGCCCGCACGCCGAGGGTTAAGCCCCCGGTTTTCACGAACAACGCGACAAACCACCTACGAGCTCTTTACGCCCAGTAATTCCGGACAACGCTCGCACCCTACGTATTACCGCGGCTGCTGGCACGTAGTTGGCCGGTGCTTCTTCTGCAGGTACCGTCACTTTCGCTTCGTCCCTGCTGAAAGAGGTTTACAACCCGAAGGCCGTCATCCCCCACGCGGCGTCGCTGCATCAGGCTTGCGCCCATTGTGCAATATTCCCCACTGCTGCCTCCCGTAGGAGTCTGGGCCGTATCTCAGTCCCAGTGTGGCCGGACACCCTCTCAGGCCGGCTACCCGTCGTCGCCTTGGTAGGCCATCACCCCACCAACAAGCTGATAGGCCGCGGGCCCATCCCACACCGCAAAAGCTTTCCACCTCGGGACATGCGTCTCGAGGTCCTATTCGGTATTAGACCCAGTTTCCCGGGCTTATCCCGAAGTGCAGGGCAGATTGCCCACGTGTTACTCACCCGTTCGCCACTCGAGTACCTCCGAAGAGGCCTTTCCGTTCGACTTGCATGTGTTAAGCACGCCGCCAGCGTTCGTCCTGAGCCAGGATCAAACTCTCCAAACAAAAACTCCTCGCGAACGAGGTGAATTCAAATCAGAGATACCTGACAAGACACCAAAATCTGGCATCAAAAACAACCATGCCCACACACGGGGCGTGTAAGCATGGTCAAAAAACAACAACAAACAAAAACACCAAACACACTATTGAGTTCTCAAACAACACTCTTGCTTGTCGCACCCGCTCCGGGGCAACCCTGCCAGCTTAATACAAACTTGGCTTTGGAGTCAAGCCCCAGTTTTTGGCCTTTCCGTGGCCCGCTAGGGCCGGCCGTGCCAGGTTAGTACGGATCCAGCAGGAGGGTCAAGCCAGGTTTTGGCCAACTTCGTTCTCTGGCCGCACCTTTGGGCCCTTGTCGGTCCCGGACTCCGACTACTGTACCCGCTCGATCTCCGCTCCCAAAATCTGCAGGTTTTCCACGAACAATGGGTAGCCGCGGTCGATGTGAAAGACGTCGTGCACCTCGGTGTCGCCGTCGGCCACCAGCCCCGCCAGCACCAGGCCGGCGCCGGCGCGAATGTCCGAACACCACACCGGCGCGCTGGAGAGTTGCGGGAGGCCCCGCACCACCGCGTGATGGCCGTCGGTGCGCGCATCGGCGCCCAGCCGGATCATCTCCTCGACGAAGCGGAAGCGCGCCTCGAAGACGTTTTCGGTGATCATCGAGGTGCCGTCGGCGATTGACGCCAGGGCGATGGCCATCGGTTGCAGATCGGTCGGAAAGCCCGGAAACGGCAATGTCGCAACGCTGATCGCCTTGGGACGTTCGTACTGGGCCACCCGGAAGCTGTCGTCGGTCTGGGTGACGGTGGCACCGGCGTCGTGCAACTTGTGCAGGACCAACTGCAGGTGGGCGGGGTCGACGCCCGTCACCGAGATGTCTCCGCGGGTCATCGCCGCGGCGATACCCCAGGTCGCCGCCACGATGCGGTCGCCGATCACCCGGTGCTCGGTCGGGTGTAGCCACGGGACGCCGGTGATCGTCATCGTCGGAGAACCCGCACCCTCGACCTGCGCCCCCATCTGGTTGAGCATCATGCACAGATCGACCACGTCGGGTTCCCGCGCCGCGTTGTGGATCGTCGTCACCCCGTCGGCCACCACCGCGGCCATCAGGATGTTCTCGGTCGCTCCCACCGACGGGAATTCCAGCTGAATCTCCGCGCCGCGCAACGTCTCCGCCTGCGCGACCACGCACCCGTGCTCGATGTTGCACTGCGCACCCAGCTGGCGCAGACCCGCCTGGTGCATGTCCAGCGGACGCGATCCGATCGCGTCGCCGCCCGGAAGGGCGACCCTGGCCCGTTTGCAGCGGCCCACCAGCGGCCCCAACACGCAGACCGAGGCCCGGAACTGCCGCACCGCGGCGAAGTCGGCGTCATATTTCGGCTCGTCGGGCGAAGTGATGCGCGCGACGTCGCCGTCGAGTTCGACGGTGGCGCCCAGACCGCGCAGAACCTCCGCCATCAGCGGCACGTCGAGGATGTCGGGGCAGTTGGTGATCGTGCTCGTGCCTTCGGCCAGCAGTGTCGCGGCCATGAGCTTGAGCACACTGTTCTTGGCGCCGCCCACGGCGACTTCGCCGGACAACCGGTTGCCACCGGTCACCACGAATCGCTCGGCCACCCGCGTCAGTCTAGTGAAGGCCTATCGGCTTGTCAGTCAGCCCGCGTGACGACGATGCGCCCGGTGGAGCGGCGTGAGCAGGAGTCAAGCCATCGAGCCAAGTGGCCGGGCCGGGTACGGTTTTGTCATGGCGATACACCTGACCCGCATCTATACCCGGACCGGCGACGACGGCACGACCGGGCTGAGCGACTTCTCGCGGGTCTCGAAGAACGACCCTCGCCTGGTGGCGTACGCGGACTGCGACGAGGCCAACTCCGCGATCGGTGTCGCCCTCGCCCTCGGGCAGCCCGGCCAGGAGATCTCCGGCGTGCTGCGCCAGATCCAGAACGACCTGTTCGACGCGGGTGCGGACCTGTCGACCCCGGTGGTGGAGAACCCCGAATACCCCCCGCTGCGAGTCAGCCAGCCCTACATCGACCGGCTCGAAAAATGGTGTGACACATATAACGAGGCGTTGCCGGCACTGAACTCCTTTGTGCTGCCGGGCGGTTCGGCGCTGTCCGCGCTGTTACACGTCGCGCGAACCGTGGTACGCCGGGCCGAGCGTTCGGCGTGGGCCGCCGTGGACGCCCATCGGGAGTCGGTCAGCGTCGTGCCGGCGCAATACCTCAACCGGTTGTCGGACCTGCTGTTCATCCTGACGCGGGTGGCCAATGACGGCGACGACGTGCTCTGGAAGCCCGGCGGCGGCGCGCCGGCGCCGGGCTGACCGAAAGGCTAAACGCTGCGCCGACGGGCGCGGGGCGACGGCCGGGATTCCAGCCAGGACAGGAATGCGGTCAAAGCGCCCCTGTCCAGCGCGATCTCGTGACCAGACCTGCGGTCCTGCGTCGTGTCGCGCAGCTCCAAAACGACGACCTCGGCGGTCATGATGTCGAACTCGTCACCTCGCGGCGCGCGCCGACCCACGATCTCCACTCCGCGCCGGCTGAGCCGCCGGTCCGGCCACAACCGCAGACTGGACAGCCGGTAGAACGCGGCTTCGCCGCCGCGATAACGGATCACGCCGTGACGCCAGCCATGGCCCCCCACCGCGGGAATGTCCCGCATGATCGCCGCCGTCCCACCCTGGCGCAGCTTCCACAGCCGATAGCTCAGGGCGAGCACGGCCAAGCCCAGCACGACGACAAGCGCGACCATGAGACCCATGGGCGCGCTCATCGGGCGCTAGTCGATCGCGCCGACGGCACGCAATCTGGCGCGGCCCCGTGCGGCGATACGAGGATCGTCGGACTCGGAATCCTCCCTGGCGGAGCTCTCGTCGATCTCCGATTCGAATGCCGCGGATTCGGCCAGGATGCTGACGGTCTCCTCGGTGACCGACAGGAATCCGCCGTCCACCGCGATCCGGAGATCGTCCTCGCCGTCCCGTTCGACGCGCACCATGGCGTCGTCGACCAACTGGGCCACCAGCGGGATGTGGTGGGGCAGGATGCCGATTTCGCCGACGGTGGTGCGGGTGAACAGGAACGTCGCCTCCCCGGACCAGATCTTTCGGTCCACGGCGACTATCTCGACATTCAATTCCGACATTTCACGCCGCCTTTCGCCTTGCTGCCAGCCGGATGTCGATCACAGCTTGGCGCCGAGGCTCTCGGCCTTCTTGGCCAGGTCGTCGAGACCGCCGATCAGGAAGAACGCCTGCTCGGGCACATGGTCGAACTCGCCCTTGGTCAGGCGGTCGAACGCCTCGATGGTCTCCTTCAGCGGCACCGTCGAGCCCGGCTGTCCGGTGAACTGTTCGGCGGCCATCATGTTCTGCGAGAGGAACCGCTCGATGCGGCGGGCCCGGTTCACCAACTGCTTGTCCTCCTCGGACAGTTCGTCGATGCCGAGGATGGCGATGATGTCCTGAAGGTCCTTGTAGCGCTGCAGCACCCGGATGACCTCCTGCGCCACACGGTAGTGCTCCTCGCCGACGACACCGGGGTCGAGGATCGTCGAGCTGGAGGCCAGCGGGTCCACCGCGGGGAAGATGCCCTTGGAGAAGACCGAACGGGACAGCTCGGTGGTGGCGTCCAGGTGCGCGAACGTCGTCGCCGGCGCCGGGTCGGTGTAGTCGTCGGCGGGCACGTAGACCGCCTGCATCGAGGTGATCGAACGCCCACGCGTCGAGGTGATGCGCTCCTGGAGCTCACCCATCTCGTCGGCCAGCGTGGGCTGGTAGCCCACCGCCGACGGCATGCGGCCGAGCAGCGTCGACACCTCGGATCCCGCCTGGGTGAACCGGAAGATGTTGTCGATGAACAGCAGCACGTCCTGGTTCGCCTCGTCGCGGAACCACTCCGCCATCGTCAACGCCGACAGTGCCACCCGCATACGGGTGCCCGGGGGCTCGTCCATCTGACCGAACACCAGCGCGGTGTCCTTGAGCACGTTGGCCTCTTGCAGCTCCACCCACAGGTCGTTGCCCTCGCGGGTGCGCTCCCCCACGCCGGCGAAAACCGACGTACCGCCGAAGTTGCGGGCGATGCGGTTGATCATCTCCTGGATGAGCACCGTCTTACCCACACCGGCGCCGCCGAACAGCGCGATCTTGCCGCCACGCACGTAGGGGGTCAGCAGGTCGACGACCTTCAGACCGGTCTCGAGCATCTCGGTGCGCGGTTCGAGATCTTCGAACGCCGGGGGCTTGCGGTGAATCGACCAGTGCTCGAAGTCTTCCCCATAACCCGGCTTGTCCAGGCACTGGCCCAGCACGTCGAAGACGTGGCCCTTGACCTCTTGGCCGACCGGCACCGAGATCGGGTTACCGGTATCGGTGACCTCGACACCACGGACCAGTCCGTCGGTGGGCTGCATCGAGATGGTGCGCACCAGGTTGTCACCCAGGTGCTGGGCGACCTCAAACGTGAGGGTCTTCGCGAGCTCCTCGTAAGTGATCTCGGCGTGCAACGCGTTGAACAGGCCCGGGACCGAACCCCGCGGGAACTCGACGTCGACGACCGGCCCGGTGATCCGGACCACGCGGCCGCTGCTGTCGCTCTGGGTCGCCTTCTCGTTTTTTTGGGCAGTGGCAGTCATATCTTTTCGCTTCCTCGTGGGGCCTGGCTAGCGCGCGTCGGCGAGCGCGTTTGCGCCGCCGACGATTTCGCTGATTTCCTGGGTGATCTGGGCCTGCCGCTCGCGGTTCGCCAACAGCGTCAGGGCCTTGATCAGGTCGTCGGCGTTGTCGGTGGCCGACTTCATCGCCCGCTGGCGTGACGCCAGCTCCGATGCCGCGGATTCGAGCAGCGCCTCGTACACACGGGTGGTCAGGTACCGCGGCAGGAGGGACTCGAAAAGCGTCGTCGCATCGGGCTCGAACGAATACAACGTGCGCACTTCGGGCTCTTCCTCGACGTACTCGATCACCATGGGGGCAATCCGGTGCGCCTCCGCCGATTGCGACAACATCGACTTGAACTCGCTGTAGACGATGTGCAGTTCGTCGACACCCTCGGTGTCGCGATCGTTGTCGCCCTCGCCGCGGGCACCGAGCATGAACACGTCGACCAAAGCCCCGGCGATCTCGGCGGCGTTCTCGTACTGCGGCTGCTCGGAGAAGCCGGTCCAGGATCCAGCGATGTCCCAGTTGCGAAACCTATAGTAATTCAATGCTTTACGGCCGACCGTGTAGAGCACCGGAGTTTTGCCCTCTTCCCGAAGCAAGGCAAAAAGTTCCTCGGCCCGGCGGAAGGTGCTCGCGTTGTAGGCGCCACACAGACCGCGGTCGGACGTCACCACGAGCACGCCCGCACGCGTGGGTTCGGGGCGCTCGACGAGCAATGGATGATCCAACGCGGCTTCGGCGGCCAAGGTGGTGAGCATCGCCGTGAGCTGGGAGGCGTACGGCCTGGCGGACTCCAGCCGAGCCTGAGCCCGCCCGATGCGCGAGGTCGCGATCAGCTCCTGGGCCTTGGTGATCTTTTTGATCGACCCGGCGGAGCGGATCCGTCCGCGCAATTCACGAAGTGTGGCAGCCATCGGTTGCTACTTCTTCTCTTTCTTTGCCTTCTTTTCCGGCGCAGGCTTCTTCACCTTCACCGTTTCCTTTTCCAGTTCATCTGCGCTCATCGCCTGGGCGTGCTCGTCGGGCACCACCGATCCCCCACCCGTGGCCGCGAAGCCCTTCTTGAAGTGCTCGATGACCTTCTCGAGTTCTTCGGCGGTTTCGTCGGAGAGCTTCTGGGTGTCGCGGATGCTGCTGAGAATCTTGTCCTCGGACGCCCTGATGTGGTCCAGCAGTTCGGTCTCGAAACGCCTGACGTCCGCGACGGGCACCGAGTCCAGGTGACCACCGGTACCGAGGAAGATGGATACCACCTGCTCCTCGACGGGCATGGGCTGGTACTGCGGCTGTTTGAGCAGTTCCACCAAGCGCGCACCGCGGTCCAGCTGCGCCTTGGACGTGGCGTCCAGATCGGAGGCGAACGCGGCGAAGGCTTCCAGCTCGCGGAACTGTGACAGGTCCAAGCGCAGACTTCCCGCCACTTCTTTCATGGCCTTGATCTGCGCCGCGCCACCGACGCGGGAGACCGAGACACCGACGTTGATGGCCGGGCGGACGCCCTGGTTGAACAGGTCGGACTCCAAGAAGCACTGTCCGTCGGTGATCGAGATCACGTTGGTGGGGATGTAGGCCGAGATGTCGTTGGCCTTGGTCTCGATGATCGGTAGCCCGGTCAGCGAACCGCCACCGAGCTCGTCGGAGAGCTTGGCGCAGCGCTCCAACATCCGCGAGTGCAGGTAGAACACGTCGCCCGGGTAGGCCTCGCGGCCAGGCGGGCGACGCAGCAGCAGTGAGATCGCGCGGTAGGCCTCGGCTTGCTTGCTCAGGTCGTCGAACACGATCAGCACGTGCTTGCCGTCGTACATCCAGTGTTGGGCGATCGCCGAACCGGTAAAGGGCGCCAGCCATTTGAAACCGGCAGCGTCGGACGCCGGCGCCGCGACGATGGTGGTGTAGTCCATCGCGCCGCCCTCTTCCAGGGCGCGCCGAACGGACGCAATCGTGGTGCCCTTCTGGCCGATGGCGACGTAGACGCAACGCACCTGCTTGCTCACGTCGCCGGTCTCCCAGTTCTGCCGCTGGTTGAGAATGGTGTCGACGCAGACGGCGGTCTTACCCGTCTTCCGGTCTCCGATGATCAGCTGCCGCTGACCGCGACCGATCGGCGTCATCGCGTCGATGGCCTTGATCCCCGTCTGCAGCGGCTCTTTGACGCTTTGCCGCTCCACCACCGAAGGCGCCTGGATCTCCAGAGCGCGGCGCGTCTCGGAGTCGATGTCGCCCTGCCCGTCGATCGGCTGGCCCAACGGATTGACCACACGCCCCAGGAACGCGTCGCCCACGGGCACCGACAGAACCTCGCCGGTGCGCTTGACTTGCTGGCCCTGCTCGATCTTCTCGAAGTCGCCCAGGATCACGACGCCGACACTGTGCTCGTCGAGGTTGAGCGCGACGCCGAGGACCCCGCCGGGGAACTCGAGCAGCTCCTGGGTCATCACGGACGGCAAACCGTCCACGTGAGCGATGCCATCCCCGGCGTCGACGACGGTGCCGACCTCCTCGCGGGAGGTGCCGGAGGTGAAGGAGCCTACGTACTCATCGATGGCGCCCTGAATGTCGTCAGCGGAGATTGTCAACTCGGCCATGGCTTTTCGTCTTCCTACTTGGTCTTCATTCGTGTGCGATTTCGGGATGAATGGTTGGTGGTCAGTCGGGCAGTTGAGCCTCGGCCGCGGTCAATCGCGCCGAAAGCGTGCCGTCGATCACTTCGTCGCCCACGGCGATGAGCAGCCCACCCAGTAATTGGGCATCGATCTGCAGCTGCACGGTCACCGGATGACCGTAGATGCGGGCAAGCACTTCGGTGAGACGCGTGCGCTGGGCGTCACTCAGCTCGGCGGCCGCGCTGACCCGCGCGACGATTTCCCCGTGACGCGCCACCGCGACCTGCGCCAGGAATTGGATGGCGTCCTCGGCCGGCTGGCCCCTGAGCAGTTCGACGGTCTGGGTCAGCAGCGACACCACAACCTCGTTGACCCCGCCGCTCGCGGCGTCAAGGACCTTGCGCAACAGGGCAACGCGGCCCTCTACCGGAACGGAGTAGTCGCCGAGCAGAATGGCGAGTCGCGGCTGCAAGTCGAGAATGCGCGAGAACCGGAACAGTTGCTCCTCGACCTCGTCGGCCTTGTCGTCACGTTCGGCGACTTCGAGCAGTGCTTGCCGCGACACCTGTTCGATGGCGTCGACCAAGTCGGAGTTGGCCGACCACCGTTGCGAGACGGCGAACCGCAGCATGTCGAGGGTGACGTCGCCGACCTTGCCGGAAAGCAACCTCTCGACCAGCCGGACCCTCGGCGCCGCATCCTCGGCGGAGATGGTGAGATAGCGAGTGACGACAACCTCGTGAACCAGCATTCCGGCGACCGCCACCAGTTCACTGGACATGGTGGACAGGCCTTCGCTGTCCAGGTTTTTGGCTATGTCGCCGAACCGATTCGACAGATTGACCACTGCCTGGCGGCTGGCCGAGCGCATCCTCGACAACAACGGGTACTGGACTTCCGCGGACGCGGGGGCCATGGCGTCGAGATCGTCCAGGAAACGATCCACGGTACCCGACTGCCGGGCGGGATCAGCAACATAGTTACGGACCAACTCGCCCGCTTGGCGCACCGCCTCGTGTCCGAGTTCGAGCCGAAGCTGACGGCTCAGTTGCGTCCGCAGCAACTCGACCTGGCGGCCGCCCTGAGCCTGGATACGCGCGGCCTCGATGCCGGCCTGGGCCTGCAACTGCTCGGCGATGCGGGCCGCGTCCGTCTGCGCCTCTTCGACGATCCGTTTCGCGTCGGACTGGGCGTTTTGCACGGCCGTGCTGTGGGCCGTGGTCGACTCGGTCAGCCGATCCGCGGCCGCCGACGCGTCCTCCAACTGGCGGCGTACCGCGTCCTGCCGCGTGGCCATCAGCCGACGGACCGGCGGCACGACGTAACGCACCACGAGAAACACGATGGCCGCGAATCCGACCAGCTGACCGATGAAAGTCGACATGCGTGATTACCGTCCGGATGTCTTGGATGCGGATGTCGCCGTGGCGACGGGGGCGACCTCGACGCCGAGAATTCGGCTGGCCAACGTCGCCGACATCGCCGCCACGTTGGCGCGCAGGTCCAGTTCCACCGCGTCCCTCTCCCGCTTCAATTGCTCGGCGGCCGTCTGCAACGTCGACATCACCTGGTGCTCGGCACGGGCACGCGCGTCTTCCACGACGTGACGACCCTCGGCTCGCGCGTTGTCGCGCAGCGACGACGCCTCCATCCGGGCTCCCGTCAGGGCTTCGTCGTAATCGGCCTGGGCGGCCTCGAACTGCTCGGCCGCCTTTTTGTTGTCGGCGATGGTCTTGGCGACCATCGCGTCACGTTCGCGCAACACCTTCAAGATCGGCGGTACGACAAACGTGCCGATGACGGCGAGAACGATGAGGAAGATGGCCAGCACGAAGAAAAACGTGCCGTTGGGGATGAGGAAGTTGTTGGGCTTCCCCTCCTCCGCCGCCTGGCCCGCGGCCAGAATCCCCGCGGCCAGAATCTGAGTGCTTGCGTCACCCATCACAGCGAATTAGGTGCCGACCGGGGTAGCGAAGACGAACAGCGCCATGAACGCCAGGTTGATGAAGTAGGCCGCCTCGACCAGACCGACGGTGATGAAGAACGGCGTGAACAACCGTCCCTGCGCCTCCGGCTGCCGGGCGATACCCGAAACCAGCGCGTTGCCGGCAATGCCGTCACCGATGCCGGCACCGATCGCGCCGCCACCCATGATCAGGCCACCGCCGATGAGTGCGGCGGCAGCGACTTGGGGGTCCAGGGCCATTCTTTCCTCCTTTGAGTGGTGGCTGTCTGGTAGCGGTCTACCAGGAGCCGATGATGATGCGCGGACGAGGCCGACGGGTGGCGGCCTCAGTCGTGGTGCTCTTCGACCTCCATCGCCTGGCTGAAATACAAGATCGTCAAGATGGCGAAGATGAAGGCCTGGATCGCGCCGACGAACAAGTCGAATGCTTTCCAGATCGCGTTGGGCGCCCACATGATGTAGGGCGGAAACAGCGCGATCAGCGCGACCAGGATGCCGCCGGCAAAGATGTTGCCGAAAAGTCGCAGCGACAACGAGATCGGCTTCGCAAGCTCTTCGACGAGGTTGATCGGCGCCAAGAAGGCCACGTGACCCTTGAGCACGGCGATCGGGTGCCCGACGATGCCGCGGCGCCAGATTCCCGCCACGTGGTAGCAGACGAAGACGAACAGGGCCAGCGCCAGCACGTAGTTGATGTCCGCGGCCGCCGACTTGAGCAACTCGGTGGTGTGCCCCGACTTGTCCGTGTACTGCAACGGCAGCACGGACAGCCAGTTGGAGATCAGGATGAACACGAAGATGGTGACGGCCAGCGGTAGCACGAAGGGGGCGATCCGCATGCCGATCGCGCTCTCGACCTGGGCGCGCATCTGCTCGGTGATCGCCTCCCAGAACAACTGCACCCCGCTGGGCACGCCCGTCGCGGTGATCTTCGCGCGCAGGAAGAACGCCAGCCCGATCACGATCAGCGCGGCGATGGCGGTCGACAGGATCGTGTCGGTGTTGACGGTCATCCCCAGCCACGTGGCGTGGGTGTGCTCTCCGACCTCGATCTGCGCATCGGCCAGGATCAGACCGGTCATGTGCCGGTACCCCTTTCTTCCGGCCCTGTCGACGAGTCACCGGGCACCCCTGCACGTAGCTTCTTCCAGACCGGCACGGCGGTCGATATCACCAACAGCACCTGGAACAGCGCCAGCCCGAACATGACGCCCAGTCCTGCCGGCCGGAACACGTAGGCGATGATCAGCGCGATCACCGTGATGAGGGCCAGCCGCGACGCCGAGTTGATCGCCATCGACCTTTTCAGCGGGTGATCCTGGGAGGTGATCGAATCAACCGAGCGGCGCACCAACAATGCGTTGAGCAAACCCAGCAGCAGCCCGCCACCGAAGAACACCCCGAGCATGAGATGACCCGAGAACGCGGCGGCGACAACCGCGACCGCGCTGATCCCGATACTGATCACGAAAAGCCGAACGGGTCGGAAAGCAACAGAGGGAAACACCAACGGCGCGTCCTGCGCTGGCGTCGTCACTGCAGCACCTCAATCCCGGGTTAGTGGAGCGGGAACGCCCCGACCGACTGATCGGTGGCCCGCCGAGCGTATCGCAGTCATCACGATGGAATAACCCAAGGGGTAGCTCCCTGCGTCCGTTCGTGAGTCGGCGCGATCAGGCAGGCGACCGATGGGCCGGTAGGCCGACAACCCTCGAGGTTCTTTTCGGGGCTCTGCCTGGACCGTACCATACGACAGACACCACTACTACTCCTTGTCGTAGGTGTCGTATCTGTCGTCGTCGTAGTCGTCACGCCGGCGCAGCAACGGGATCGCCGTCGCGACGCCCGCAACCACGATCGCGCCCAGCATCACCGCGCCGGTATCGCGGGGGTTGAAAAAGATCGTGCTGGCCGCGCCGAAGGCGACAATGCCCACCCACAGATAGATCAGCAGCACCACCCGGCGGTGCGAGTGACCGATCTGAAGCAACCGGTGGTGCAGATGCATCTTGTCGGGGCTGAAGGCGCTGCGGCCCGCGCGGGTGCGCCGCACGATGGCCAGCAGCAGATCCAGCATCGGCACGAACATCACCGCCGCCACCAGCAAGAACGGCGACAACAGAGCAAACACGTCACGGGCGCCGTAGGCGTTCTGCGAGACGGGGCCGGCGGCGGTCGTGGAAGCGGCGGCCAGCATCAAACCGATCAGCATCGAGCCCGAATCGCCCATGAAGATCCGCGCCCGGTGGAAGTTGTGCGGCAAGAAGCCCAGGCAGGCGCCGGCGAGCACCACCGAGATGACGGCCGGCGGATAGAACAGCACGTCACCGCCGTGGTCGCGCAGCAGGCCCACCGAGAACATGCAGATCGCGAGCGCGGTGATGAGTCCCAGCCCGGCGGCCAGTCCGTCGAGCCCGTCGACGAAGTTCATCGCGTTGACGATCGACACCGTCAGCGCCAGGGTGAGCAGGATCGACGAGGCCTGATCCAGCACGATCGTGCCGACTCCCCCGATCGGTATGTACAGGACGGTCCAGGCGACGCCCATGGTGACCAGCACGCTGGCCGCGGTGATCTGCCCGGCGAATTTCGTCAGGGCGTCCAGGCCCCAGCGGTCGTCGATGAGCCCGATCCCCATGATGACCGCGCCCGCGACCAGCACCGCGGGCATGCCGGTGGAGTACACGAAGCCGCGGGTCAGCGCGGGAAGCTGGGAGGCCAGGAACACGGCGGCCAGGATGCCGAGGAACATCGCCAGCCCGCCCATCCGCGGGGTCGGCGTCACGTGCACATCCCGTTCCCGCGGGTAGGCCACCGCTCCCAGCCGGGTCGCCAGCACCCGCACCGGTCCGGTCGCGAAGTAGGTGATGACCGCCGCGGTCAGGCCGACCACGGCGAGTTCACGCAGGGGAACGCCGGCGCCGCGATCAGCCAGGGCGAGCAGACCACCGGCAAGGCTGGTCACGTCGCTGGACACCTCGAGACCGTACTGCACCGGCCGCGAGCACCGAACACCGCCGCCGGGCTGAGTCCGACCGTCGGCCCTACGCGGTCAGGGTTTCGGCGTCCAGGCCCAGCACCTCGGCGATCCGCTCGGCACTCACCGGTCCCGCGCGCAGAATCCGCGGGGCGGCCCCGGTCAGGTCGACGATCGTGGACGCGGCCTGCTGCTGGGCGGCGCCCGCGTCGAGGTAGACGTCGACGAGATCGCCGAGCTGGTCGCGCGCCTGGTCGGCGTCCACCGCGGGCGGGCGTCCGGACACGTTGGCGCTCGATACCGCCATGGGCCCCACCTCGCGCAGCAACTCGATGGCGACCGGGTGCAACGGCATCCGCAGCATCACGGTCCCCCGGGCGTCGCCGAGATCCCACTGCAACGACGGCGCTTGCATCACCACCAGGCTCAACGCGCCCGGCCAGAACGCGCGGATCAGCTCGCGGGCCCCGTCGGGCATGGTGTAGACCAGGCCCTCGATGGTGTGCCAGGAGCCGACGAGCACCCCGACCGGCATGTCCCGGCCCCGCCCCTTCGCCGACAGCAGCGCGCCCACCGCGGCGCTGTCGAAGGCGTCGGCACCGATTCCGTAAACGGTGTCGGTCGGCATCACGACCAGCCGGCCGCCCTTGATCGCGCCGACCGCCGAGGCGATTCCGCGCGCGCGCTGCTCGGGGTCGGCACAGCTGAACACCTCAATCATCGGCGCCGCTCTCCCCCGCAAGCGGGAGGTGCCCCCACCTCATCGCTGCGCTCTGCATCGTCACGACGCGAGTCATCGGCGCCGCTCCTGCGGGCGGTCACGAACCTCGGCCGGCCCGCCAGATCGCGCCGGCACCGGACGTCGTCGAAAAGTCCCGTGTCCCGCACCAATTGGGCGGTGCACGCCGCGGTGGTGTCGTCGTGTTCGACGGCGAACAGGCCGCCCGGGCGCAGCCAGCGCCCCGCGAGGTCCACCACAGGCCCGATCACGGCCATCCCGTCCGGCCCGCCGAACACCGCATGATGCGGATCGTGTTGGACCACTTCGGGTTCCAGCACGGCGTTGGAAACCGGGTCGTCGGGCACGTAAGGCGGGTTGGCCACGACCAGGTCGACGCCGCCGTCGAGCTCCGGAAGCAACCCCGGTGCGGTGACGTCGGCGTGCACGAGCTCGACGGGCGTGCCCTCGGCGTTGCGGCGCGCGTACTCGAGCGCCGGTGCGGAGTCGTCGATGCCGATGATCCGGGCGTCGAGCCCGAGGCCGGCGCGGTGCCGGGCCAGCGCGACCGCCAGGGCCCCGGATCCGGTGCACACATCGACGATCACGGGCCGCGCGGCGAGCGGCTGCGCGGTCGCCCACTCCAGCACGGCTTCGGTTTCCGGACGCGGGATGAACACACCCGGCCCGACGTGCAGCACCAGCGGCCCGAATGCCGCCGTCCCGACCAGATGCTGCAACGGCACCCGCCGCGAGCGCTCGGCGACGACGTCGCGGTAGCGACCGAAGAATTCGTCGTCGGGCGTATCCAGCAGACTCAGCCGGCCGCGGTCAGTGCCGGCCAGGTGCGCGGCCAACTCCTCGGCGTCCCAACGCGCCGAATCGATCCCCGCCCGGGCGAGCAGCGCCGCCGCGGAGTCGATCGAACGCCGCAGCCGAGTCGTCATGCCTGCTGCAGCCTTGACTGCTTGTCGGCGGCGCTCAGCGCGTCGAGAAGCGCGTCCATGTCGCCGTCGAGAACCTGGTCGAGATTGTGCGCCTTGAAGCCGATCCGGTGGTCGGTGATCCGGTTCTCCGGGAAGTTGTAGGTGCGGATGCGCTCGCTGCGGTCGACGGTGCGAATCTGACTGGCCCGATCCGCCGACGCGTCGGCCAGCGCCTGTTCCTCGGCGATCGCCTGCAGGCGGGCGGCCAGCACCGCCATGGCGCGGGCTTTGTTCTGCAGCTGCGAACGTTCGTTCTGGCAGGTGACGACGATTCCCGTGGGCAGGTGGGTCAGCCGCACCGCGGAGTCGGTGGTGTTGACGCCCTGGCCGCCCTTGCCGGACGACCGGTAGACGTCGACGCGCAGGTCCGACTCGTCGATCTGCACCTCGCCGACTTCCTCGGGCTCCGGATAGACCAGCACCCCGGCCGCCGAAGTATGCACGCGGCCTTGGGACTCCGTCACCGGGACCCGTTGCACGCGGTGCACCCCGCCTTCGAACTTCAACCGCGCCCAGACCCCGTCGACGGTGTCGCCCTTGCTGGTGATGGCCAGCGTCGCGTCCTTGTAGCCGCCCAGGTCCGAGAACGTCTCGTCCAGCACCGCCACCGTCCAGCCGTGCCGTTCGGCGTAGCGGACATACATCCTGGCCAGGTCGGCGGCGAACAACGCCGACTCCTCGCCACCCTCGCCGGATTTCACCTCGAGCACGACGTCGTCGGCGTCATGCGGGTCGCGGGGCGCCAGCATGTCGGTCAGCTGGGTGTCCAACTCGGCCACCCGCGCTTCGAGCGCGGTGACCTCCTCGGCGAACGACGGGTCGTCGGCGGCCAGTTCGCGTGCCGTCTCCAGATCGCCCCGCGCCGACGTCAGCTTGCGGTGGGTGGCGACGATGGGGGCCAGCCGGGCGAACCGGCGGCCGGCTTTGCGGGCCTCGCCGGGATTGCTGTGCAACTCCGGATCTGCCAAATGGTGCTCGAGCTCGGCATGCTCGGCGAGCAGCACATCGATCGCCTGGGTCGGCTGCGTCATGTCACACCTCCTTCCACACGCTGTTCGGCGCAGACACGAACCGACGCCCGCCTGTGCGGGTCACACACAGTCCGGGCGTCGGTGAGCCAGCTATTTGTCGGCCGCGTCGGCCTTGTCAGCTGCGCCCTTGCGCTTGCCGTAGCGCTTCTCGAAGCGGGCCACGCGGCCGCCGCTGTCGAGGATCTTCTGCTTGCCCGTGTAGAACGGGTGGCACTGCGAGCAAACCTCGACGACGATGCGGCCGCCCGGCTTGGTGCTGCGGGTCTCGAACGTGTTGCCGCATCCGCAGTGCACCGTGGTCGGCTCGTAGGCGGGATGGATGTCAGTTTTCATGCTGTCCTCTTCGGGTTGTCGAGCGTCGATTATGCCAGGTCAACCGGTACCTCCCCAAAACACCGAGGTGCAACCCGGCATTCCCGGCGCACCGGGCTGCGTCGAGACATAAACCACGGCGACGTCACCCGGCGTGTCGTGTGGGTGGTTTATGTGTCGCGAACCAACCGGCCGGTGATGGCCCCTTTTAGTCGTTGTCCATGGAGCCGGGCGTCGTCTTGGACACCTGGACCAGGAACTCGTAGTTGGTCTTGGTCTTGCGCAGCTGCGACATCAGCAGGTCGATGGCCTGGTGCGAATCCAGACCAGACAGCACGCGGCGCAGCTTGTGCACGATCGCGAACTCGTCCGGCGAGAGCAGCAGCTCGTCCTTGCGGGTGCCCGACGGGTTCACGTCGACCGCGGGGAACACCCGTCGCTCGGAGATCTTGCGGTCCAGCTTGAGCTCGGCGTTACCGGTGCCCTTGAACTCCTCGAAGATCACCGTGTCACCGGTGGATCCCGTCTCGACCATCGCGGTGGCGATGATGGTCAGCGACCCGCCCTCCTCGATGTTGCGCGCGGCGCCCAGGAAGCGCTTCGGCGGATACAGCGCGGTGGAGTCGACACCACCGGAGAGAATCCGGCCCGACGCGGGCGACGCGTTGTTGTAGGCGCGCCCGAGGCGGGTGATCGAGTCCAGCAGCACCACGACATCCTTGCCCTGCTCGACGAGCCGCTTGGCGCGTTCGATCGCCAGCTCGGCCACCGAGGTGTGGTCCGACGGCGGGCGGTCGAACGTCGAGGCGATGACCTCGCCCTTGACCGAGCGCGTCATGTCGGTGACCTCTTCGGGCCGCTCGTCGACGAGCACGACCATGAGGTGGCATTCCGGGTTGTTCTTGGTGATCGCGTTGGCGATGTCCTGCAGGATCGTCGTCTTGCCCGCCTTGGGCGGCGAGACGATCAGCGCGCGCTGCCCCTTGCCGATCGGCATGATCAGGTCGATGACCCGCGTGGTCAGCCGGTCGGGGGTGGTTTCCAGACGCAGCCGCTGGTTGGGGTACAACGGCGTCAGCTTGGAGAAATCGGGCCGCTTCTTGGCGTCTTCGATCGATCCGCCGTTGATGGTGTCCAGGCGGACCAGCGGGTTGAACTTCTGCCGCTGGTTGGCCTGCTCGCCGTCGCGGGGCACCCGCACCGCGCCGGTCACCGCGTCGCCGCGGCGCAGGCCGTTCTTGCGCACCATGTTCATCGACACGTAGACGTCGTGCGGACCGGCCAGATACCCGGAGGTGCGGACGAACGCGTAGTTGTCGAGGACGTCGAGAATCCCGGCCACCGGCTGGACGACGTCGTCCTCGCGCAGTTCGGTGTCGGTGCCGTCACCGGAACGTTCGCTTCGGCGCTTGCGGTCCCGGAAGCGGCGTCCGCGCCGGCCCTGACGCCCGTCGCCCTCGTCGTCCTGCTGGTTCGAGCCGCGCGACTGTTGGCTGCCCGAGCCCTGCTGGTCATTGCCCTGCTCGCCACCGGTGTCCCGCCCGCGGTCGTCGGACTTCGTGTTCTGTTGGCGCTCTTGGCTGTCGCGCCGGCGCTCGTGGCGATTGTCGGCCGCGTCACCCGCTCTGCCCTCGGCATGAGCCGAGCCGTCGCGCTCGTCTTCCTGGCTGCGGTCTTTGGCTCCGGCTTCGCGGGACGCGCCGCGGCGTTCCCGGCGGGGCGCCTCGGTTGTCGCATCGTTCCGGTCCGGCTGGGGTGCCGGCGCTTCGGCGGTGGCGGTTTCGCCGCCGGAAGCGTTGTCCGATTTACCGCTGTTCTCAGGAGCCGGCCCGCCACCGGCGGATGTGCCGTTGGCCTTTCCCCGGTGTTCCTGGATTGCAGCGATCAGTTCATTCTTGCGCATGCCCGACGTGCCCTTGACGCCGGCTTGGCTAGCCAGCGCGCGCAACTCGGGCAGCACCATCGCGGACAGCGACCCGCCCGAGGACGAGGCTTTGACGGCTGGCGCGTCATGGTTCACGGAATTCGACGTGTGATCGTTCTCGATGCTTTCGCCAGCCGTGATGAGGTCCGTATCAGTCACGGATTTCCTTTCTTCCCCCGCTGATCACGTCATAAGGGGGTTCGTCGCGCACGTGGCTCGAATTGCCGAGTGCGCCCAATCGTCGACTCTGCAACGGTGATCGCCGGGATCAGTGCCAGGATCGGCGTGAGAAACGGCGACCTCGTCCACGAGAAGAATTGGTGGTGTCCTAGCGGCAAGGCAGTATGGATGCAGATGCAGATGCTGCGATTGCTGGACGATGCCGAGGATAGCCCGCATCCTGGCCGGAAGCAAGCAAACCCCCCTGGCCGCGCCGGGGCTCAACGGGCGACGGTGACCCCCGGGCCCCAGCGAACTGCGTCGCCGGCGGTCATCTCGGTGACGGTGAAACCGTTTGCGGCCCCGTATTCCACCGCTTGCCAGGGCAGCTGCGCCCCTGTGCTGAGTGCGATCAGTGACGGACCAGCCCCGGAAAGCGCCGCTGCGACGTTATGACGCCGCAGCAGCCGCAGATATTCCGCCGAGGCGGGCATCGCCGAGGCGCGTTGGGGTTGGTGGAGCAGGTCTTCGGTGGCCACCAGCAGCAAATCCGGCCGTTCGGTAAGCGCGACCACCAGCAGCGCGGCGCGGCTGACGTTGAAGCTCGCGTCGTCGTGGCTGACGTGGGCGGGCAGCAACACCCGGGTCTCGGCGGTCAACGAGCGCATCTCGGGGATCGCGCAGAACAGGCGGATCCGCGGATGAAGCCGCAGCGGCACCGCCGAATAGGCGGGAACAGCACCGGCGCGGTCCACCCAGGAGACCACCGCACCGCCCAACACCGCGGCCGCGGCGTTGTCGGGGTGACCCTCGAACTCCGAGGCCAACTGGACCAGCTGCGCATCCGTCAGCGGAGCTGAATCCGTCTGCGCGACAAGGCCGTTGGCTGCAGCAAGGCCGCCGACCACCGCCGCCGCCGACGAGCCCAGACCGCGGGAGTGCGGGATGGCGTTGCGGCAGCGGACCACCAGCCCCGGGGCGTCGACGCCGGCGACCTGCAGACCGCGTCGGACCGCGCGGACCACCAGGTGTTCGGGGCCACGCGGCAGCGAGTCGGCGCCTTCCCCCTCGACCAGCACCCGCAGGCCGGAATCCGTTGTCTCCACGACCACCTCGTCGCAAAGGCTCAGCGCGAGACCGATGCTGTCGAAGCCGGGACCCAGGTTGGCGCTGGAAGCCGACACCACGGCGCTCGCCACCACGCCCGCGGGCAGCATGGCAGTCACCGTCAGGCCAGTCCCAACTTCTCGACGACGAGCACGGGATCCACGGGCACCGGCGACACGGACGGCATGTCTTTCAGCGCGGTGTCGGGGTCCTTGAGCCCATTGCCCGTGACCGTACACACCACGGTCGACCCGCGGGCCACCCAGCCGTCCTCGACGGCCTTGAGCAGCCCGGCGATGCTGGCCGCCGACGCCGGCTCGACGAAGACGCCTTCGGAGCCGGCCACCAGGTGGTAGGCGGCCAGGATCTCCTCGTCGGTGGCGGCCAGGAACCGGCCCTTCGATTGCTGCTGCGCCTCGACGGCCGCCGTCCAGGATGCCGGTGCGCCGATGCGGATCGCGGTCGCGATGGTCTCGGGATGGCGCACCGGCTTGCCGAGCACCAGGGGCGCCGCGCCGGCGGCCTGGGTGCCCAGCATGCGGGGCAGCGCGTCGATCACGCCCTCCTGGTGGTACTCCCGGTAGCCCTTCCAGTAGGCGGTGATGTTCCCGGCGTTGCCGACGGGCAGCGAGTGGACGTCGGGTGCGCGGCCCAGCGCGTCGACGATCTCGAAGGCCGCGGTCTTCTGGCCCTCGATGCGCACCGGGTTGACCGAGTTGACCAGCGAGATCGTCGGGAAGTCGGCGGTCATCTTGCGGGCCAGTTCCAGGCAGTCGTCGAAGTTGCCGTCGATCTGGATGATCTTCGCGCCGTGCATGACGGCCTGCGCGAGCTTGCCCATGGCGATCTTGCCCTGCGGGATCAGCACCGCGCAGGTGATGCCGGCGCGCGCGGCGTAGGCGGCGGCCGAGGCCGAGGTGTTCCCGGTCGAGGCGCACAGCACGGCCTGCTGGCCGCGGGCCACCGCGTCGGTCACCGCCATCGTCATGCCGCGGTCCTTGAAGGAGCCGGTCGGGTTGAGGCCCTCGACCTTGAGATGCACCGTGCACCCGGTCAGCTCCGAGAGTCGGGGGGCCGAGATCAGCGGGGTCCCGCCCTCGAGCAACGTGACCGGGGTCCAGTCGGCCGCAACCGGCAACCGGTCGCGGTAGGCCGCGATCACTCCCGGCCACGGCACGTGGGTGGCCGACTGGGCCATCCGTGGAATGCTCACAGGCTGGTTCCTTCCAACCTCAACACGCTGGCCACCCTCTGCACGACGTCCAGATCGGCGAGCGCTTCTACGGTTTCGGACAGTGCGGCGTCGGTCGCGGTGTGGGTGACCACCACGATCCGGGCGCCGACGCGCCGCCCACCCTGGTCGGCCACGCCTTCCTGGCGAACCTCGGCGATGCTCACCTCGCGCTTGGCGAATTCCGCGGCCACCGTGGACAAGACGCCGGGCTTGTCGGCGACGTCCATGCTCAGGTAATAGCGGGTTGTGATCAAACCCATTGGGGCGATGGGGAGTTGGGCGTACCTGGACTCCTTGGGTCCCCGGCTGCCCAGCACCCGGTTGCGCGCGGCCATCACCAGGTCGCCGGTCACCGCCGAGGCCGTGGGCGCCCCGCCCGCACCCTGACCGTAGAACATCAGCCGGCCCGCCGCCGCGGCCTCGACCACCACGGCGTTGAAGGCGCCGTTGACCGTGGCGAGCGGATGCGACAGGGGCACCAGCGCCGGGTAGACGCGCGCCGACACCCGCTCCTGGCCGTCGGCGGTGGTGACACGCTCGCAGATCGACAGCAGCTTGATGGTGCAGCCCAGGGACCGCGCGGAGGCGAAGTCGTCGGGGGTGATCTTGGTGATGCCCTCGCGGTACACGTCGTCGGCGGTCACCCGGGTGTGGAAGGCGATGGAGGCCAGGATCGCGGCCTTGGCCGCGGCGTCGTAGCCCTCCACGTCGGCCGTGGGATCGGCCTCGGCGTAACCCAGCGCGCTGGCGTCGGCCAGTGCGCTGCCGTAGTCGGCGCCGGTGCTGTCCATCGCGGACAGGATGTAGTTGGTGGTGCCGTTGACGATTCCGGCCACCCGCAGCACCGTGTCGCCGGCCAGCGACTGGGTGAGCGGGCGGATGACCGGGATCGCGCCCGCGACGGCCGCCTCGAAATACAGGTCGACGTTGGCGGTTTCGGCGGCCTGCGCCAGTTCGCCGGTGGAGATCGACAGCAACGCCTTGTTCGCGGTGACGACGGACTTGCCGTGCTCGAGCGCGGTCAGGATCGCCTTGCGCGCCGGCTCGACCGGGCCCATCACCTCCACGACGATGTCGACGTCCTCGCGCGAGACGAGTTCTTCGACGTTGTCGGTGAGCAACTCGACGGGGACGCCGCGGTCGGCGGCCACGCGGCGCACGCCGATGCCGCGCAGCAGCAGCGGGGCGCCGATGCGGGCCGCGAGGTCTTCGGCGCTGGTCTCGATGATGCGCACGACTTCGCTGCCGACGTTGCCCAACCCGAGTACCGCTACGCCGACTGGCTTTTCACCGGGCACAGGTCGTTCACCTCACTTCCAGACTCAGCAGATCGTCGACCGTCTCCCGGCGCAGGATCAGGCGGGCCCGCCCGGCGCGCACCCCGACCACGGCCGGCCGACCGATCATGTTGTAGCGGCTCGAGAGCGAATAGCAATAAGCTCCGGTCGCGGCCACCGCAAGCAGATCGCCGGGCTGCAGATCGCCGGGCACCCAGGCGTCGCGCACGACGATATCACCGCTTTCGCAGTGTTTCCCCACGATGCGGGCCTGCACCGCCGGCGCATCGCTGGCCCGCGAGGCCAGCCGGGCGTCGTACTCGGCGCCGTAGAGCGCGGTGCGGATGTTGTCGCTCATGCCGCCGTCGACGCTGACGTAACGCCGGTTCGCCGTGGCGCTCACGTCGACGTCTTTGACCGTGCCGACCTCGTAGAGCGTGATGGTGCCCGGTCCGGCGATGGCCCGTCCGGGCTCGACCACCAGCCGCGGCGTGGGCAGGCCCACGGCCGCCGACTCGCTGCGCACGATGGCGCTCAGCTTGGCCGCCAGCTCGGCGACCGGCGGGGGGTCGTCGGGCGCCAAATATGAAATACCAAGGCCGCCACCAAGATCCACCGTAGAGAGCTGCGCCGTCTTCTCCGGGCCGAACTCGGCGACGATCTCGCGCAGCAGCCCGATGACGCGGTGTGCGGCGATCTCGAAGCCGGCGACGTCGAAGATCTGCGAGCCGATGTGGCTGTGCAGCCCGACCAGTCGCAGGTGATCGGCGGCGAACACCCGGCGCACCGCGGCCATCGCCGCGCCGCTGGCCACCGACAGCCCGAACTTCTGGTCCTCGTGGGCGGTGGAGATGAACTCGTGGGTGTGCGCCTCCACGCCGACGGTCAGGCGCACGAAGACGTCCTGGACCACACCGGCCTCCGCCGCGACCCCGTCGAGGCGCTCGATCTCGGTCATCGAGTCGACGACGACGTGCGCCACCCCCGCCTTGACGGCGTCGGTGAGTTCGGCGACCGATTTGTTGTTGCCGTGCAGGGTGATCCGCTCCGGGGGAAAGTTCGCGTGCAGCGCCACGGCCAGCTCCCCGCCGGTGGACACGTCCAGGGACAGGCCCTCCTCGTCGACCCAGCGCGCGATCTCGCCGCACAGGAAGGCCTTGGCGGCGTAGTTCACGTTGCCCCCGCCGCCGAAGGCCGCCGCCATCTCCCGGCAGCGTGAGCGGAAGTCGTCCTCGTCGACGACGAACAGCGGCGTCCCGTACTCGCGGGCGAGCTCGGTCACCGGCACGCCGGCGATGTTGACGACGCCGGTCGCGTCGCGAATGGTGTTGCGCGGCCACACGTTCGGCGCCAGGCGCAGCAGCTCTTCGGGCGACTGCGGCCGCGGTGGGCTGCCCGGGTGGCGGGTCTCTTCGGCATGCCGGGGACCGGCGGGATGCACGGTCACATGCGCTCCGGTGCGCCGACGCCCAGGATCGCCAGTCCGTTGGCGATGACCTGGCGGGTGGCCTGGCACAGGGCAAGCCGCGCGGTGTGCAGGTCGGTGGGCTGTTCGTCGCCCTGCGGCAACACGCGGCACGAGTCATAGAACCGGTGGTAGTCACCGGCCAGGTCTTCCAGGTACCGGCAGACCCGGTGCGGTTCGCGCAGGGCGGCCGCCGTCTTGAGCACCCGGGGGAATTCGCCGAGGCTGCGCAGCAGCGTGCCCTCCTTGTCGTGGGTGAGCAGCTCGAGGTGGGCGGTGTCGGGCACCAGGCCGAGCTCGGCGGCGTTGCGGGCCAGCGCCGAAAGTCGGGCGTGCGCGTATTGCACGTAGTAGACCGGGTTTTCGTTCGACGCCGAGGACCACAGCGCCAGGTCGATATCGATCGGAGTGTCCACCGAGGAGCGGGTCAGGCTGTAGCGCGCCGCGTCGACGCCGATCGCCTCGACCAGGTCGTCGAGGGTGATCACGGTGCCGGCCCGCTTGCTCATCTTCATCGGCTGGCCGTCGCGGACCAGGTTGACCATCTGCCCGATGAGCACCTCGACGGTGGCCGGGTCCTCCCCGAAGGCGGCGGCCACGGCCTTCAGGCGCGCGATGTAGCCGTGGTGATCGGCGCCGAGCATGTAGATGCACAGGTCGAAGCCGCGCTGCCGCTTGTCCAGGTAGTAGGCGATGTCGCCGGCGATGTAGGCCGGCTTGCCGTCGCTCTTGATCACGACGCGGTCCTTGTCGTCACCGAAAGCGCTGGTGCGCAACCAGCTTGCGCCGTCCTTCTCGTAGATGTTGCCGGTCTGGCGCAGCCGGGTGATGGCCTCCTCGACGCGGCCGCTGGTGTGCATCGAGTCTTCGTGGGTGTAGATGTCGAAGTCGGTGCCGAACTCGTGCAGCGACTCCTTGATGTGGGTGAACATCAGGTCGACGCCGATTTCGCGGAAGGTCTCGCGCATCTCGGGTTCGGGCAGGCTCAACGCGTCGGGCGCCTTGGCCAGCACGTGCGCGGCGATGTCGGTGATGTAGTCGCCGGCGTAGCCGTCTTCGGGGGCGGGCTCGCCCTTGGCCGCGGCGATCAACGAGTTGGCGAACCGGTCGATCTGGGCGCCGTGGTCGTTGAAATAGTATTCGCGCTCCACGTCGGCGCCCTGGCTGGACAGCAGCCGGCCCAGCGCATCCCCGACGGCGGCCCAGCGGGTGCCGCCGATGTGGATCGGTCCGGTCGGGTTGGCCGAGACGAACTCGAGGTTGATCTTCTGCCCGGCCAGGTCGTCGGAGTAGCCGAAGGTGTCGCCGGCGTCGATCACGTTGGTGACGACGACGGCTTGCGCCGAGGCCTCGAGGCGCATGTTGATGAAGCCCGGACCGGCCACCTCGGCTTGCGCGATGCCGTCGTTGCGCGCCAGCGCCGCGGCCAGCCATCCGGCCAGCTCACGCGGGTTGGCGCCGACCAACTTGGCGAGCTGCAGCGCCAGGTTGCTCGCGTAATCGCCGTGCTCGGGGTTGCGCGGACGCTCCACGGCGACCGCCGCCGGCAGCGCGGCGGCGTCGAGCCCGTGCTCGGCCAGCACCGCGGCGGCGGTGGTCTTGAGCAGCTCGGCCAGGTCGACGGGGGTCACGAGCGTCCATCCTATTGGCTCGGGCGCTCCCGCCATCCATCGCGGTGACGAAGCGGTCGCCGGAATGCGTTAGGCTGTCGGGGCCCAACGGCGCAACATCTTGTCAGGTGCGCCCCCGTAGCTCAGGGGATAGAGCGTCTGCCTCCGGAGCAGAAGGCCGCAGGTTCGAATCCTGCCGGGGGCACCATCTGACCAGCGCAGATGCAATCCCGCGCAAGATACGCACAACTAGCAACCAACACCCCCAACGTCCCCCTCCCCGCCGGCAGTGAGGTCCTCACCGACTGGGAGGACGGTCTACGCGTAGTCACCACGCCGCGACGGCTCCTCCCAGGCACCCGCCTGCTCGTCTCCGCGGTGGCCAGTCAGCGCGCCGACGGGACGATCTTTGCGCGGCAGGACGTTGCCGATGCGAAGGTCTACATCGACGAGCTCGGCGAACATGGAGAGGCGTTCGAGCGGCTGGCCGTGAGCGGCGCGGAGGCCCGCGTCCTGGCCGCAGCACTCATCGAAGCTGCCGACCTGCTCGAAGGGTGGGCCAAATGATCAGATCAGCCCCGGGCTGGCGGTGACTGCGCCGGTCATCGAATGGGCTGTCGTCTGTCCCCCCTGCGCACCAGTCGCGGGGGGGACTCTCGTTGAGCCACTGGGCGCCGGGTCGGCGTCCTTACCGCCCCCGTTGAGTACGTTGACGTGCAGCGGGTCGGCGCGATGAGGAGCGGCTTTCCTGCGGTGGGCGTGCGCTACCCCTCGCCGACGAGTTACGCCAGCCGGGCACTTGCGTGAGCCACAATCTGCAGGTTTGCTAAACACGTCAGTCTGAAAGGTGGTCGATCATGAATCGACTTGTCTCGATCCTGGCCGCTGCGACTGTCGCCGCGGGCGCGGCTTGCATCACCACGTGGCCCGCGCACGCCGCGCCCGACCCACACATGCCCGACCCGTTGCGCGACTACTGCCCCGGCGGCGGCGCCGGCAACGTGCTCATGGGCGGCTATTGCGACGGGGAGCATTACCCCGACGGCTCCTACTGGCACAAGCTGATGGCAGGCGGCGCGTACTCGCTGCCGATCATGGTGCCCGGCCAGAGCGAGCCAGCCGATCTGGGCATGTCATGCGTTATCGACCCCGATAACGGGCCAGTTCCGCAGCCCGCACCGCCGGGCGGCTGCGGGGGCGCGGTGAAATGAGCGACGACGCAGACCCCACCGCGATTGGGGCACCCGATGAGACGGCTGTTGTTCCCCCGGTGACGCGGACTGCGAGGCCGCGGGCTTGGAGCGACGACGATGACGACGCCGAGCCGCCCCCCGCAGTCGTTGACGCATCGTGGCGTGCCGCGTTCGCCGCCGCGTCGCCAATCCTGTTCGCCGTCGCAGTCATTGCTGTGCTGATCGTGGCCGGGACGTCCTGGTATCTGTGGGCGCACCACGCCGCCGCGCCCACACCAGATGAGCGGTTCCGCGCCGGCGTTCGGGCGATCCCCGGATTTCCCGGCACCGATGACTGGGACTTGGCAGAGCATTGGGGTCGCGGGGTGTGTTTGGGACTTGAGCACGGGTCCACCCGCTTGGACATCTATGAGGACATGCACTCGCAAGACCCGAGCGTCACCTACCCTCGGTTGTCGCAGATGATAGATGTCGCTATCGACGCGTACTGCCCGCAGGAGCGTGGAAAGCTCAGCTGAGTCTCTGGAGCGTCCTGCGCACGCAAAAGGCCCCGGCGGGAGGGCACGCCCGGAGGGGTCCGCGAATCGCGACAAACTCGGCCCTCCGGGGCGGCCGCGATGATGGTTTGGGAGGTTTCTGGATCCCCAATGATGGTGAGGTCGCCGCCGGGCCCCTCGTCGACGAGCAGCGCGAGTGGCCGCCCGCAGCACACTACTGGATGGGCCGTCATTTCCGCTGTCCCGCAGCGAGTTTCGACAATCGTTCGGCGATCTCGGCGTCCCGGCCCTCGGCGAGACACATCTCTTACGACGTGATCGACGATGATCCGCCCCGGAGCTGGGCATTCGGGTTCACGGCCAAGGGAGTTTTGATCGAACTGAT
>NZ_VMQU01000436.1 GCF_007714205.1 Mycobacterium helveticum | reverse complement strand
CGGCGCACCTTTTCCACCCGGGCCAGCCACGCCAACAACTCCGGGGTGGTCAACGCCTCGCAGTCATGACCGAGCAGTCGGTCCACGGCGGCGTCCACGGCGGCGAAATCCGCCGTCAACGCCTCCCGATCGATACCCACACCGCGACACTATGCGCACCCACCGACAAAACCGGCCGCCCAGTGACCACAGAAACGCAAGTG
>NZ_VMQU01000435.1 GCF_007714205.1 Mycobacterium helveticum | reverse complement strand
CCGCCGATCTATTCGCTGCCCTGTTAGTCTCGAGTGATCCGTCGGTGTTGCGACGTTGAGTAGAACCCACCCCGTCGAAAAGGGGTCAATTTTCGGCCGCCGTTGACAGCGGTTGTGCTAAGTAGTTGGGTGAGGGCGAATCGCTCTACACCCGAGTCGATTCCAGCCAATCTTTGACGTCATCCAGTAACCATCGACGGTGC
>NZ_VMQU01000434.1 GCF_007714205.1 Mycobacterium helveticum | reverse complement strand
TGCCCGTGCGCCCAGACCGTCACGCCACGCGAGACATAGCACACCCCACCCGACCCACATTCATGGCAATAGAACCCAAAGTTCGTCCTTGTGCGGCTTTTCCGACACCGCTCAAAGCTTCAGCGGAAGTCTGACCCTGATTTTTCAGCCTGATGTGGGTGATGGCTGTGTCGTGACACGGAAATGCCCTTCGTGCAAGGGAAA
>NZ_VMQU01000433.1 GCF_007714205.1 Mycobacterium helveticum | reverse complement strand
CCCGCAAAAGCTGGTGCTGCGGGCATTGATCGTGTTGCTGGCTGCCGACGGCGCGTCGAACGCGGCGATCGCCGACGAGCTCGGCATCTGCGTGGACACCGCCCGCAAGTGGCGGGCCCGGTTCCACGACACAGGCATCGACGGTCTGGCCGACGCACCACGTTCGGGTCGCCCACCGATCTACACCCCGGCCGATCGGGCCACGGTGA
>NZ_VMQU01000432.1 GCF_007714205.1 Mycobacterium helveticum | reverse complement strand
CTGACCGTCGAACGGCTACCGGGCTACGCCCACGACCTCAACCCCATCGAGATGGTCTGGGGCAACATCAAATCCGTAGACCTGGCCAACCTGTGCCCCGACACCATCGACGAGGCCCAGGCCGCCGCCGAGTCAAGACTGACCCGCGTCGGCTCCAACTACGAGCTGTGTTTCGCCTTCCTCGCCCACACCGGTCTTTCTTTATGACAACGA
>NZ_VMQU01000431.1 GCF_007714205.1 Mycobacterium helveticum | reverse complement strand
AACATCGTGAACATGCTCCACGGGGTGCGTGACGGGTTGATCCGCGACGCCAGCAACTACGAGCAGCAAGAGCAGGCCTCGCAGCAGATCCTCGGCAGCTAGGGCTTGCGGGCGTTAGGAGATTAGTGCGATGTCGATCAATTACTCGTTCGGGGATGTGGACGCTCACGGCGCCACGATCCGCGCGCAGGCCGCCTCGTTGGAGGCCGAGCA
>NZ_VMQU01000430.1 GCF_007714205.1 Mycobacterium helveticum | reverse complement strand
ACCACCCTGGCCGAACTCGAAGCCGCCGCCGGACACGCCCTCACCGGCGGCGGCACGATCCTGCCGATGAGCGATGTCATCCGCCTGGCCCGCCACGCCCATCACTACCTGGCCATCTTCGACCACGGCAAAACCCTGGCGCTGTACCACACCAAACGCCTGGCTTCCCCGGCCCAGCGGATCGTCCTGTACGCCAAGGACCGCGGCTGCAGCGC
>NZ_VMQU01000042.1 GCF_007714205.1 Mycobacterium helveticum | reverse complement strand
AACAGCAGGTGGGGCCGGCGCCCACCTGCTGTTCGGTGACGGCGGTAACGGTGGTGCGGGAGGCAACGGTGTTGACGGGGCCGCGGGGGGTGCCGGCGGTGACGGCGGCAGCACCGCGGCATTGTTCGGTTTCGGTGGTGACGGTGGTGCCGCGGGCAACAGCGGCGCGGATGCTTCGGCCGGTGTGTTGCCCGCTCTGGGCGGCGCCGGCGGCAATGCGGGCGTGTTGGGCTTTCACGGCATGGTCGGCGATTTCGGCCTGACCACCGCGCCGGGCAACGAAACCGCCGGCACCCTGCCGACCATCAGCGCCGACGGCAACTACCTCATCAACAGCGACGGCCAGGTCGTCGAACTGCACGGGTACAACCTGATCGACAAGCTGCCGCCGGGTACGCCCTCCGCTTTGGGCTTCGACAACGCCGATGCGCAGTTCTTGGAGGACCACGGCTACAACGTGGTGCGGCTGGGCATCATTTGGTCGGATCTGGAGCCCGAACCCGGTGTCTACAACCCCGCGTATCTGGAATCGATCGACCAGACCGTGAATATCCTGGGCCAGCACGACATCTACACCATCATCGACATGCACCAGGACGCCTACAGCACCAGCTTCGGTGGCGAAGGCATGCCGACGTGGGCGACGGATGCGGGGGCGCTCAACCTCAACCTGCCGTTCCCGGCCAACGAGTTCCTCGATCCCGCGGAACTGCATGCCTGGGATGCGTTCTGGGGCAACGCCGACGCCTCCAACGGCATCGGATTGGAGGACAACTACGCGCAGATGGCCGAATACGTTGCCGCCAACTTCAACGGCAACTCGGATGTGGCCGGGATCGAGATCATGAACGAACCGAACCCGGGTTCGCAATGGCCGCTGGCTGTCCTGGGCGACCCGTTCTTCGAGCAGCAGCAGCTGACCCCGTTCTACGATCAGGTCGGTGAAGCAATCCGCGCCGTCGACCCGAGCACCACGATCTTCTACGAACCCAGCGTCACCTCCACCTTCATGTCGCCCATCCACCTGGGCGCCCTGGACGTCTCCAACACCGCCCTGTCGTTCCACGACTACTGTCAATTCAGCGTGCCGGGCATCGGCTGCCTGCCGCTGGTCGGCGTCATCGCGCAAAACGCCGTGAATTACGCTCAGGCACATGACATCCCAGCCTTCATGACCGAATTCGGCGCCACGAACAACCTGGCAGAGATCCAGCCTGTCATGGAGGTCGCCGATAAAGACCTGATCGGCTGGACCGAGTGGGCCCTGACAGGTCAGAACGACATCACCTCCACGTCGGCGGCCACGGAGTGGCTGATCAAGAACCTATCTGAGCCGCTGACCGGCAGTAACGTCAACACCGCCAATCTGGACCTGCTTTCCGCTCCGTATGCCCAGGTGATCTCGGGGACGCCGGATTCGTGGTCGTTCAACAACGGCGTCTTCGAATTCACCTACTCCACCGCAGAAGCCGGCGGTTCCGGCAACTTCGCCGCGGGCTCGGACACCATCATCTCCACCCCGCCGGTGGAGTTCCCCAACGGATACACCGTGGACGTCACCGGAGGCGCCGTCACGTCGGCGGCCGACGCCCCCCAACTGGTCGTCGCCTCCGATCCCGGTGTCGACACCATCACCGTCATCGTCACCCCGGCGGCGTAAATCCCGCAGGTGGCAGAGCAGCGATGGCCGCCGCCGCGCTCAAATGTGTTGCGCACCCGAGCCGGACCGGGGCGCGGCCGGAAAACGACGGGTAAACCCTTTCCGCGGCACACGCGTTGCGAGTTGCCCCTGGATCGCCACTTGCTTTGCGGCCCAACTCATTCTCCGCACTGATAGCGTGTGGGGATGGGCGAAGCCGCTGATGTACCCGTGGAGAGATCGGGCTCCGAACTCTCGGATGGAGCCGACGTGGCCGGCGCGGAGCCCCGCGCCGATGACAGCCCCGCGGATGCATCCTCGGGCGGGGGCCGATCCCTCGACGGCGACGGCGAACCCAGGCCGACTCCGGTGTTCTCCGGATATGGAATCGCGTCCACGATCCTGGTGTTGGCGTCGGTTGCCCTCATCGTGCTGGGGCTGTTCCTGTGGTCGGCGTATCGGCGGGCCGCCAACGAACACGACTACAAGGCGCGCGTCATGACCGCTGCCGCCGAATGGGCTCGTACGTTCATCTCCACCACCGGCGGCGATCTCGACGCCAACTTCCGGCATCTGCGCGAGCGGACCACCGGAGCGCTCAACGCGGATTTCGACGCGGAGTTGCAGCCCTATCGCGAAGTGCTGCACAAACACATTCACAGCGTCGGGCGAATCGAAGCGGTGGCCATCGAACCCCCGCAGTCGCGTGCAGAACATGACGCTGCCACCGAGAAGTCCGCATCGCCGGCTCCCGCACCGCCGGCTCCCGCACCGCCGAACCAAGCCACCCGCACGGACACGGTCATGGTGATTGCCGCATCGGTCAGCCAAGACGGAAGTCCCAAGCCGCAGAGGATGCCCTGGAACCTGTTGCTTGACGTCAGCAATGTCGGCGGCAAACTCCTGATCTCCAGAATGGTGACGGTTGAATGACGAAGCTACGGAAGCTGTCCGGCGTGCTTGTTCGGCGCAACCTCTGGCGGGCGATCGCGTTCGACGTGATCGCTCCCTCGGTTGTCCTCGCCGCGCTGGTGGCGATCGGGATGATTCTCCGCTGGCCGGCGTGGTGGGCCGCGGTCTGTTCGGCGCTGACACTGCTGGTGGTCGCATCGGTGGTCGCAAATGTCGTCTGGTTCAAACGTGGTTCGGTGACCATGGGAACCGATGACGCCAATCCCTGGATCCGACTGATCGTCGCCACGCTGATGACCGGTGCGGTCGCCGCGACGGTCGCCGTCGGGTACGTCCGGGTGATCTCGCCAAGCCGCGATGTCGACAAGGACTCGTTGGAGGTGGTGCGGATCGCCACCGCCATGGCAGAGGCAACGTCGTCATTTTCGCCCTTGGATCCGAACGCATCCCTGAACCGCGCCGCGGCTTTGATGGCGCCCGGGCGGTTCAACGCGTTCAAACAGCGCTACAGCAAGGCCACTGCCGCGATGGCCAAGAACATGGTCAGCGCCGACGTCGAGTTCGTCGCGGCCGGCGTGGAGGGTATCAACCAGTCGGCGGCCCGGGTGGCGGTGCTGATGCGGGGCACCCAAAGTAGGCCCGACATCGACGCCCATCACACCGTGATCGCGCTGCAGGTGCTGCTTGCCAAAGAAAAAGGGCGTTGGCTGGTGATCGACGCGCTGCCGATAAACCGCCGGTAATGCAAGCAATGCGGGTCGACGCGCAGCAGGTTCGGGACCAACCGCCGGTCACGCCGCGCTAACCGGGTTGCCTACCGGCAGCAGCAGCCGGGACCGCCCGTAGTGCACCGCGTGGGTGGCCGCCTCGGACCGCTCGCCGGTCAGCGCCGGTTCGCCGGTGCCCAGGTTGCGCGCGTAGCGGGGAAAACAGCTGCCGGCGATCAGGAGGCGGATGCGTGAGCCGGCCCGGAAGCACATGGCGATCCCGTCGAGTTCGACGATGACCGTGTCGGCCGACGTGTCCGGCGCGTCCAGCCGCCGGTAGCCCTCGCTGACGTTGCGGGACCGGCCGTTGACGTCCACCTCGCTCACCCGCACGAAAAGGTCCACGTGCGGGTTGTCCGAGGTGTGCGCCAGCTCGACCACCGGGTTCCCGTACACGCACAGGTCGTGGATGAGGGCGGCACTGGTGAGGGCCAGCACGTCGTCGCGCGCCGCCAGCCGGCTGTCGTCGCGGTAACCGGCGCCCGGCGACAGCAGCGGACCGCCGACGGTCGGCGTCGGGTCGGTGGGGTCGTAGCGGAACGTCGCCGGGGGCACCCCCGCCAGGTCGGTGGGTGCCGTCTCGCCCAGGTGGCCGCCCGGCCGCAGGTACAGCGCGCGGTCGGTGGTGGCGGGCGGCCAGTCGGCGAGGGCGCGCCAGCCCTGTCCGGTGACGCAGACGCGGACCGGGCTTGGCCGGCGCGGCGCTGGTGCGCTGCCCAGGTGGGTGCCGAGCCAGTCCAGGGATTCCCTGATGTTGGCGCCCAGCCCCCTGGTGAGCAGCTGCGCGTGCGTCCACGGCCCGACCGTGAGCGCGACATCGACCCCCCTGTCGCGCAGGTGCGCGTACTGCTGCAGGGTCTGGCGCAGGAAGATGTCCTGCCAGCCGCCCACCAGCAGCACGGGTACCCTCACGCGCTCCAGCGCCTCGGTGAACCGCAGCGCGTCCCAGAACGGATCCGTCGGGTCGCCGTGTTCGACCCACGACTCGAACCACGGCGCGCCCTCACCCAGCAGGGTCCGCGCCCCGGCCCCCATCGGCAGGACGGCGGCCGCCTGCGCGACCTTGTGGTTGGCCTGCAACTGGCGGAGCACGGTCCGAACGCGCTGGGCGTCCTCCTGGTGGGAGACCAGGTTGCTCCAGCCCAGGAAGTCGTTGACGGTGAACGAGCCGGTATCCCACACCGCGGCGTTGAAATCGTGGGGGCCGGCGGTAATGACGGCCGCGGCCAGTTCCGGCGGCGGATCCTGCAGCAGCGCCCACTGGGTGTAACCCAGGTACGACACACCGACGGTGGCGAAGTGGCCGGTGAACCACGGCTGCTCGCGCAGCCAGGCGGCCGTGTCGGCGCCGTCGGCGGCCTCGTTGACCATCGGTTCGAACTCCCCGCCCGACCCGAACGTGCCGCGCACGCTCTGCAGCACGACGTGATAGCCCCGCGCGGCGTACGGCCCGGCGAACGCCGTGGAGAAGGGGAACTGGCGCCCATAGGGCCCGCGCACCAGCAGCGTGCCCGCCGGGTCGGTTGTGGCCGGGGCGTAGTGGTCGGCCAGCAGCCGCGTTCCGTCGCGCATCGGGATCTCGACGCGGTTCACGGTGTAGTCGGTGCTCGCGGGCGGCAGACCCAGTAGCCGGGTCAGGGCACGCTCGCCGACATGCCTGGTCAGGGCGCGCAGGCGGGGCTGGGGGCGGCGGGCCGCTGTGGTGCTCACGGTGCCCAGGCTATTGCCACGGGGGCGCGGTCGGGCCCGATTAGAACTTGTAGTACGGGGCGAGGTCGTTGGCGCGCTGCAGGTTGGTCGCCATGCAGTCGACGTCGGGGTCGGAGTAGACGGTCGAGTAGTACAGCGCCTGCTGGATCACGCCGTAGCTGGTCTTCAGCACGACCATGCAGGACCGGTACCAGAAGTCGTTGTGATAGGTCGGCTTCAGCACCCAGTACTGCGCGGCGCGGTGTCCGGCGATCGTGGTCTCGACGGCATCCGGGGGCAGGGTTTGCGCGTAGGTGCGCCAGATGATGGGTTCCACGGCCAGCTGATAATTGCCCGCGTCGAAGTGGCAGCGCAGGCCGTCCTCGTGTTCGGGCGGGGTGAACGCCAGGCCCAGCCGTTGCAGGGCGCCGAACGGGATGTCCTCGCACGCGTCGAACGGCCGCGGGTCGGTGGTCGCCACGATCGGGCTCTTCATGGTCGTTTCCAGCGGCAGGCCCGTCGACCGCAGCTGCACGGGCCCCTCGAGCCCGTGCGCGCCCGGCGCGTCCGCGGTGCCCTGCCAGCCCAGCGCACCGCCTATGACCGCTGTGAGCACTGCCCCCAGCGCCCCCATCAGACGCACGTTGGCGAACACGACACCCCCTGATGCCCTCGGCGGTCCTTGCCCGGGAGTGTACAAGTCGCGTGGTCGCCGTCACGGCCGAACCCGGGTACCGGCCGGGCGCGGCCCGGCTCGCGCGGCGCGGGTCGTTAGGCTGGTTGGTCATGGCCGGGCAGGAATCGACGAGCGGGGGGCAACCTGCCCCCCAACCCACCCTGTGGGCGGTGTCCGACCTGCACACCGGGCACCTGGGCAACAAACCGATCGCCGAGTCGCTGCACCCGTCGTCCCCGGACGACTGGCTGATCGTCGCGGGCGACGTCGCCGAACGCACCGACGAGATCCACTGGACGCTCGACCTGCTGCGACGGCGGTTCGCCAAGGTGATCTGGGTGCCGGGCAACCACGAGCTGTGGACCACCAACCGGGATCCCAGGCAGATCTTCGGGCGAAGCCGCTACGACTACCTGGTCACCATGTGCGACCAGATGGGCGTGGTCACGCCCGAGCATCCGTTCCCGGTGTGGACCGAACGCGGCGGCCCGGCCACGATCGTGCCGATGTTCTTGCTCTACGACTACAGCTTTTTGCCGGAGGGGGCCACGACCAAGGCCGAGGGCCTGACGATCGCGCGGGAGGCCAACGTGGTGGCCACCGACGAGTTCCTGTTGTCGCCGGAGCCCTACGCCACCCGCGACGCCTGGTGCCGGGAGCGGCTGGCCAAGACCCGCGCCCGGCTCGAACAGCTCGACTGGATGACGCCGACCGTGTTGGTCAACCATTTCCCGCTGGTGCGCGACCCCTGTGACGCGTTGTTCTACCCGGAGTTCGCGCTGTGGTGCGGGACCACCAAGACCGCCGACTGGCACACCCGCTACAACGCCGTGTGCTCGGTCTACGGCCACCTGCACATTCCACGCACCACCTGGTACGACGACGTGCGCTTCGAGGAGGTGTCGGTGGGCTACCCGCGGGAGTGGCGGCGTCGCACGCCCTACAGCTGGCTGCGCCAGGTGCTGCCCGACCCCCAGTACCCGCCCGGCTACCTCAACGCCTTCGGCGGCCACTTCGACATCACCCCCCAGATGCGCGAGCAGGCCGCCAAGTTCCGGGAACGAGTGCGGCAGCGGCAGTCCCGATGACGACGCGCATGCTGGTGTCGGCGGTGCTGCCAGAGACGGTGTCGCAGGACCTCGCGTATTCGGAGCTGTACACCGACCCGCCCGGTTTGGCCCCGCTGCCCGAAGAGGAGCCGTTGATCGCCAAGTCGGTCGCCAAGCGGCGCAACGAGTTCATCACCGTGCGGCACTGCGCCCGTACCGCGCTGGGTCAGCTCGGCGTGCCGCCGGTGCCGATCCTCAAGGGCGACAAGGGGGAACCCTGCTGGCCCGACGGCGTGGTGGGCAGCCTCACTCACTGCACGGGCTACCGCGGGGCGGTGGTGGGCCGCGCCGGCGCGGTCCGTTCGGTCGGCATCGACGCCGAACCGCACGACGTGCTGCCCAACGGGGTGCTGGACGCGATCACCCTGGCCGAGGAACGCCACGAGATCGCCGCGCTGCCCCACGGCCTGCACTGGGACCGGATCCTGTTCTGCGCCAAGGAAGCAACGTACAAGGCGTGGTTCCCGTTGACCAACAGATGGCTCGGTTTCGAGGACGCCCACATCGTGTTCGACCTCGATCCCGGTGGCGGCGGTTGCGCGGGCGGGTTCGTCTCCAAGATCCTTATCGACGGCGCCGCGCTGGCGGGGCCGCCCCTGACCGCGCTGCGCGGCCGGTGGTCGGTCGAGCGCGGACTGGTGCTCACCGCGATCGTGCTATGAGCCCGAGCGGGCCCGGTCTCGTCGTCGTCGACAAGCCGGCCGGGATGACCAGTCACGACGTCGTGGCGCGCTGTCGGCGCATCTTCTCCACGCGCAGGGTGGGACACGCCGGCACGCTGGACCCCATGGCCACCGGCGTGCTGGTGATCGGCGTCGACCGGGCCACCAAGATCCTCGGCCTGCTGACGGCGGCCCCGAAGTCGTACGCGGCCACCGTCCGGCTCGGGCAGACCACGTCCACCGAGGACGCCGAGGGCGAGCTGCTGCACAGCGCCCCGGCCGGGCACCTGACCGACGAGGCGATCGCCGCCGCGGTCGACGGGCTGCGCGGTGACATCGAGCAGGTGCCCTCGGCCGTCAGCGCCATCAAGGTGGACGGCCGGCGCGCCTACCGCCTGGTCCGCGAGGGCCACGCCGTCGAACTCGCCGCCAGGCCGGTGCGCATCGACCGGTTCGACGTGATGGCGCGCCGATCCCACGGCGAGCGCGTCGACCTCGATGTCGAGGTCGACTGCTCGTCGGGCACCTACGTCCGGGCGCTGGCCCGCGACCTGGGCGCCGCGCTGGGGGTGGGCGGGCATCTGACGTCGTTGCGGCGCACCCGCGTCGGCCGCTTCGGGCTGGACCAGGCGGGCTCGCTCGACGACCTGGCCGAGCGGCCCCGGCTGTCCCACACCCTGGACGAGGCCTGCCTGCTGATGTTCGCCCGCCGCGACCTGACCGCCGAGGAGGCCGAGGCCACCGGCCACGGCCGGCCCCTACCGCCGGCCGGCATCGACGGCGTTTACGCCGCCTGCGGCCCCGACGGCCGCGTGCTGGCGCTGCTGCGCGACGAGGGCTCGCGGACCAAGTCGGTGGTGGTCATCCGCCCGGCGACGCTGGAGGCCGGACCGGAATGAGTCGGACCGCATTCACATCAGTTCCTCGCCTTTGTTCTCCACCAGCGCGACCATCTCCTCGAGCAGGTGGGTATGGCGGGGGCATTGGTCGGTGACCGAGAGTGTGACCACTTGACTGGCCTGGCGGCTGCCGAAACCCGACTGGTCCATCACGTCCTGCATCGCCAACAGGACCCCGCGCAGCGTCGGGCGGATGTCCAGGCTTCGACATACGGCAGGCGCTGCCGTGGTCGCATAGCTCACCACGTCAGGCTCGGCCGGTCTGGTCGGGTCGGCACGCGACACGGCCACCTGGGGGCAGGACATGCTCGCCGCGAGCAGCATCCCAGCTCCCCAGACGCCGTATCGCGCCGCGACCACGAGGTTGGTCACAATCTCCTCCTTGGGCCCTCCTCCGGCCCTCCTCCGGCCGATCGATCCGAGAAATCCCGAGGCAGTGAAAATTCCGGGGCAGTGAAAATTCCGGGGCAGTGAAAATTCCGGGGCAGTGAAAGTTTGTGCGCGTAGGGGGCTATCACCAAGATTATGCTCAAATAATGTCGTCGCCGTCCAAGACAGGATTCGAATCGCCTGATAGCTGTGATCAATCAAAGCCCGGGAGTTGAGGGTGAGGGGCGCTTATATGCCGGTGCCCTCGGCAGGGGCGATGCATGAGGTCCGGAGTTGCATATTCGCGTCGGGCATAATTACCCGAAGCATTTCTCGCGGCCGGCGAATTCGGCCAATAATTCCCGTGTTTTATCGGGGAGGCGCAAATTATCGCCCTGGACGAATCCTGTCGTCCTGGCATCGCGCTCCCGCGCGAACTCTCCCAGGGCCCGTTGCACACCGGACAGCGGATCGCCTTGCAGGTTCAGGTCACCCACATCCCCGGGGGCCTGCCGGCCGACTGACGGGCGCCGGTTAGCCCACCACCCAGATCGCCCGGGCCGCCGGGCTGCCCAGGTCGACGGTCGTCGCGGCGCCGTCGGCGGCCTCGATCGCCACCGAGATCATGCCCGCGAACTCGCGCCGGGTCAGCACCCGCAGCCGCGAGTCGAGGCTGATCCCGACATCGGTGAAATAGCGCAGCATCTCCGGGTCGGCATCGGAGATGCGCGCCACGGTGCCGCGGTCACCCTCGCCGCAAGCCCACAGCTGGCGCGCCGGCGGCGTGGGCACCTGCCCGTCGGAGGCCGGGATCGGGTCGCCGTGCGGGTCGCGCTGCGGGAATCCCAGCTTGGCGTCGATGCGGGCCACCAGGCGATCCGACACGGCGTGTTCGAGCACCTCGGCCTCGTCGTGAACCTCGTCCCAGCCGTAGCCCAGCTCGTCGACCAGGAAGGTCTCCAGCAGCCGGTGCCGGCGCACCATCTCCAGCGCCGCCCGCCGCCCCGCCTCGGTCAACGACACCGCGCCGTACTTCTCGTGGTCGACCAGGCCCTGCTCGGCGAGTCTGCGGATGGACTCCGAGGCCGTGCTGGCCGACACCCCGATCTTCTCGGCCAGCATCTTGGTGCTGACCTTGTGCGGGGCATCCTTCGGCGACCACTCCTGGGCGTTCCAGATGGCCTTGAGGTAGTCCTGGCCGACCGCGGTCAGGCCACCCGGCTCGTCGTCAGCCCTCACAAGCCAGAAGTTTAGGCAACTCACCCGAACCGGCGCCGCGCCCGGCCGCGTCGTGCCGGCCGGACGTCGCGCCGCGGCGCACCACCGGGGGTCGTAGGCTTGCGGTCGTGCAGCGCTGGCGCGGCCAAGACGAGATCCCCACGGACTGGGGCAGGTGCGTCCTCACCATCGGGGTGTTCGACGGTGTGCACCGGGGGCATGCCGAACTCATCGCCCACGCGGTCAAGGCGGCGCGCGCACGCAACGTGCCGACCGTGCTGATGACCTTCGACCCCCACCCGATGGAGGTCGTCTATCCCGGCAGCCACCCGGCCCAGCTGACGACGCTCGCCCGCCGCGC
Source organism: Mycobacterium helveticum (assembly GCF_007714205.1). GTDB lineage: Bacteria > Actinomycetota > Actinomycetes > Mycobacteriales > Mycobacteriaceae > Mycobacterium > Mycobacterium helveticum. The sequence continues at coordinate 30,925 of NZ_VMQU01000042.1, read as the reverse complement.
CGAACTGGTCGAGGAGATGGGCATCGACGTCTTCCTGGTGATGCCGTTCACGACGGACTTCATGAAGCTCACCCCCGAGCGCTACGTCCACGAGTTACTCGTGGAGAACCTGCATGTGGTGGAGGTCGTGGTGGGGGAGAACTTCACCTTCGGCAAGAAGGCGGCCGGCAACGTCGACACCCTGCGCAAGGCCGGTGAGCGGTTCGGTTTCGCGGTGGAGTCGATGTCGCTGCTGTCCGAGCATCACAGCAACGAGAACGTGACGTTCTCCTCCACCTACATCCGGTCCTGCGTCGACGCAGGGGACATGATGGCGGCCACCGAGGCGCTGGGCCGCCCGCACCGCGTCGAGGGCGTCGTGGTCCGCGGCTATGGCCGCGGCGCCGAGTTGGGCTATCCGACCGCCAACGTGGCGCCGCCGATGTACGCGGCCATCCCGGCCGACGGGGTGTACGCCGCCTGGTTCACCGTGCTGGGGCACGGACCGGTGACGGGCACCGTCGTGCCGGGGGAGCGTTACCGGGCCGCGGTGTCCGTCGGCACCAATCCGACCTTCTCCGGGCGCACCCGCACGGTCGAGGCGTTCGTGCTGGACAATAACGCCGACCTGTACGGGCAGCATGTGGCGCTGGATTTCGTCGCCCGCATCCGCGGCCAGAAGACGTTCGACGCGGTGAGCGACCTGGTCGAGGAGATGGGCGCCGACACCGAACGTACGCGCGCCCTGCTCAAAGACTGACGATTCGGGGGCGACCGCCCGGCTGCTAGACTGCCGGGCGACATCGGCGCGTGCTGCGGTTCGCGGTGGCCGCGCCGGGATACCTACTCATCGCGGACCGATTGATGGAGTTGTTTTCGTGGCGCTGACGGCCGAGCAGAAAAAAGAGATTCTGGGCACCTACGGGTTGCATGAGACCGACACCGGGTCCCCGGAGGCGCAGGTCGCGATGCTGACCAAGCGGATCGCCGACCTGACCGAGCACCTCAAGGTGCACAAGCACGACCACCATTCGCGCCGTGGGCTTTTGCTGTTGGTCGGGCGGCGGCGCCGGCTGCTGAAGTACGTCGCCCGGCTCGACGTGGAGCGCTACCGCTCCCTCATCGAGCGCCTGGGCCTGCGTCGCTGACCCCGACCGCGCAGGTCACCCCGGCGATTCGGGCGCCTCGCGGCGGCCGTGTAGAGTGAGGACGTTCTGGGCCGCTTCGGCCCGGACAATCGGTGCGGTGCACGCAGATCCGCGGGTGCCGTTCCAGCGTGTCACTAGGCACCTCCGAGGGAGCAGCCCAGTCTGCATCGGGCGGTCTTCGGTAGTGGCTGCCGGGCTCTCCGGATCTGGGGCAGGTCGGCCGCTTCGATCGATGGCCGCAGCCGTATTCAGACTTCGCTTTTCACGCTTTCACGGATGGCACGCGGGCCGATCAGCCCGCGACGGTGCGGCGGGGACCACGCGAAAAAGCTGAATACCAAGAGAGGCCGTACGGACGCAGATGTCTGTAGCTGAGATTGACCAGGGTGTGTTCGAGTCCACCGCCGTTATCGACAACGGCAGCTTCGGCACCCGCACGATTCGTTTCGAAACCGGCCGGATGGCCCAGCAGGCCGCCGGGGCGGTCGTCGCCTACCTGGACGACGAGAACATGCTGCTGTCGGCGACCACCGCCAGCAAGAGCCCCAGGGAGCACTTCGACTTCTTCCCGCTGACGGTCGACGTCGAGGAGCGCATGTATGCGGCCGGCCGCATCCCCGGGTCGTTCTTCCGGCGTGAGGGGCGGCCCTCCACCGACGCGATCCTGACCTGCCGGCTCATCGACCGCCCGCTGCGCCCGTCGTTCGTCGAGGGCCTGCGCAACGAGATCCAGGTCGTGGTCACGATCCTGAGCCTGGATCCCAACGACCTCTACGACGTGCTGGCGATCAACGCCGCGTCCGCCTCCACGCAGCTGAGCGGACTGCCGTTCTCCGGCCCGATCGGGGGCGTGCGCGTCGCGCTCATCGACGGCACCTGGGTGGCCTTCCCCACGGTCGAGCAGCTCGAACGGGCCGTCTTCGACATGGTGGTGGCCGGACGCATCGTCGGCGAAGACGCACAGGGCAAGCCGGATGTGGCCATCATGATGGTCGAGGCCGAGGCCACCGAGAACGTCCTCTCCCTCGTCGAGGGCGGCGCCCAGGCGCCGACGGAAAGTGTTGTGGCCCAAGGCCTGGAGGCCGCCAAGCCGTTCATCGCCACGCTGTGCGAGGCCCAGCGGGAGCTGGCCGGCGCGACGGGGAGGTCGGGCAAGCCCACCACCGAGTTCCCGGTGTTCCCCGAATACGGCGAGGACGTCTACTACTCGGTCTCCTCGGTGGCCACCGAGGAGCTGGCCGCGGCGCTGACCCTCGCCGACAAGACCGAGCGCAACAACCGCACCGACGAGCTCAAGGCGCAGGTGCTCGAGAAGCTTGCTGGGGCCTCAGGCACCTACGCGGGCCGGGAGAAGGAGGTCGGCGCCGCGTTCCGGTCGCTGACCAAGAAGCTGGTCCGCCAGCGCATCCTCACCGACCACTTCCGCATCGACGGCCGGGGCATCACCGACATCCGCGCGCTGTCGGCCGAGGTCGCCGTGGTGCCGCGGGCACACGGCAGCGCGCTGTTCGAGCGCGGCGAAACCCAGATCCTGGGCGTGACCACGCTGGACATGGTCAAGATGGCCCAGCGGATCGACTCGCTGGGGCCCGAGACGACCAAGCGCTACATGCACCACTACAACTTCCCGCCGTTCTCCACCGGCGAGACCGGCCGCGTCGGTACGCCCAAGCGGCGCGAGATCGGGCACGGCGCGCTGGCCGAGCGGGCGCTGATCCCGGTGCTGCCCAGCGTCGAGGACTTCCCGTACGCGATCCGCCAGGTCTCGGAGGCCCTGAGTTCCAACGGTTCGACGTCGATGGGATCGGTCTGCGCCTCCACCCTGGCGATGCTCAACGCCGGGGTGCCGCTCAAGGCGCCGGTGGCCGGCATCGCGATGGGCCTGGTCTCCGACGACGTCGAGGTTGACGGCCGCACCGAGCGTCGCTTCGTGACCCTGACCGACATCCTCGGCGCCGAGGACGCGTTCGGCGACATGGACTTCAAGTGCGCCGGTACCAAGGACATCGTCACCGCCCTGCAGTTGGACACCAAGCTCGACGGGATTCCCTCCCAGGTGCTCGCGGGCGCGCTCGAGCAGGCCAAAGACGCCCGGCTGACCATCCTGGAGGTCATGGCCGAGGCGATCGACGAACCGGACGAGATGAGCCCCTACGCCCCGCGGGTGACCACGATCAAGGTCCCGGTCGACAAGATCGGCGAGGTCATCGGGCCCAAGGGCAAGGTCATCAATGCCATCACCGAGGAGACCGGCGCGCAGATCTCCATCGAGGACGACGGCACCGTGTTCGTCGGCGCCACCGACGGCCCGTCCGCGCAGGCCGCCATCGACCGGATCAACGCGATCGCCAACCCGCAGCTCCCGACGGTCGGCGAGCGGTTCCTGGGGACCGTGGTCAAGACCACCGACTTCGGCGCGTTCGTGTCGCTGCTGCCGGGCCGTGACGGTCTGGTGCACATCTCCAAGCTCGGCAAGGGCAAGCGCGTTGCGAAGGTCGAGGACGTGGTCAGCATCGGCGACAAGCTGCGGGTCGAGATCGCCGACATCGACAAGCGGGGCAAGATCTCGCTGGTCGTGGTCGACGACAGCGCCGCTTCCGAGACGCCGTCCGACTCGGGGGCCGCACCTGCCGATGCCGCGACAACCGGCAGCTGACCCGCCGGCCGGGCCCCGTAAGACGGCCGCCCTGCGCCGGGGCGCTTACGGCGCCGAGACGGAACCGGAACAGCGGGCTGCACTGCGCCGCACCACGCTGCCGGGCGGGCTGCGGGTGGTCACCGAGTACCTGCCCGCGGTGCGCTCCGCGTCGGTCGGGGTGTGGGTGGGCGTCGGCTCGCGGGACGAGGGTTCGACCGTGGCCGGTGCGGCGCACTTCCTCGAGCACCTGCTGTTCAAGGCGACCCCGACCCGCACCGCGGTGGACATCGCGCAGGCGATGGACGCGGTCGGCGGGGAGCTGAACGCGTTCACCGCCAAGGAGCACACCTGCTACTACGCGCACGTGCTGGACAGCGACCTGGAACTCGCCGTCGACCTGGTCGCCGACGTGGTGCTCAACGGCCGCTGCGCGGCCGAGGACGTCGAGCTCGAACGTGACGTCGTCCTCGAGGAGATCGCCATGCGCGACGACGACCCCGAGGACGCGCTGGGCGACATGTTCCTGTCGGCGCTCTTCGGCGACCACCCGGTGGGCCGCCCGGTGATCGGCACCGCGGAGTCCGTGTCCGCGATGACCCGGACCCAGCTGCACTCCTTTCACCTGCGCCGCTACCGGCCGGAACGCATGGTTGTCGCGGTGGCCGGCAACGTCGAGCACGACCGGGTGGTCGCTTTGGCGCGCGAGCACTTCGGCCCGCACCTGGTCCGCGGACGCCGGTCCGTCACCCCCCGCAAGGGCGCAGGACGGGTGCAGGCGGTAGCCGGCCTGGCGCTGGGCCACCGCGAGTCGGAGCAGACCCACGTGGCGCTGGGTGTGCGCACGCCGGGGCGCGGCTGGGAGCACCGCTGGGCGCTGTCGGTGTTGCACACCGCGCTGGGCGGCGGCCTGAGCTCCCGGCTCTTCCAGGAGGTGCGCGAGCTGCGCGGGCTGGCCTACTCGATCTACTCCTCGCTCGACATGTTCGCCGACAGCGGCGCGCTGTCGGTGTCCGCGGCGTGCCTGCCGGAGCGGTTTCCCGACGTCATGCGGGTGACCGGTGCGGTGCTCGACGCGGTGGCGCGCGACGGCATCACCGAAGCCGAATGCCGGATCGCGAAGGGCTCGCTGCGCGGCGGGCTCGTCCTGGGGCTGGAGGATTCGAGTTCCCGGATGAGCCGCCTGGGCCGCAGCGAACTAAACTACGGCAGGCACCGCAGCATCGAGCACACGTTGCGGCGGATCGACGGGGTGACGGTCGAGGAGGTCAACGCGGTGGCCCGCAGGCTGCTGAATCAGCGCCACGGCGCTGCCGTCGTCGGCCCCTATACCTCGAAACGCCAGCTGCCCCAACAACTTCGGGCGATGGTAAATTAGCGCAGATGGTACTGGGCTTTTGGGACATCGCGGTTCCCATCGTGGGTGCGCCGATGGCCGGCGGTCCCGGCACCCCGGCGCTGGCCGCGGCGGTGTCCAACGCGGGCGGGCTGGGCTTCATCCCGGGTGGGCACCGCACTGCCGACCAGTTCGCCGCTGACATCGCCGCGGCGCGCGCGGCGACCACCGGCCCGCTCGGTGTCAACCTGTTCGTGCCCCAACCCAGCGTCGCCGACTGGCTGCAGCTGGAGTACTACGCCGAAGAACTCGTCGAGATCGCCGAGCATTACCAGGTCGAGGTCGGCCGGCCCGAGTACGGGGACGACGACGACTGGGAGCGCAAGCTCGAGGTGGTGGCCGATGTGCGCCCCGAGCTGGTGTCCTTCACCTTCGGCGTGCCCCCACCCGACGTCATCCACCGGCTGGGGGCGCTGGGACTGCTGGTGATGGTCACGGTGACCTCGGCCTATGAGGCGGGCGTGGCCGTCGCCGCCGGCGCCGACAGCCTGGTCGTCCAGGGACCGGCCGCCGGCGGGCACCGCGGCACGTTCGCCCCCGACATGCAGCCCGCCAACGAGTCGCTGCACCAGCTGCTCGCCCGGATCGGCGGCGCGCACGACGTGCCGCTCATCGCGGCCGGCGGCCTGGGTACCGCGCGGGATGTCACCGACGTGCTGAACAGGGGGGCGGTCGCCGCGCAGGTCGGCACCGCGTTGCTGCTGGCCGACGAGGCGGGCACCAACCCCGCGCACCGCACGGCCATGAAGAATCCGCTGTTCGCCACTACCGTTGTCACGCGGGCATTCTCGGGCCGCTACGCCCGCGGGCTGGAAAACGACTTCACCCGCATGCTCGACAACGTGGCGCCGCTGGGCTACCCGGAGGTCAACCAGATGACCTCGCCCATCCGGGAAGCGGCCGCCGCCCTCGAGGACCCGAACGGGTTTCCGCTGTGGGCCGGAACGTCGTTCCAGCACGCGCAAGCCGGCCCGGCGGCCGACATCATCGCCGGCCTGCTGGCCTAGCGTCAGGCCAGCACGCTCGCCGGTTCGGTGCACGGCAGGCCCAGGTCGGCGGCGACGCGTTCGGACAGCAGCGCGCCGTCGTGCGTCGAAAGTCCCCTGGCCAGAGCCGGATCCGAGCGGCACGCCATCCGCCAACCCTGGTCGGCGAGCTGCAGCACATACGGCATCGTGGCGTTGGTCAGCGCGTAGGTCGACGTCTTGGGCACCGCGCTGGGCATGTTGGCCACGCAGTAGAACACCGTGTCGTGCACCGCGAACGTCGGGCTGTCGTGCGTGGTCGGCCGTGAGTCTTCGAAGCAGCCGCCCTGGTCGATGGAGATGTCGACGAGTACGGCGCCCGGCTTCATCTGCGCGACAAGCGAGTTCGGGATCAGCTTGGGCGCCTTGGCGCCGGGCACCAGCACGGCCCCGATCACCAGATCGGCGCGCTTGACGGCGCCGTGCAGCTCGTACTTCGAGGAGTGGCGGGTGCTGAGGTGGCCGCCGAACTCCGCGTCGAGCAGTCGCAGCTTGTTGACGTTGACGTCCAGGACGCGGACGGAGGCGCCCATCCCGCCGGCGACGCGGGCGGCGTTGTAGCCGGCGGTGCCGGCGCCGATCACCACGACGTCGGCGGCCTTGACCCCGGGCACCCCACCCATCAGCACGCCGCGCCCGCCCTGGGTCCGCATCAGGTGGTAGGCCCCGACCTGGGCGGAGAGGCGCCCGGCGACCTCGCTCATCGGCGCCAGCAGCGGGAGCGCGCCGTCGGCGCTCTGGACGGTCTCGTAGGCGATCGACGTCGTACCGGAGGCCAGCAGCGCATCGGTGCAGGAACGTGACGCGGCCAGGTGGAGATAGGTGAAGAGCACCTGGCCCCGCCGCAGCAGGCCGTACTCCGCGGGCAGCGGTTCCTTGACCTTGAGCAGCAGGTCCGCCTCGGCCCACACCTGTTCGGCGGTGTCCGCGAGCTGGGCGCCGGCCGCCTTGAATTTCGCGTCGGCGATCGCGGAACCCTCGCCCGCGCCGGACTGCACGAGCACCTCGTGGCCGCGGTGGGTCAATTCGCTGACACCGGCGGGGGTGATGGCCACCCTGAACTCGTTGTTCTTGATCTCGGTCGGAACACCGACGCGCATACTGGCCCCCTGGCACGGGATTTCGGACGGACACCTCCGAGTGTGAAGAAACTTCGATCGCTTCGCAAACAGGATGCCAATGATTCGGTAATGTCGTGATATGGCTGAGGAAACAACTGTCCTGGACGGTGGACCTGGTGGCCCGCCGAAGGATGTTCGGCCCGCCGACCTCGACGACGTGGACCACAGAATCCTGATCCTGCTGCACGCCGACGCGCGCATCACCAACACCGCACTGGCCGAGACGGTCGGCATCGCCCCGTCGACGTGCCACGGCCGCGTCCGGCGGTTGGTGGAGCTCGGCGTGATCCGGGGTTTCTACGCAGATATCGACCCGGTGGCCGTGGGGCTGCCGCTGCAGGCGATGATCTCGGTCAGCCTGCAGTCCCATGCGCGGGGCAAGATCCGCAGCTTCATCCATCGGATCAGCGGCAAGCCGCAGGTGCGCGACGTCTACTTCCTGGCCGGCGCCGACGACTTCCTGCTGCATGTCGCCGCCCGCGATACCGAGGACCTGCGCTCCTTCGTGGTGGAGAATCTCAACGCCGACGCCGACGTCGCGGGGACCCAGACGTCGCTGATCTTCGAGCATCTGCGCGGGGCCGCACCGATATGATCGGGCGATGACCGACCCCACAAACCCCGCTGTGACGGCCACCGTGCGCGTCGACGCCCCGGCCGAGGTGGTCTACGGGTTGCTCACCGACCTGCCGACGCTGGCCTCGCTGGCCGAGGAGGCGGTGGCAATGGAATGGCGCAAGGGGGATCCCGGGGGCGGCGGTGCCCGGCCGGGCGCCGTGTTCACCGGCCACAACGCGAGCGCCGGCCGCCGCTGGAGCACCCGATGCACGGTCACCGACGCCGAACCGGGCCGCCAGTTCGCGTTCGACGTGACCCACACGGTGCTGCCGATCGCCCGCTGGCAGTACGACATCGCCGCGGACGACGGTGGCTGCCTGGTCACCGAGAGCACCTGGGACCGCCGTCCCGGCTGGTTTCGCAAGCTGGCCGGCAAGGCCACCGGCGTGCCCGACCGAACGGCCGCCAACGCCGAGCACATCCGGCTCACCCTGCAGCGCCTCAAGCAGCGCGCCGAGGCCGGGTAGCGGCACACGGCCCGGCCTCCGATGACCCGACGCGATCCCGCCGTAGCCGTCGTCGGAGCCGGCATGTCCGGGTTGTGCGTCGCAATCGCGTTGCTGCGCAACGGCATCGATGACGTCACCAGCTACGAGAAGGCCGACGACGTCGGCGGCACCTGGCGGGACAACACCTACCCGGGCCTGACCTGCGACGTGCCCTCGCGGGTCTACCAGTACACCTTCGCGCGCAAGCCGGACTGGTCGCACGTGTTCTCCCCGGGCGGGGAGATCCAGGCCTATTTCCAGGGCATCGCCGACACGTTCGGGCTCCGGGACCGGATTCGGTTCGGCACCGAGATCGTCAGCGCCCGGTTCGAGGGCGGCCGCTGGATCCTGCGCACCGGCGCCGGCGCGGAATCCGCGGTGGACTTCCTGATCTCGGCGACCGGTGTGCTGCACCATCCGCGGACCCCGTCGCTGCCGGGTGCCGGCGACTTCGGCGGCCACCTGTTCCACTCGGCGCGCTGGGATCATTCCGTCGAGCTGCGGGGGCGGCGCGTCGCGGTGATCGGCAACGGATCGACCGGGATCCAGCTGGTCTGTGGCCTGGCGGGCGTCGCGGAAAAGCTGACCCTGTTCCAGCGCACAGCGCAATGGGTGGTCCGGCTGCCCAACCCGCGGTATCCCGAGCTGGCCGGGCGCGCGCACCGGGCCCTTCCGTGGCTCGGCGGGTTGGCCCACCGGGCATACAGCCTGGCCTTCGACACGTTCGCGGGCGCGCTGACCAAGCCGGGCCTGCGCCGCAAGGCGATGGGGGCGCTGTGCCGGGCCAGCCTGCGCAGCGTGCGCGACCCCGGCCTGCGCGCCGCGCTCACCCCCGACTACCAGCCGATGTGCAAGCGGCTGGTGGTCTCGGGCGGCTTCTACCGGGCGATCCAGCGCGCCGACGTCGAGCTGGTCACCGCCGGCGTCGACCACCTGGAACGGCGGGGCATCGTCACCGCCGACGGCGTCCTGCACGAGGCGGACGTCATCGTGCTGGCCACCGGGTTCGACACCCACGCGTTCTTCCGGCCGATGCGCCTGACCGGCCGGGACGGGATCACCGCCGACGAGGTGTGGCGCGACGGGCCGCGGGCGTACCAGACCGTCGCGATGCCCGGCTTCCCGAACTTCTTCATGATGCTCGGGCCGCACAGCCCGGTGGGCAACCTCGCGCTGACGTCGGTGGCCGAGTCGCAGGCCGATCACATCCTGCGGTGGATCCAGCGTTGGCGCCGTGGCGAATTCGACACCGTGGAGCCGACCCCGTCGGCCACCGAGACGTTCAACGCCGCGCTGCGCGCCGCGATGCCGCGCACGGTGTGGACGACCGACTGTGACAGCTGGTACCTCAACAAGGACGGTATCCCGGAGGTGTGGCCGTTCACCCCGGCCGAACATCGCGCCATGCTGGCCAAGACGGATTCCGCCCAGTACGACCTGCGGACGGCGCACCGCTAGGGTCGCACCACTGCGTCGTCAGCCACGCCGCAGCGTGTAGCCCACGTGCGGCACCCGCACCCCGGGCAGCGGCTCCCAGTCGAGGGTGCGGCCGTCGAGCGCGAAGTTCTTCTTCTCGTAGAAGCGGCGCGCCGTGTCGTTCCGTTCTGCGCACCACAACACCGCGTCGCCCGAGGGGAGCGTGCTCAACGCCGTGTCGAGCAGGTGGCCGCCGACGCCGCGACGCTGGCAGTCCTCGGCTATGTAGAGCGCGTCGATCTGCAGGCGACCGGGATCGGCGGGGTCGGGCCCGAGGATCGTCACGCCCGCTACCCGGTCGCCGGACTCGGCGATCCACATGCACCAGCCGGGCCGGCTCAGGTTCTGCGGGTAGATGTCGGCCGCCCAACGACGGGCCGGGCCGAGGATGTCGAGCAGGGGAGCGGTGAGGATCCCGGTCCAGGACCGGCGCCACGCCGGGTAGTGCATCTGGGCCACGCGGGTGAAATCGCGCGGCGTCGCTTCGCGGATCGTGGTGTCAGTGACGTTCATTCCACCCGGGACTGTTCCAGATAGGCGACCAACGCGTTGGTCAGACCCCGCCGTGCCATGTCGAGGTCGGCATACGAGCCCAGCTGGCGCTCGGACACCAGCCCGCGCATCGCGCCGGGGATGAGGGTGGCCACCTCCCGGACCCGTTCGGGGTCGACCCCGAGCCCGGCGAAGGCGTTCTGGCAGGTCTCCAGCCAGCTCTTGCCCCAGGAGAACAGCTCGGCCGCGGTGCGCGGGTAGAGGCGTTCGAGTTCCCTGGGGTCTCGGGGCAGCGCCGCCCGCAGGTTTTCGATCGCACGCGAATCCGGGGATGCGAGCCCCCGGTAGAGGGTTTCGACGATGGCGCCGACGCGTTCGCGCAGGGATACCTCGCGCTGGGATACCTCGCGCTGGGATACCTCGCGCTGGGGTACCTCGCGCTGGGTGGTCGTGGCCAGCGTCGAGAATGTCGCGGCGCGTCGCTCGGCGGTGCGGTGCAGCACGGCGGCCCAGAATCCGTCGGTGTCGCCAAACTGGTACTGCACCGCGCCCCAGGTGGCGCCGATCTCCTTGGCGATGCGGTTGGCCGACACCGAGCCCGGATCGCCGGAGGCCAGCGACGTGAGCGCGGCCTCCAGCATGCTCTCGCGGGTCGCCTGGCCGCGGCGGTTGGGGCGTCGGCCCGCGACACCGGTGCCTGTCACACGGCCGAGCCTACTGACCCCTCGCATAGTTTCATAGAGGGTGCTTTGATTTCTCGTGGGTGCCGCCTATCATTCGTACGCGAGGAGGGCAGCTCGGATGGCTCGATCGGATGGCTAAGCCGCCGTTGTCGATGAAACCGACGGGATGGTTCCAGGTCGCCTGGTCCGACGAGATCGGCGTCGGGGACGTCCGCACGATGAAGTACTTCGACCAGGAGCTGGTCGCCTGGCGGGCCGATTCCGGCCGGATCACCGTGATGAACGCCTACTGCGAACACCTCGGCGCTCACCTGGGCTACGGCGGCAAGGTCGTCGGCGAGGTGCTGCAGTGCCCGTTCCACGGATGGCAGTGGAACCAGCAGGGCCGCAACGTGTGCATCCCGTACCAGGAGCACCCCAACCGCGGCCGGCGGATCCGCACCTATCCGGTGGTGGAACGCAACGACTCGGTCTACCTCTGGCACGACGTGGCGCGCCGTGAACCGTACTTCGACGCGCCCGACGTCTTCGCCGCGTTCGGCGACGGCAGCAGCGCCGCCGACTACTACCCGCAGCAGCGGCTGTACCGGCGGAGTCTGGAGCTGCATCCCCAGTACGTGCTCGAAAACGGTGTCGACTTCGCGCATTTCAAGTTTGTCCACAACACCCCCATCGTGCCGGTCTTCACCCGCCACGACTTCGGCGACGCGGTGTCCTACGTCGACTTCACCATCACCTTCGAGGGCGACGACGGCCAGAGGATCGAGGACGTCAACAGCGGCGTGCAGGCCGTCAACGGCGGTCTGGGAATCGCGGTGACCAAGAGCTGGGGGATGGTCGACAACCGGACGATTTCGGCGATCACCCCCGTCGACGAGTTCACCTCCGATGTGCGGTTCATGGTCTACATCGGCCGCCCGGGGGCCGGCGCGGGCAGCGATCCGGCCCGGGTCGAGCGCAAGGCGCGCGAGTTCGGGCAGGAGGTGATCCGCCAGTTCACCCAGGACATCGAGATCTGGCAACACCAGCGCTATTCGGACCCGCCGGCGCTGGCCACCGCCGAGTACGAGGGCTTCACCGCAATCCGCACGTGGGCCAAGCAGTTCTACGCCGAGCAGTGCTATGAGGAAGGCTGAACGCGAATGAATGCACCCGCGCGACCGGTCCGCGTGTTCCAGGTGGCCACCGGCAACGTCGGCACAGAGATGATCAAGCGGCTGCAACACCAGCCGGACTTGGAACTGGTTGGCGTGCACTGCTATTCGCCGGACAAGGTCGGTCGCGATGTCGGTGAGCTGGCCGGCATCGGGCCGGTCGGGGTGAAGGCGACCGGCAGCGTCGAGGAGATCATCGCGGCCCGGCCCGACGTGCTCACCTTCCATGGCGTGTTCCCGGACGAGGACCTTTACGTCAGGGTGCTCGAGGCCGGTATCAACGTCGTGACCACCGCCGACTGGATCACCGGGTGGCACCGCGACAGGAATCATCCGCACCCGTCGGGCAAGCCGGTGACCCGGCTGCTGGCCGAGGCCTGCGAGAAGGGCGGCGCGACATTCTACGGCACCGGGATGAACCCGGGCCTGAACCAGATCCTGGGTGTGGTGTGCTCGGCCGACGTCGCCGAGATCGAGAACGTCACCACGATCGAGTCCGTCGACGTGTCGTGCCACCACTCCAGGGACACCTGGATCGAGGTGGGTTACGGCCTGCCGGTTGACGATCCGGAGATTCCGGCGAAGCTGGAGAAGTACACCCGGGTGTTCGCCGACAGCGTGCTGATGATGGCCGACTGCTTCGACCTGCCGCTGGACGAGGTGAAGTTCAGCTACGAGCTGGGCGCGTGCACCAAGGACGTCGACCTGGGCTGGTACACCCTGCCCAAGGGATCGCTGGGCGGCAACTACATCAAGTACCAGGGCATGGTCGACGGCGCGCCCCGGGTCGAGACGCACCTGGAATGGCAGATGACCCCACACACCGACCCGGGCTGGGACATCAAGGGCTGCTACATCACCCAGATCAAGGGCGATCCCTGCATCTACAACAAGCACATGATCTTCCCCAAGCCCGGGGTCGACCTGTCCAACCCGGACAACTTCGCCTCCATCGGCATGACCGTGACCGGCATGCCCGCGCTGGCATCCATCAAGTCGGTGGTGGCGGCACGGCCGGGTCTGATCACCAGCGCGGACCTGCCGCTGCGCGGATTTGCCGGGCGGTTCAAGAAGTAGGCGCACGTCACGGCGCTTCGTCGTCATCGAAGTCATCGAAGAGGCGCTCCGGATGGTGGTGGTCATTGGTGCGCGGAACGCGGTTCAGCTGGGGCGGCGGGATCCACTCGGTGCGACCGTTCGGGAGTTTCCTTGTCCGCCAGCCCTTGTCGAGCAGCTTGTGATCCGGCTTGCAGGCGAAGGTGAGCTTGTCGGCATCGGTCGGGCCGCCGGTGGCCCACTCGTCCATATGGTGCACCTCGGACCAGTAGCCCGGCACGTCGCAGCCCGGACGCGTGCAGCCGCGATCCTTCGCGTACAGGACCACGCGTTGATCCGGAGAGGCCACTCGGCGCGCTCGGCCCAGATAGAGGGGGCGGTTCGAGTGCTCGTCGAACACCGCCAGATAGTGGTAGGCGTGGCTGGCCATGCGGATCACGTCGCGCATCGGCAGCAGCGTCCCACCGCCCGTCACCGCCAGGCCCGCGCCCGCGGTCAGCTCCTGCAGGGTGGTCGACACGACGACGGCCACCGGCAACCCCCTGTGCACGCCGAGTTTCGGGTCACCGAGCCGGCCTCGGACCAGGGCGTTGAGCGCGTCGTGCTGGCGCTGGGCGGGACTCCGCGAATCTCCGCTCACGGCGGCCTCACTGGGTTCGCCGGTGACGCAAGGAGATCGGTCGTCCGGGTTGCACATGCCCGGGGCCGCGAACTTCGCCAGCCACGCGTCGAGGTGGGCGCGCAAATCCGGCGAGGCGATCAGCTTGCCGATGCTCATCCCGTCGGACCGGTTGCCGCACCACGCGAAGCCGCGCTGGCGGGCGCGGTCGGCGTCGGAGAACTTCCCGTCGGGATTGATCCGCAGCGCACACCGGTGCGCTACCTTCTCCAGCTGGTCGGGCCGCAACTGGGTGGCCTGGCGGGCCAGGAACCTCTCGGCCTGGTCCACCGTGTCGGCCGGGACGTCCTGCGGCAGGTCGCGGACGAACGTCTGAATCACCCGCAGGTGCTGCGCGTCGAGCATGCCGTCGCGCCAGGCCCGCGCGGTGGCCGGCAGCTCCGGCGGCAACTCCTGGCCGGTGAGCGTCACCCGCGGGGAAAGCTGTCTGGCGTCCCGCAGCCGACGTCCGGCCTCGGCGCAGCTGATCCGCAGCCAGTCGGCGACCACTTTGTGCACCGGGCCGCCGACGTCGGCGGGATCCTCCTTGGCCAGTCCCGCGATCACGTCGTGACCCAGTGCCACCTGCCGCCGGTGCGAGGTCTCCATCCGCTCCAGCGCGCACAACCGGACGGCGGAGCTGTAGGCCTCGAAGTTCAGCGCACCAATCGCGGCCTGTGCCGCGTCGAGGCCGTCGAGAGCGGCGGCCAGGTCGGGCGGAACGTCGATCGAACGCATATTCGAATGGTATCGGCGCCCGGCGACGGACGGCGGGACGAATGCGGGGCCTGTGGATGAACACCGGACTGTGGACGGATCCCCCCGAACCGCCGGTCTAGTCTTGACGACCATGCGGGTAGGCGTGCTGGGGGCCAAGGGGAAAGTCGGCTCGACGATGGTCGGGGCCGTGCGGGCGGTGCAGGACCTGACCCTGTCCGCGGAGGTGGACGCCGGCGACCCGCTGAGCCTGCTGACCGACGCTCGCACCGAGGTGGTCATCGACTTCACCCACCCCGACGTGGTGATGGGGAACCTGGAGTTCCTCATCGGCAACGGGATTCACGCCGTCGTCGGTACCACCGGCTTCACCGCCGAGCGCCTGCGGCAGGTCGAGTCGTGGCTGGCCGGGACCGGCACGAACGTCCTCATCGCCCCCAACTTCGCGATCGGCGCGGTGTTGTCGATGCACTTCGCCAGGCAGGCGGCGCGGTTCTTCGAGTCGGCCGAGGTCATCGAGCTGCACCACCCGTACAAGGCCGACGCCCCGTCGGGCACCGCGGCCCGCACCGCCAAGCTGATCGCCGAGGCGCGAAAAGGCCTGCCGCCCAACCCCGATGCCACCAGTACCGGCCTGCCCGGAGCGCGCGGCGCCGACGTCGACGGCATCCCGGTGCACTCGGTGCGGCTGGCCGGGCTGGTCGCCCACCAGGAGGTGCTGTTCGGCACCACGGGCGAGACGCTGACCATCCGCCACGACAGCCTGGACCGGTCGTCGTTCGTGCCGGGCGTGTTGCTGGCGGTGCGGCGCATCCCGGAACACGCCGGTCTCACGGTGGGCCTCGAGCCCCTGCTCGACCTGCGATGAAGCCCGACGCGCGGGCACTGCGCATCCAGGTGCTCATCGCGTTCATGTGCGTGGCCATGCTGGTGTATTGCGTGCTGCTGGGCCGCGAGGCCGTCGCGATGATCGGCTCCGGCCGGGCCGCCGCGGCGGGCCTGGGCGTCGCGCTGCTGATCATGCCGGCCATCGGGCTGTGGGCCATGGTCGCCACGCTGCGCGCCGGATTCACCCACCAGAGACTGGCCCGCCTGATCGCCGAAGACGGCATGGAGCTCGACACCCGCGGGCTGCCGCGACGCGCGTCGGGCCGGATCGAGCGGGACGCGGCCGACGCGCTGTTCGCCACCGTGCGCACCGAGGTGCAAGCCGCCCCCGACGACTGGCGACGGTGGTACCGGCTGGCGCGGGCCTACGACTGCGCCGGCGATCGCCGGCGGGCGCGGGACGCCATGAAGACGGCCGTCCAGATGCACAGAGCACTGCGGGGCCGCCAATGAGCAAGACGCTGCTGATCGTCCACCACACACCGTCCCCGCATTGCCAGGAGATGTTCGAGGCCGTCGTCTCGGGCGCCACCGACCCCGAGATCGAGGGCGTCGAGGTCCTCCGGCGGCCGGCGCTGACCGTGTCGCCGGCCGAGATGCTGCAAGCCGACGGCTACCTGTTGGGCAGTCCGGCGAACCTGGGCTACATGAGCGGGGCGCTCAAGCACGCGTTCGACTGCGCCTACTACCAGCTGCTCGACTCGACCCGTGGGCGCCCGTTCGGCCTGTACCTGCACGGCAACGAGGGCACCGAGGGCGCCGAGCGGGGTGTCGACGCGATCACCACCGGGCTGGGCTGGGTGAAAGCGGCCGAGAGCGTGGTGGTTTCGGGTAAGCCGAGCAAGGACGACCTGCAAGCGTGCTGGAACCTCGGGGCGACGGTCGCCGCTCAGCTGATGGCCTGAGCCGGCTGGGACTGACCCGGCCAGGAATGCACCGGCCGGAACGCGTCGGCGGGTTGGGCCAGGGCCAGCGCCGAACTCGTGCCGAGCGGACCGTGCCGATCGAACAGCGTCGCGCTGCCGGTCGCCACGCCGGCCGCGCCGAAGTGGCTCTGCGCTGCCAGGCCCAGGTACTCGCCGTCGGGCAGCCGGCTCGCGGTGACGGTGTAGTCGGCGTTGATGTAGCGCAACCCGCCGGTGCCCCAGTGGGTCAGCGAGCTCGTGAAGTCACCGGCGAACGCCAGGCGGGTGAACGGCGTCAACGGGTGGCCCTGCACCATCGGGCGAATCAGCCTGGCCCACGCGAACTTCTGCGAATGCGACTGCTCCCACTCGCCGGCGGCGAGGCCGGGACTGCCCGCCGCGGTGGCCCCGTAGCGCCAGATGAGGAACGGAACGTCGGGCGGAAGGCCGTCGGAGCCCGCCGGAAGCGGCGGCATCCGCACCGCGGCGGACCAGACCTCGCCCTCGGGATGCTCGCCCCGCCGCAGGAACAGCGCACTCGCGCGCGCCACCTGCCGGCCGTTCTGCACCAGCGCGGCGTCGACGAGCCTGATGCGCCGGCCCTCCCGCTGCACCGCGACCTCGATCCGCACCGGCTCCAGCAGAACCGGGCGCAACAGGTCGACGGTGAAGCGGGCGGGCTGCAGATCCGGATCGATACCGGACTGTTCGATGCCCCAGCCCAGCAGCCCACCGACGATCTGACCGCCCATGGCGGCGCCCCACGGCCCCCGTGTCAGCGCGCCAGGCAGGTAGGAGTCGCCGTCGACAGTGAAGAACGCCTCGGGCATGATGGCGGGATCCTCGATCGTCACCGCTATCACGATAGGACTATCACGATAGGACTATGACGATAGGCCTATGACGACAGTCCAGGCGGACGACGACAGCCCGGGCGGAGACTAAGGAGCGGGCATGCCTGCAGTGACCGAGATTCCCCGCCGCCACAACCCGTTTGCGACGACGGGCGTCTCGCGGGGCGCCGACGGCATCCCGCACTACGACCGCCTGCCCGCCACCCTGCTCGACATGCTCGCCGAGCAGGTCGACAACCGGCCCAACGGCGAGGCGGTGGTGGAACTGGGCGGCGAGCGCCTGACCTACCGGCAGCTGTGGCGCCGTGCCGCGCGCGTCGCCGGCGGGCTGCACGCCGACGGGCTGCAGCCGGGCGACCGGGTCGCGGTGCGCTACCCCGCCGGGATCGACTGGGTGCTGGCTTTCTGGGGCATCGTGATGGCCGGCGGCATTGCGGTGCCGGTCAATACGCGCTCGGCGCCGCCCGAAGTCGCGTTCGTGCTGTCCGACTCGGGTGCGCGGATGGAGCTGGCACCGCAGACGCCGCTGCCCGACGGCGAACCGTACGTGACACACCAGCTGCAGCACACCGACACCGCCGCGCTGTTCTACACGTCGGGTACCACCGGTCACCCCAAGGGGGTGCCCACCACACACGAGGCCTTCCTGACCAACACCGAGAACATGCTGCGCGGTATCGGCGAGCCGGCGGACCTGGGTGAGGCGCTGCGCACCCTCATCTCGGTGCCGCTGTTCCATGTGACCGGCTGCAACTCGCAGCTTCTGCTGGCCGCCCGCGTCGGCGGGGCGGCGGTGATCATGCCCGCCCTCGACCTCGACGGGTTCCTTGCCGCCCTGTCCGCCGAGCGGATCTCCTTCCTGGTGACCGTGCCCGCGATCTACTCGTTGCTGTTGCGGCATGCCAACTTCGGAGCCGCGGACGTTTCCGGGGTCCGGTGGGTGGGCTACGGCGGCGCGCCGATCGCCCCGTCGCTGGTGCGGTCGGTGCAGGACGCGTTCCCGGGTGCCACGGTGTTCAACGGCTACGGCATGACCGAGACGGCCTCGCTGCTGACCGTGCTGCCCGACACCGACGCCGTCGCGCACGCCGACTCGGTCGGGTACGCGGTGCCCTCGGTGGATCTCGGGGTGGTCGCCGTGGGCGACGACCCGCTGACGGGCGAGTTGGTGGCGCGCGGGGCCAACGTGACCGGCTCCTACTGGAACCGGCCGGAGGCCACCTCGGCGACGATCGTGGACGGCTGGCTGCACACCGGCGACGTGGTGCGCGTCGACGACGCCGGCCGGGTGCACATCGTGGACCGGCTCAAGGACATCATCAACCGGGGCGGGGAGAATGTCTCCAGCGTCGAGGTGGAGGCCGTGCTGCTGTCGGCGCCCGGCGTCGCGGAAGCCTGCGTGCTGGCGGTTCCCGACGAGGTGATGGGGGAGAAGGTGGGGGCGGTGCTGTTCGGTGGCGCCGACACCGTCGACGTGGCCGCCGTGCTCGACTACTGCCGCGACCGGCTCGCCGACTACGAGGTCCCCCAGTACGTGACCGTGGTCCACAGCGCGTTGCCGCGCAACGCCGGCGGCAAGCTGCTCAAGGGCAGGTTGCGCGAGCAGGTGCGGTGGGGCGAGCCGTGGCGGTGAGCGCGCCCCTGCTGATCGCCAACCGCGGCGAGATCGCGCTCCGGATCGTCCGCACCGCAACGGAACTGGGTATGACGACGGTCGCGGTGTACGCCGAGGACGACGCCGGCTCCCCGCACGTGCATGCGGCAGACGAAGCGATCGGCCTGCCCGGCGCCGGCCCGGCGGCCTATCTCGACCAGCATGCCGTCCTCGCGGCGGCCGACAAGTCCGGCGCCGGGCTGATCCATCCCGGGTACGGGTTTCTCAGCGAGAACGCCGAATTCGCGCGCGCCTGCGCGGCGGCCGGGCGGACGTTCGTGGGTCCCGACGCCACCGTGCTCGAGCTGGTGGGCAACAAGTCGTCGGCCCGTGCCGCCGCCGTCGCCGCCGGTGTGCCGGTGCTGCCGGCCACCGAGGGGCCCAGCAGCGTCGCCGACATCGGGACCTTCTTCGCGGCGCACGGCGGCGCCGTCATGATCAAGGCGCTGGCCGGCGGCGGCGGCCGCGGGATGCGGAAAGTGACCGACGCCGAACAGATCGAGGCCGCCTACCGGCAGTGCGCCGCCGAGGCGCAGCGTGGCTTCGGTGATCCGGCGCTGTTCGCCGAGGCCGTGCTCGGCGCGGCACGGCACGTGGAGGTGCAGGTCGTCGCGGCGCCGGCCGGCCACCAGACGCACGCGCTCGCGCTCGGCGACCGTGACTGCAGCCTGCAGCGGCGCCACCAGAAGCTGATCGAGGTCGCCCCCGCCCAGGGGCTGCCCGACGCCCTGCGGCGCAACCTGCATCAGGCCGCGGCCCGGTTGTGCGCCCGGGTCGCCCTGCGTGGACTGGCCACCGTCGAATTCCTGCTCTCCGGTGAGCAGTTCGTCTTCCTGGAGGTCAACCCGCGGATTCAGGTCGAGCACACGGTGACCGAGGAGACGACGGGGATCGACCTCGTCGCCGTCCAGCTCGCGATCGCCGGGGGCGCGCCGTTCTACGAGCTCGGTCTCCCGGCCGGGATCGCCTCGGACGGAACCGAAGTCATCGGCGAGCCGGCGGCACGGAGGGGCATCGCGATCCAGGCCAGGGTCAACATGGAGACCTTCGCCCCCGACGGCTCCGTGGTGCCCGCGGCGGGCACCCTGACGACCTTCACCCCGCCCGGCGGGCCGGGCGTGCGGGTCGACACCTACGGCCGGCCCGGACTGGTCGCCGCACCCCACTACGACTCGCTGCTGGCCAAGGTGGTCGCCCATGTGCACGGACCGTCGTTTCCGGCCGCGGTGCGCAAGGTCCGGACCGCCCTGGGCGAGTTCGGCATCGAGGGAATCCGCACGAACCTTGGGCTGCTGCGAGAACTGTTGGCGCAGCCGGAGGTTCAATCCGGCTGGGTGACCACGGACTTTCTCGACGAGAAGCTCCCCGCGCTCGCGGCCGCGGCGCTGTCCCGGGAGGGCGCCGTCCATGCCGCGGAGGTCGAGCTGTACCCGGGTGAGGAGCCGCTGCGCGCCCAACTGGCGGGCACCGTCGTCGAAGTGCCGCCCGAGGACACCGAGTTCGGGCCCGGCGACCAGCTGATCGTCCTCGAGGCGATGAAGATGCAGCACGTGCTCACCGCACCCGGCACGCTGCGCACCGTCCGGGTCCTGGTGACCCCCGGGCAGGTCATCACAACCGGCGACCCGCTGCTCGTGTTCGCCCGCACGGGCTCTGACACCGAAAGCGAATCAGCCTCCGCCGCAGTTGATCTCGATCGGCAGCGGGCCGACCTCGACGAGGTGCGGCAGCGGCATCTGCGCACCCTGGACGAGGGTCGCCAGGCCACGGTCGCCAAGCGGCACGCGCAGGGACGCCGCACCGCCCGGGAGAACATCGCCGACCTGGTCGACGCGGGCAGTTTCGTCGAGTACGGCGCGCTGGCCGTCGCCGCGCAGCGCAGCCGGCGTTCCGAGGAGGACCTGATCGCCAACACCCCGGCGGACGGACTGGTCGCCGGGCTGGCCACCATCGGCGCCGAACGGTTCGGGCGGGCGGCCGCCGAGGCCGTCGTGGTGTCCTACGACTACACGGTGCTGGCCGGAACGCAGGGCATGCGCAACCACGCCAAGACCGACCGGGTCTTCGACCTGGCGGCGCGCAGGCAGGTGCCGGTGGTGCTGTTCGCCGAGGGCGGCGGCGGGCGGCCGGGAGACACCGACGTGGGCGGTGCCGCGGGGCTGGACGTGCCCACCTTCCGGCTGCTGGCCGGCCTGCGCGGCCGGGTGCCGCTGGTGTGCATCGTGTCGGGACGTTGTTTTGCCGGCAACGCCGCGCTGGCCGGGGCGTGCGACGTGATCATCGCAACCCCCGATGCCAACATCGGGATGGGCGGGCCGACGATGATCGAGGGCGGCGGGCTGGGCGTCTACCCGCCGGAGGCGATCGGCCCGATCGAGGTGCAGCGCCACAACGGCGTGGTGGGCCTGGTCGCCCGCGACGAGGCGCACGCGGTGGCGCTGGCCAAGCGCTATCTGTCCTACTTCCAGGGCGCGCTGCGGGACTGGGAGGCGCCCGACCCGCGGCTGGCCCGGCATGTGGTGCCGCAGAACCGGTTGCGCGCCTACGACATTCGCCGGGCGATCGAGTCGATTGCCGACATCGGCTCGATCCTGGAGCTGCGGCCCGACTACGGTGTCGGGGTCGTCACCGCATTGGTTCGCGTCGAGGGAGCGGCCTACGGGCTGATCGCCAACAGCAGCCACCACCTGGGCGGGGCGATCGACGCGGAGGCCGCCGACAAGGCCGGCGACTTCCTGGGCCTGTGCGAGTCGTTCCGGTTGCCGGTGATCTCGCTCTGCGACACCCCGGGGTTCATGGTGGGTCCGGAGGCGGAGAAGGAGGCCACCGTCCGGCGGTTCGGCCGCATGTTCGTCGTCGGGGCGCGGCTGACGGTGCCGGTCGGCATGATCATCCTGCGCAAGGGGTACGGCCTGGGCGCCATGGCGATGGCCGGCGGTTCGTTTCGCGCGCCGCAGTTCACCGTCGCCTGGCCCACCGGGGAGATCGGCGGCATGGGCCTGGAAGGTGCTGTGCGCCTTGGGTTCCGCAAGGAACTCGCCGAGGCGGATCCCGACGCACGGCAGAAACTGTTCGACCGTTTGGTTGAGGCAGCCTACCAGCACGGCAAGGCGCTGCGGTCGGCCACCACCTTCGAACTGGACGACGTGATCGACCCCGCGGACTCCCGGGTCTGGATCAGCAGGCTGATACGGGGCTGAGGACCGGAGGGGTCAGGCGTGGCCCGAGCCGCAGCCCACGCCCGGCAGGCATCCGGCCCCGCCCGGTACGCCACCGGGCCCGGCGAACTGGCCGCCGGAGCCGCAACCGACGCCCGGGACGCAGCCGTGACCGCCCGGCCCGCCGGCGGGGCCGCCGTTCTGGCCGCCCCAACCGCAGTTGCCGTTGGCGTCGCACCCGCCGCCACCCGGACTGTCCTGGGCGGCAAGGTATGTGGAGGTCGCCGCAGCGGCCGCCGGCTCGTCGGCCGCTGCCGTGGGCGCGACGACAATCGCCGCTGCCGCAGCCCCGGCCACCACGAGCGGTTTCATGAGGGCTAATTTCGCTAACATGCGTATTGGGTACCACCTCGACACATGGACAAAACCTGCCTCGCCGCAGCGCCCGGCGGCTCTCGCAACAGAGGACATAGCGAAATGAGCTCGCCGGATCTGACCGGCCGCACCGCGATCATCACCGGGGCGTCCCGGGGGATCGGGCTGGCCATCGCCCAACAACTGGCCGAAGCCGGCGCCAACGTCGTGCTGACCGCGCGCAAGCAGGAGGCGGCCGAGGAGGCCGCGGCGCAGGTGGGGGAGCGGGCCCTGGGCGTCGGCGCCCACGCGGTCGACGAGGACGCCGCGCGGCGCTGCGTGGACCTCACCATGGAGCGCTTCGGCGGCGTCGACATCCTGGTCAACAACGCGGGGACCAACCCGGCGTTCGGCCCGATGATCGATCAGGATCATGCCCGCTTCGCCAAGATCTTCGACGTCAACCTGTGGGCCCCGCTGCTGTGGACGTCGCTCGCCGTGAAGTCCTGGATGGGCGAGCACGGCGGCGCGATCGTCAACACCGCCTCGATCGGCGGGCTGCACCAGTCGCCGGGCATGGGCATGTACAACGCCACCAAGGCGGCGCTGATCCACGTCACCAAGCAACTGGCACTGGAACTTTCGCCGCGCGTCCGGGTCAACGCGATCTGCCCCGGGGTGGTGCGCACCCGGTTGGCCGAGGCGCTGTGGAAGGACAACGAGGACCCGCTGGCCTCGTCGACGGCCCTGGGGCGCATCGGCGAACCGGTCGACGTGGCCAACGCGGTCGCCTTCCTGGTCTCCGACGCCGCGAGCTGGATCACCGGCGAGGTGATGGTCATCGACGGCGGTCAGGTGCTCGGCAACGCCGCGGGCTTCCGGGCTCACCCGGGCGGCGGGCGGTGAACACCGCCGACCTGGACGCGCGCGTGCAGGCCCTGCTCGACGGCCACGACCCGGCGACCACCGCCCCGCGGGAATTCCTGGGCGCGCAGTACGACGCGGGGCTGGCGTGGGTGTACCTGCCGGAGGGATTCGGCGGGCTGGGCCTGCCGCGCAGCGCCCAGCAACTGGTCGACGCCCGGCTGGCCGCCGCCGGCGCGCCGGTCGGGGGGACCGCGAAGAACTTCATCGGGATGGGCATGGCTGCACCGACCATCGCGGCGTTCGGGACCGATCAGCAGAAGCGAAAGTTCCTGCGGCCGTTGTTCACCGGAGAGCAGGTCTACTGCCAGCTGTTCAGCGAGCCCGGCGCGGGGTCGGACCTGGCCGGGGTGGCCACCCGGGCGGTCCGTGACGGTGAGGAGTGGATCGTCAACGGGCAGAAGGTGTGGACGTCGATGGCCCAGCACGCGCAGATGGCCATCCTGGTCGCCCGCACCGACCCGACGGTGCCCAAACACGCGGGCCTGACGTACTTCTTGTGCGACATGACCCAGCCCGGTGTCGAAGTCCGGCCGCTGCGCCAGATCACCGGGGAGGCGGAGTTCAACGAGGTCTTCCTCACCGACGTCCGGGTGCCCGACGCCAATCGGCTCGGCCCGGAGGGCGGGGGCTGGAAGGTCGCGACGACGACGCTCAACAACGAACGGGTCGCGATCGGTTCGCGCCCCGGCGTTCCGCGGGAGGGCGGGATCATCGGCAAGGTCACCGCGGCCTGGCGCGACGAGCCGGGGCTGCGCGATCCGGCCATGCACGACGAACTGATGCGGTTGTGGGTCGACGCCGAAGTGCTCCGGCTGGCCGGTGAGCGGCTGGGGCAACAGGCCCAGGCGGGTCAGCCCGGGCCCGAAGGCGCCGGCATGAAGATCGCGTTCGCCCGCCTCGCCCAGGCCATCTCGGGTTTCGACATCGAGCTGCACGCCGAGTCCGGGTTGCGCTACGACGACTGGACCATGCGCAGAACCGAAGTCGTCGACCTTGTCGGGCGCGAGCCCGGCTACCGCTACCTGCGGGCGCGCGGCAACTCCATCGAGGGCGGCACCTCGGAGATCCTGCGCAACACCGTCTCCGAGCGGATCCTTGGCCTGCCCGGCGAACACCGCGTCGACAAGGACGTCGCCTGGAAGGACGTACCCAGATGAGTATCGGTGATTTGCTGTACTCCGACACCGAGGAAGCCTTGCGCGACAGCGTCCGCCAGCTGTTCGCCGACCGCTGCCCCCCGGAGTCGGTGGCCCGCGCCTACGATCCCGACCCGCAGGACTTCTCGGCGCTCTGGCGGGCGCTTGCCGCCGACCTGGGCGTGGCCGGCCTGCTGGTGCCCGAGTCCCTCGGCGGCGCCGGCGCGAGCGCCCGCGAGGCCGCGGTCGTCATGGAGGAGATCGGCCGGGCCGTCGCGCCGGTGCCGTACCTGTCCAGCGCGGTCCTGGCCACGGTCGCGCTGTTGCGTGCCGGCGACACCGAGACCGTGCCGGCACTGGCCGGGGGGGAGCTCACCGCGGCGCTGGCGGTGCCGCTGTCCACCGCGCCCGGTGCTGCCGTCACGGGGGTGAGCGCAGGCCCCGAGGGGCTGAACGGATCGGTCACCAGCGTCGCCGGTGCCGGCCAGGCCGACGTGCTGGTGGTGCCGGTCGCGGGCCGGGACGGACTCGAGCTGCACACCGTCGCGCGCGCCGCGTCCGGCGTCGAGGTGTCGCCGCTGGTCACCCTGGACATGACCAGACCCCTTGCGGACGTTCATTTTTCGGGGGTGGCCTCGGCACCGATCGGGCCGGCCGAGGCCGCCGTGGCCGAGGCGCTCCGGACAGCCGCGGCGCTGTTGGCCTCCGAACAGCTCGGGGTGGCGCAGTGGTGTTTCGACACCACGCTGGCCTATGTCAAGCAGCGCAAGCAGTTCGGCCGCGCGATCGGCTCCTACCAGGCCATCAAGCACCGGCTGGCCGACCTGTGGTTCGAGGTCGGGTCCGCCACGGCCGCGGCCCGCTACGCGGCCGACACCTGCGCCCGCGGCGACGACGACGCCGACGTCGCGGCGGCGATCGCGCAGGCCTACTGCAGCGGAATCGCCGTACACGCCGCCGAGGAGTGCGTGCAGTTGCACGGCGGCATCGGGATGACGTGGGAGTATCCCGCCCACCTGTACCTCAAGCGGGCCAAGAGCGATCAACTGGCGCTGGGTACCCCCTACCGCCACCGAGCGCGCCTGGCCGCACTGGTTGATCTGCCTTCCGGCTGACCGGTTGCTCCATGGCGCCGCTGTTGACCCAGAGTTCCTCGGTGCGGTCGTGGAAGATGTTCAGCGTGACGCTGTCGTCGCAGCGTCGCATGGCCGACTCGCTCATGTCCGCCCACACGTAGTGGCCTTCCTTGTGCCGCAACGCGATCAGCCGATCGGTCGCGGCCCGCTTGCGTGGCACCCGGCCGTCGTCGGGTGGCAGCCCGCAGAAGATGTCGTCGAATGTCATCGACGACAGTTCTTCGTACGCGTAGCCGACCATGTCGCAGAACGGGCTGTTGACGAACAAGATGGCTCCCGCGCCGTCGACCGCCAGGGCCGGGATCGGCAGTCGCTCCAGGGCGAGGAGCGCGGGTATTTCGTGCAGCGCCTCTATGGGCAGTTGGTCAGGTGGCGTCGGGCGTCTGCGCTCGACATCGTGACTGTGGGCAGCTGCGGACTGGCTCAAGGTACCGGCGGTCAGCTGGTGCAGCGCCTCGGGCACCGAACTCGCTGTGGGCAGGGAGGTGTGGCAGTCGGTGAGCCGAAGCACCCGGTTCACGGCGCGGCTGGGAACTATCGCCCAGGGCACCGCGGTAACTCGGCAGGCGTCATCGACGGCGATCAACGTCAAGATAGCCCGCGCAGCAAAGAATTTGACGCCGCTCAGGTCGAGGATCAACGGATTGCCGACCAGCATTAGGCGAGTTGCGAATTCGTGGACGCGGTCGCTGTTTGCGGCGTCGACTTCGCCGCTGATCGTCACCACCGTCGTCTGGTGGCGGCCGTGTTCCCGCATTCTTACTCGGTCGCCGTTGCCGATCGAGTCGTCGCGACCGGCGCAAAGGGTCTGGGCACTGCGGATGCGGGTTTGATGAATTTTCATGGTGTTTGGTGCGCTCGTTTCGGTCATGCCACGACGGACTGTAGTCCGTTTTCGACTCGGAGCTCCGGTTCAGCGCCACCAGTTACTGGCGTCCCGGTGGCGATGGCGGCGCAGCGTCGAAGCGGTCGACAACCCTTGAGCCGGTGCGGATGTCAGTCGCGACCGCATTGAGCAGTCCGCGCGGGATCGATCGCTCGACGTCGACGTCGACGTCCGCGACGGATATAGCACGATTTGCAGACTCAGGATGAGTGAGCAAATGAGCGCGTTGCCCGCGGATTTCCAGGGTCACACGAATTCAGATCAAGATACGGGCGGTTGGCTTCGCCTTGGTGATGCCACGGCCGATAAGGCGGTGGCATCAGTCCCAGACCGGCTGTGTGCTCAGCGCTCTTTATGTAACACGGCTGATCCGGGCCTTGTCAATCCGTCGCGTTGACTCACAAAAATGCGCGCGTAGCCCCGTTCGTTGACTCGTCTGAGAATGCCCGCGTGCGGAGTGTCATCCGAACGTCAGAGCGGGGGTTGCGCTACCGCCGGAGGATGGGATTGACGATGGCAGAGCGCAAGGGCGTGACGAAAGCGATCAGGTGCCAAGCGTTGAGCCAGTCGATGGTTCGCGAAAAAGGTCATGCTTTACAGCAAATTTTGAATCCGCGATCATCGACCAGACCCGCTCGCTCAACCCGGCATCGTCACCCCCGGCCACGGCGCAGTGGTACCCACGGGGCGCTGCCTTGATCGTCGGGAACCGGACGAAATTTGGCGCGTTGCGGGTGTGGGGTCCGCCGTGCGGTGTCGTCATTTTCGCCGTAATGCCGAGTCGAACAGGCTCGTCATCGCAGCCCAGTGCCGCTCGTCGGCGGCGGCGTCGTACGGGGGGTTGTCCGGGACCGCGAACCCATGGGCCGCCGGGTAGAACTCGATGGTGTGCGAGACGCCCGCCGCCGTCAGCGCCCTGTCGAGCTGGTCGGCGTGAGCGGGGGTGAACGACGCGTCGTTCTCGGCGCCGCCGACATACACCGCGGCGGTCATCCGGTCGGCCAACAGGTGCGGGCTGTCCGCCGCGTCGGTGACCAGCCCCCCGCCGTGGAACGACGCCGCGGCCGCGACGCGCTGCGGAAGGCGGCCGGCCACGATCATCGACGTACGCCCACCCATGCAGTAGCCGCACACGCCGAATCGGTCGCCGGACACCTCGGGGCGGCCCGCCAGGTACGCGAAGAAGGCGTCGGCGTCGTCGGCCGTCCTGTCCGGGGTGACGCTGCCGATCATCGAAAACAGCCGTTGGCGTTCCCCCGCGTCGCCGAACACGGTGGCCATGTCGAACGGGGCCCAGCCGCCGCTGCGGTAGTACACGTCGGGGAGCAGCACGGCATAGCCGTATCCGGCCAGCTTGGCGGCCATCCGGTCGAAGGTGTCACGCACCCCGCCGGCGTCGGTGTACATGATCACGCCCGGCCACGGGCCGCCCCCCTCGGGGGTGAACAGCCTGACGGTGCAGGCGCCGTCGCCGGTGGTGATGGTGTCGGTGATTTTCGGCATGGTCTTTGTTGTACTCCCCGCGGTCGCCGCGGGGGTTTTCGGCGTCCACCGGCTAAGCTGACCGCGTGCCGATACCGACGCCCTACGAGGACCTGCTGCGCCTGGTGCTCGAGCGGGGCGCGGCCAAATCCGATCGCACCGGCACCGGCACCCGCAGCCTGTTCGGCCAGCAGCTGCGCTACGACCTGGCGGCCGGTTTCCCGCTGCTGACCACCAAGAAGGTGCACTTCAAATCGGTGGTCTACGAGCTGCTGTGGTTCCTGCGCGGCGACTCCAACGTCGGCTGGCTGCAGGACCGCGGGGTGACCATCTGGGACGAATGGGCCGACGGCACGGGCGATCTCGGACCGATCTACGGCGTGCAATGGCGATCCTGGCCGACCCCTTCCGGCGAGCACGTCGATCAGATCAGCGCCGCGCTGAACCTGCTGCGCACCGACCCGGACTCCCGGCGGATCATCGTTTCGGCCTGGAACGTCGGCGACATCCCGCGGATGGCACTACCGCCGTGTCACGCCTTCTTCCAGTTCTACGTGGCCGACGGACGGCTGAGCTGCCAGCTCTACCAGCGCAGCGCCGACCTGTTCCTCGGGGTGCCCTTCAACATCGCCAGCTACGCGTTGCTCACCCACATGATGGCGGCCCAGGCCGGTCTGTCGGTCGGTGAGTTCGTGTGGACGGGCGGCGACTGCCACATCTATGACAACCACGTCGAGCAGGTGCGGCTCCAGCTGACCCGCGAACCGCGTCCTTACCCGGAACTTGTTTTAGCCCAACGTGATTCGATCTTCGACTACGCCTACGAGGACGTCGTCGTGCGCAACTACGATCCGCACCCGGCGATCAAGGCTCCCGTCGCGGTATGACGGTGGGTCTGGTCTGGGCGCAGTCGACCTCCGGTGTGATCGGGCGCGGCGGCGACATCCCGTGGCGGGTGCCCGAAGACCTGACCCGGTTCAAACAGCTGACCATGGGACACACCGTGGTGATGGGGCGGCGCACCTGGGAGTCGCTGCCGGCCGGCGTCCGTCCGCTGCCGGGCCGCAGAAACGTCATCCTGTCCCGCCGGGCCGGCTTCACGGCCGACGGGGCCGAGGTGGTGGCGTCGCCCGACGAGGCTTTCGCCGATTGCGCGAGCGATCCCGAGACCTGGGTCATCGGCGGCGGGCAGGTCTACCCGCTGGCGCTGCCACGCGCCACCCGGTGCGAGGTCACCGAGGTCGACATCGACCTGCCGCGCGCCGACGACGACGCGGTGGCCCCGGTGCTCGACGCCACCTGGCGCGCCGAGACGGGGGAGTGGCGGGTGAGCCGGTCCGGGCTGCGGTACCGGTTTCACAGCTACCGTCGGGAGTGAGCGGCGGCCGCCGACGCCGACATCGAGGCGCAACGAGGTCGCCGTCCGCACGGTCAACTCGCCGGCGCGAAGCAGAAGGCCGATCACCACCGTGAACAGGCCCGCCGCGCGGTGGACGCGGCCAGTCGGCGGCGCGCCGAGGTCCTGGCAGCTGATGGCGGTCTACCGCGACCTGGAGCCGGTTCCGGACGCTCTCGAGTCGGCGTACCGGGAACGCAGGAAGCCGGCGGGGCCGGCACCGGAAGCCAATGGGGCGGTGCCGTCGGATCAAAAAGTCACCGCCGGGTGGGCCCGCCCCGGCCGCAAACGGCGGGAGATCGCCGCAAGAGCGGTATCCTCGGCGCCGTGCCGATCCGGATCCGAACGCTGACAGCAGCGCAAGCCCGGCGGACAGCCGTTGCGGCTCAAGGATTTAACGGGCGGCGGCCGGCGGGCGCGATCACCCGCGCGCAGCTGGGGCGGCTGATGTCGCGAATCCAGGTGCTGCAGCTGGATTCGGTCTCGGTGGCGGTGCGCGCCCACTACGCGCCGGTGTTCAGCCGGCTCGGGTCCTACGACCGCGACCTGCTGGACCGCGTGGCGTGGGGCCCGCGGTCGTCGCGGCTGCTGGCCGAGTACTGGGCGCACGAAGCCGCGCTCATGGCGGTCGAGGACTGGCCGCTGCTGCGCTGGCGGATGCGCCAGTACTCCCATGGCCGCTGGCGCACCCACATCGTCAGGGACGACCCGCAACTGGCCGACGCCGTCGTCGCGGCCGTCGCCGAACTGGGCCCCAGCACCGCCGGGCGGATCGAGGAGCACCTGGCCGCCGAACCCCGGCGCACGAAGGGTGCCTGGTGGAACCGCAGCGACACCAAGTGGGTCGCCGAGGCGCTGTTCGCGTCCGGCGTGTTCACCACCGCCACCCGGGTCGGTTTCGCCCGCCACTACGACCTGGTCGAACGGGTGCTGCCGGCCGAGGTGCTCTCCCGCGAGGTCGACGACGAGGAGGCGATCCGGGAACTCACCCTGCGGGCCGCCACCGCGCTGGGCGTGGGCGCCGAGGCCGACATCCGCGACTACTTCCGCCTGTCGGTCGCCCAGGTCAAGCCGGCCCTCGCGGGCCTGCTGGCCGCCGGGGAGATCGAACGGGTGGAGGTGCAGGGCTGGTCCGCGCCGGCGTACCTGCGGTCCGGGCAGACCGTGCCGCGCTCGGACCGGGGCACCGCGTTGCTGTGCCCGTTCGACCCGTTGATCTTCTTCCGCCCCCGCGTCGAGCGGCTGTTCGATTTCCATTACCGGGTCGAGATCTACACGCCGCCCGAAAAGCGCAAGTACGGCTACTACGTGTGGCCTTTTCTGCTGGACGGACGACTGGTCGCACGGGTCGACCTGAAGGCCGACCGGGCGGCCGGCACCCTGCGCGTCGTCGGCGCGTTCGGCGAACCGGATGTGTCCAAGCCGCGGGTGGCCGCGGCGCTGGCCGCGGAACTGGAGTCGATGGCGCGCTGGCTGGGGCTGGGCGGGTTCAGCGTCTCGGGG
>NZ_VMQU01000429.1 GCF_007714205.1 Mycobacterium helveticum | reverse complement strand
GTAGGGGAAGTAGGTGGAAAACTTGATGAAGAACGGGCCGAAATCCTCATCGAGGCAATAAAAGTAGAAGTAGTTGATGAACGCCGTGGAGCGCACCAGCCACGCATAGGGTTCCCCGGCGGCGTTGTAGCGGCGCTGGGTGCGCCACACCAGCGCCTTCTCTTGGGCCCGCCCGACGAACAACACGCCCTCGGCGCCGCTGAACCGGGCCAAAAA
>NZ_VMQU01000428.1 GCF_007714205.1 Mycobacterium helveticum | reverse complement strand
GAAGGTGACAAGCCGCTGGGCGATGAGGCCCACCATTTCTACGACCAGATCGTCCGCAAACTCGAGGCTGACACGAAACACGTCCAGCACGTCCAGGACTTCTGGGGGGATCCGCTGACGGCCGCCGGTTCGCAAAGCTCCGACGGCAAGGCCGCCTATGTGCAGGCGTATCTTGCTGGTAACCAGGGCGAGAGCCTGGCCAGCGAGTCTGTCGCGGC
>NZ_VMQU01000427.1 GCF_007714205.1 Mycobacterium helveticum | reverse complement strand
CGGCGGCACTGACCGCCTAAACCACCAAGTCGAAGAATCACACGACGACGTCGTACACCACGTCCCTGGACTTGACCCCAACCCCGTCTCCCGCCGTTGGTACTGGCCGGCAGGTCATACCGAGATCATGAGGCATAGTTTTCGATTCCCGCTACCAGCAGTGCGACATTCGATCGGAAATGCACCGTCGAGTGCGGTCAGGGGGTCGAATCTGCGAG
>NZ_VMQU01000426.1 GCF_007714205.1 Mycobacterium helveticum | reverse complement strand
GCGTTTCTCGGTGCGGAACAGGTTGGTTTTCTCCTGCGCCCGGCCCACGAACAGCACGCCCTCGGTGTCGGTGAACTCGGCCAAGTGTTCGTGCATCACGTCGTCTTTGCGTTGCCCCTTGGCGAAATTGACCCAGGGCAGCTTGTTGTCCCGGGCGAAACGGTGCACCGCGGCGCTGAACGCATCGCTGATCTTCGCCAGCGGCGCGGTCGACGCGA
>NZ_VMQU01000425.1 GCF_007714205.1 Mycobacterium helveticum | reverse complement strand
GGTCACCGCGGCCACCACTTCGCCTCGACCGCGCTGATGGACCCGATGACCAAGGCGTTCGTCGCCGACATCCGCGGTTTCGTCGCCGCGCGAGGCCTGGAGTTGGTGTCGTTCGGCAAGGAACGCAAAGACGACATCGCCCAAGAGTTTTTGGCCCGGTTCAGCGGCGCCGAGGGCGTGTTGTTCGTCGGGCGGGCCCAAGAGAAGGCGCTGGTGTGGCG
>NZ_VMQU01000424.1 GCF_007714205.1 Mycobacterium helveticum | reverse complement strand
CACGGTCATACTTCTTCCGTTTCTCTGACATCGCTACCCCTTATAGCTGATGCCTCTACGGTCTCGGGGGAACCTCACACCCAGCGCCGCTACAACGCCGCCGGGGAACCCTATGCGTGGCTGGTGCGCTCCACAGCGTTCATCAACCTCGATCTTTCATGCAATTCCGCGTTTGCGGGTGTCGTTGACGCGAAAGGTACACTGCCGCAAGGATAATAGGACT
>NZ_VMQU01000423.1 GCF_007714205.1 Mycobacterium helveticum | reverse complement strand
TGCTCGGCCTCCAACGAGGCGGCCTGCGCGCGGATCGTGGCGCCGTGAGCGTCCACATCCCCGAACGAGTAATTGATGCTCATTGCTTATCTCCTTCGAAAGTGTTGGATGACTGCGGTTTTCGCTACTAGATGCCGAGGCTCTGCTGCGCAGCCTGCTCTTGCTGCTCGTAGTTGCTGGCGTCGCGGATCAACCCGTCACGCACCCCGTGGAGCATGTTCACGATGTT
>NZ_VMQU01000422.1 GCF_007714205.1 Mycobacterium helveticum | reverse complement strand
CCCCGACAACTAGCCAATTTGGGCCACTCATGCGTCGCCGGCGGATGCATCCGGTCCCGCTCGCGTGACTGGCCCATTTTTGCTGGTCCGGCACCCCGGACAACTAGCCCTTTTGGGCCACTCATCTCGTGCGCAACCACTGTCGCCGAGCGCTCGCGCATGACTGGCCCACTTTGGCGAGTGCAGGGGCCTGCTCACTAACAAAAGTGGGCCAGTCATCAGACGCGAGA
>NZ_VMQU01000421.1 GCF_007714205.1 Mycobacterium helveticum | reverse complement strand
CGTTCGCGAGGCGGGCTGACCACCAAGATCCACACCCTGACCGATCAGCGCGAAGCTGTTGTCGCGGTCCGGTTGACTGCTGGCCAGGCCGGCGACAATCCGCAGTTGATGCCTTTGCTCGACGACTACGACCACGCCTGCGCTGAGCACGGCGTGACCGGTGGCGACTTCCGATTGCTCGCCGACAAGGCGTATTCACACCCGAGCACGCGCACCGAATTACGTTCCCG
>NZ_VMQU01000420.1 GCF_007714205.1 Mycobacterium helveticum | reverse complement strand
CACATCGCTGCCGATCCCGGTCGACGGGTTACCGATCAGGCTCCACCACCGATGAAGTTAGAGTTCGCGCGGTTCCTTGCACCCACCGAATTCCTCGACTGGAAACACGATGCCGTGCAGCAGTTCACCGAATCGGCGACGCGTAACGCCATTGATTCCGTCGATAAGGCGTGCCGCATCTTCACCGCTGTCCGTGATTCGATCTGGTACGACCCGTATTCCGTCTCCGA
>NZ_VMQU01000041.1 GCF_007714205.1 Mycobacterium helveticum | reverse complement strand
GTGTGGGCGCCGGGCCCGGCGCCGAGGCGGGAGCCGCCGGTGCGGCCACCGTCGGGGCCACGGGGGCCAGAGGCAGCACCAGGGGCGGCGGCGGCGCGGGCACGACGGCCGCGACCGGATGAATGGCGGCCAGTCCCGCCATCCCCGCGAGGCCGCCCACCGCTCCCAGGGGAGCGACGGCGGGCAGGGCCGCAAGAGCCAGCGCCGGGTTGCTGACCGTGTAAGCCACCACTTCCAATATGTGAGTCGGGATATCGAAAAAAAGCCAGCTGCCCAGCCACTGAAACGCGAGCACCGGATTTTGTGTCAGATCTACCAGGAAATTCTGGAAGTCCTCGAACAGTTCGAGGCTGCGAGCGACCCAATACATCGCCTGGCCGGGGTTCGCGTATGCGTCATAGGTGGCCCCGTTGATCGTTCCGCCCGCCGGATCCCAATTGATGCCGACGTGCTGCAGGAGGCTGGCGATCATGTTGTCGAACGGAAGGTCGATCGTCGGGTCGTGTGCCACTTGGGTATTGGAGACACCGACGGATTGCAGAATGTTCTGGAACCACTGCGGGAGCCCCAGCGGGTTGTTGCTCTGGATATTGCTGTTCAGGATGTTGAGAATGTCCTGCTGGACACCCAGCGGATTGTGCAGGAACTGCTCGATCTGCTGCAGCGCGGCGGTGGCCGCCGGGGTGTGCGTGTCGGTTTTGACGATTGGCGGCGCCGGGTCGGTTTGCGGCGCGGACGCCAGGGCCGTACCCGAGACCACGTGATAGGTCCCCATCGTGGTGGCGGCCTGGACCCACATCCGTGCATAGTCGGCCTCGTTGACCGCGATCGGGATGGTGTTGATCCCGAAGAAGTTGGTCGCCAACAAGACTCCGTGCATGGCGTGGTTGGCGGCCAACTCGGCCAGGGTCGGCATCGCCGCCAGCGCCGCGGTGTAGGCGCCGGCCGAAACCTCGTGCTGGGTGGCCGTGGCCGCGCTGTCGGCGCTTGCCCGCATCAGCCAGCTCAGATACGGCGCATTGGCGCCGACGTAGGACTCGGCGCTCGGCCCCTCCCACGCGCCGGCCTGCACCGACCCCAGCAGCGCCGTGAATTCCTCCGCCGCCGAGGCGTATTCGGCGCTCAGCGCGTCCCATGCCGCCGCCGCCGCCAACAGGCCCCCCGGCCCCGGCCCGCTGCTCAGCAGGGCCGAGTGCACCTCCGGTGGCGAGGCCATCCAGATCGGTGCCGTCATCGTCCGCCGCCCTTTCCGGTCACTGCCGGAAAGCTTAGTGAAAATGGTTGTCGTTAACAACAAGGGGTGTCCGCGGGCCCCCTGGTCGACGTCCCCCTGGTCGACGTCCCCCTGGTCGACGTCACTGTGCTGCCGGCCGCGCACCGCGGCGACCACCCCGACCCCATCACCTGCCGACGGGCCCCCGCCCACGACACCTCGCGCTGCTGCGACGAGCCTGCGAGCAGGCCGACGCTTCCGGCGGCCTGATTCCCGACGCCGCACTTGCGGCCGTCGCCGCCGAACATCACGCCGCCGAACATCACTGCGACGTGGTGACCCCGGACCACGACTTCGCGCGGTTCGGCTCGGTTCGCACGCTCAGACCAAAGGCCGGCCCGTCCTGATCCGGCGGTCGACGTCCCACAGCAGCACGTTGAACGGGAATCGCCGGACGAACCGCGGCATCAAGCGGTTCAGCGAGCCCAGCACGGCCATCAGCCGGTCGAACCGGCGCTGCCTGGCGGCGTCCCACGGCAGCCGCATCTCGTCGCGGAACCGCTGCGGCAGAAAGCCGGTGGTGATCAGCAGCGCCAGGTTGTCCGACGTCCGCTGCAGCGGGCCCGGCAGCACGACGCCCCGGATGCGGCCCGCGGCGATCGGGAACAGGTAGCCCCGCACGGCGTCGTCGATGTGCACGCGCGCCAGCGACTCCTGCCAGTACCGGTCGAAGGCCGCACGGTCGGCCGGCCACATCTGCGGCGGCACCTGCAGCGTGGTCGCCAGCGCCATGCCCTCGCGATAATGACGATCGGCGTCGCACTCGTCGAGCTCGCCGACGAAGATACGATAGACATCGAGCCCGCCCTTGTACAGGCAGGCGCCCACCCACAGCTGCAGATCGACGTCGAAGGCGTTGTACTGCAACGGACTTTCGGGAGTGGAGTACACCTGCGCGTGCGCGCGGTTCACCGCGCGGCGGAAGGCATCCTTCTGCGCGTCGCTGCCCGCGGTGGCCACCGCGAGGTAGGTGAAGGTGGTGCGCGCCCGTTTGACCGGGTGCAGGTCCACCCGGCCGCTTTCGACGCGGCTCTCCATCACGCCGTAGCCCACGCCGGGCCGTGCCAGCTGCATGATCACGTTGGCCGGGCCGGCCAGCAGCGCCACGCCCATCAGGCCCTCGTCGATGCCCAGCGGCCCCCGCGTCCGCAGCCGCGGGTTCGATCGCGGGCGGGGCGGGTCGGTGACCGCACGTTCGACGTGTGGCGTCGCCCGGCGACCCGGTTGGTGAATCGCCATGGCCTGACCTCCCGCGGCGCCCGTCGCACGGAATGTGCGAACGCGTGTTTCCTGATATTGTCCGCGGTCTCGCCCGGTGTCAAGATGGTGCTCGTGGCCGCCGAGACCGAAGCGCCGAGCGTGCGACCCTACGGCGGCGTCGACGCGGCCGCGCGGGTCGCCGCGCGGCGGGACCGGCTCCTGGCGGCCGGACTGGACCTGCTGGGGGCGAAACGACAGGACATCCCGACACTGACCGTTCGCGGCGTATGCCGGCGCGCCGGCCTGGCCGCCCGCTACTTCTACGAAAGCTTCGCCGACAAGGACGCTTTCGTCGGCTGCGTGTTCGACTGGGTGGTCGCCGAACTGGCCGCCACCACCCAGGCGGCGGTGACGGCGGTACCGGCGCACGAGCAGACCCGCGCGGGGATGGCCAACATCGTGCGCGCCATCGCCGGCGACGCCCGCATCGGGCGCCTGCTGTTCAGCAGCCAACTGGCCGATCCGGTGGTGGTGCGCAAACGCGCCGAATCCAGCGCGCTGTTCGCCATGCTGTCGGGGCAGCACGTCGGCGATGCGCTGCGCGTCCCGGCCAACGATCGCATCAAGGCCGCGGCACACTTCGTCGTCGGCGGGGTCGGGCAGACGATCAGCGCGTGGCTGGCCGGCGACGTCCGGCTCGAACCGGACGAGCTCGTCGACCAGCTGGCATCGCTGCTCGACGAGCTCGCCGAGCCGGACCTGTACCGCCTCAAGGGAAAAGGCGTCTCAGGGAAAAAGCGGTAGGTGCCGCAGCCGCATCCCCGGGTCCAGCTGCCACAACCGCACCATCGCAAGCCGCATGATGCGGTGCGCACTGAAGCGCGAGATCAATTCTCACGCCGGTGGCTTTTCCGATCGGCCGTTCGCCGTGATGCGGACCTGGGCGGATCCACGCATGGTCGATCCCGGCATCGAACCCGGCGCTCGGGCGCCGAACGCGTGTTATGCGGGCGTCCCGGGCGCCCGCAGCGGGCAGGCCGACCTCATCGCGAGGTGGATCGCCAAGCGATGGCGTTGCGAGTCCCCGCCCGCCGGCCGGGTGACCGTTGGCTAGATTGATGGATGCTTGGCCGCAACCCGAGAGGGAATACCTCACCACCAGACTTGAGCAAAAGCCCAGCAAAGCAATGGAAGGCACGCCATGCCGATCGCGATAACTCCTGAGCACCAGGACCTGGCCGATTCGGTGCGATCCCTGGTGGCGCGGGTGGCGCCGTCCGAGGTCCTGCACGAGGCCATGGAGACGACACCGGAATCGCCCCTGGAAAACCCCCCGCCGTACTGGCGGGCGGCGGCCGAACAGGGCCTGCACGGTGTGCATCTGGCCGAGTCCGTCGGCGGACAGGGTTTCGGCATCCTCGAGTTGGCCGTCGTCCTCGCCGAGTTCGGCTACGGGGCGGTGCCCGGCCCGTTCGTGCCGTCCGCGATCGCCGGCGCGCTGATCTCCGCACACGATCCCGGGGCCGACGTGCTTTCCGAGTTGGCGTCCGGTGCGGCCATCGGCGCCTACGCGCTCGATTCCGGCCTGACCGCGACCCGGCACGGCCCGAACAACGACGCGCTGGTGATCCGCGGCGAGGTGCGCGCCGTGCCGGCGGCCGCGCAGGCCTCCGTGCTGGTCCTGCCGGTGGCGATCGACAGCGGCGACGAATGGGTGGTGCTGCGGGCCGAACAACTCGAGATCGTGCCGGTCAAGAGCATCGACCCGCTGCGCCCGGTCGCCCACGTGCGGGCCAACGCCGTCGAGATCGGCGACGACGCCGTGCTGAGCAACCTGGGTATGGCCACCGCGCACGCGCTGATGTCGACCCTGCTGTCCGCGGAGGCCGTCGGCGTGGCGCGCTGGGCCACCGACACCGCGTCGGCGTACGCCAAGATCCGTGAGCAGTTCGGCCGCCCGATCGGCCAGTTCCAGGCCATCAAGCACAAGTGCGCGGAAATGATCGCCGACACCGAGCGGGCCACCGCCGCGGTGTGGGACGCCGCCCGCGCACTGGACGAGGCGCGCGAAGCCGGCGAAAACGGCTGGGACATCGCGACTGCCAGAGTCGAGTTCGCCGCCGCGGTCGCCGCCACCCTGGCGCCGGCGGCAGCGCAGCGCTGCGCACAGGACTGCATCCAGGTGCACGGCGGCATCGGCTTCACCTGGGAGCACGACACCAACGTCTACTACCGCCGGGCGCTGATGCTGGCCGCCTGCTTCGGGCGCAGGACCGAATACCCGCAAAAGGTCGTGGACAGCGCGACCACCACGGGCATGCGCCCGGTGGACATCGACCTGGACCCCGACACCGAGAAGCTGCGGGCCGAGATCCGCACCGAGGTCGCCGCGCTCAAGGAGATGGACCGCGAGTCGCGCAGGGTCGCGATCGCCGAAGCAGGCTGGGTGCTGCCGTATCTGCCCAGGCCGTGGGGCCGGGCGGCCAGCCCGGTCGAGCAGGTCATCATCGCCCAGGAGTTCAGCGCCGGGCGGGTCCGGCGGCCGCAGGTCGGCATCGCCGCGTGGATCATCCCCTCCATCGTCGCGTTCGGCAGCGACGAGCAGAAGCAACGGTTCCTGCCGCCCACCTTCCGGGGCGACATGATCTGGTGTCAGCTGTTCTCCGAGCCGGGCGCCGGGTCGGACCTGGCCGGGCTGTCGACCAAGGCGACGCGCACCGAGGGCGGATGGCGCATCACCGGGCAGAAAATCTGGACCACCGCCGCACAGCTGTCGCAGTGGGGCGCCTTGCTGGCGCGGACCGAGCCGAGCGCCCCGAAACATAACGGCATCACGTACTTCCTGCTGGACATGAAGAGCGAGGGCGTGACGGTCACACCGCTGCGCGAGCTCACCGGCAACGCGCTGTTCAACACCGTGTACATCGACGACGTGTTCGTGCCGGACGAGTGTGTGCTCGGCGAGGTCAACCGCGGCTGGGAGGTCAGCCGCAACACCCTGACGGCGGAACGGGTTTCGCTGGGCAGCAGCGACGCGAACTTCCTGGCGAGCCTGCCCGAGTTCGTCGACTTCGTGCGCGACGGCCAGTTCGACCAGGTCGGCCAGCACCGCGCAGGCCAGCTGATCGCCGAGGGTCATGCCGCCAAGGTGCTCAACCTGCGCTCCACGCTGCTGACCCTGGCGGGTGGTGACGCGATGCCGTCGGCGGCGATTTCCAAGCTGTTGTCGATGCGCACCGGCCAGGGTTATGCCGAATTCGCGGTGTCGTCGTTCGGCACCGACGCCGCGATCGGCGACACCGCCGAACTGCCGGGCAAGTGGGGCGAGTATCTGCTGGCCAGCCGCGCCACGACCATCTACGGCGGCACCTCGGAGGTGCAGCTCAACATCATCGCCGAGAGGCTGCTGGGCCTGCCGCGGGACCCCTAGGCAGCTGCTCCCGCTCAGGAGGGCCATGCCGACCCGACGTCAGCCGGGCCGGCATGGTTCCCCCCCACTGGTGCCGGTCAACCCACGTGCGGCAGGACGTGGATCTCCGGCACCGCCCGATGGCGGTCCACTCACCACCACCAGTTCCACCAGCGCCCGTGGCGCCAGAAACCGCCCGGGTGTCCCCAGCCGTGCCCGAAACCCCGGTGTACCCCACCGGGCCCGAAACCACCGGGCCCGAAACCACCGTGCCCGAAACCACCGGGCCCGAAACCACCGGGCCCGAAACCACCGGGCCCGAAACCACCGGGCCCGAAACCACCGTGCCCGAAACCGCCGGGCCCGAACCGCACGGGCTCGACGGCCGGTGCTTGCGGCACGGTTCCGTGGGCGCCCGCGCTCACGAAGCTCGCCACTGATCCCGGGGCAGCTTCCGCGGTGGGGATGGTCCCGCACAACGTAGCCCCGGCAAGCACGCCGGTGCTCACAACGCCCGCTGCAACGGCGTGGATCGATCGCGATCTAGCCCCCATCGTGAACTCCTTTCGAAATCTTTGTGGTGCCTATAGCTTCGGAAGCTACCCCTAAATTGCAAGTGAGGCCAGCCGAATTTCGAGAAATTCAGCTGTGAATTTGCCAAAGATTTCCGTGCGAGCCAATTGTCAAATCACTGAATCGAGTGTTTACCACTGGCAGTATTTACTGAAATATTTATCTACCTCGATCATATTGCTGTCCGATTTGCGCTGCAGCACCCACTGTGCCCGCACGTTTCCGCACCTTAGAGCACTTATACTGAGCTACTGACCAGCAGAAATCCGGAAATCAACCTTCGCGCCGATCTGCCTCAGTGCGATAGCGGGAAAATTCGGTCGGAAATCGTCGACACAGCCAGGCATTCGAACGGATCACGCTCGCCGCGTGCACCCTTTCTGAATGATACCAACTCTGGCTAGCCATTTGGAGCCTCAATCCTGATCACACGGTATAAATCATTGGCCTAACCCGTCCGGAACTATTCCGGCGAGCGGTCGCGCCTGAACCAGATCGCCTCGCTCGCACCGGCCACCGGGTTGGTGATGCCGCCAGTAAAGGCGACGTATGCTGAGACGTGTCGGGCGATCAGTATCGACTGACACAGATGTCGCTGAACTACTGATTGCCTACGTCATCACTGGAGACAAGCCGCGGTGAAACCCAATCCCGGCCGTGTCGGGCTGAGCGTCGGAGCCTTCCGCGCTCAGCAGCCATCGGCTACCCCGCCGGCTCGTGAAGCCGCGCCCACGGAGCGCATCACCGGCTTGCGGCCGCAGCGCCCCCAGCGGGCGGCCAACCCACCGGCGGGCGAGCAGCCGTCGCGCGGTCGCCGCACCCGACGCACCGTCGACCTGCCCGCGGCCACCCACCGGGCCCTCGACATCTGGCAGCGCGAAGCGGCCGACCGGCTCGGTGTGGCCCGCGTCACCGGGCAGGAGGTCATCTCCGCGCTTATCGATCAGCTGCTGGCCGACCCGCAGCTCACGGCCCAGATCACCCGCGCCATCCAGCAGCGACGCTGACGGCGACCCGCCCACGGGTGCGTCTCAGTCGACCTGCATTTCACGCAGCTCGCGCTTGAGGATCTTGCCCGTCGGGTTGCGCGGCAGCTCCTCGAGGAACACCACCTCGCGCGGCACCTTGTAGCGCGCCAGGTGGTCCCGCACGTATCCCTTGATGGTGTCCTCGTCGACGCCGGCGCCCTCCTTCCTCACCACGAAGGCGCGCAGCCGCTGCCCCCACTCGCTGTCCTCGACGCCGATCGCCGTCGCCTCCACCACGTCGGGATGCCCGCTGATCAGGTCCTCGACCTCGGCGGGGAAGACGTTCTCCCCACCGGAGACGATCATCTCGTCGTCCCGGCCGCTGACGTACAGCAGGCCGTACTCGTCGAAGTAGCCGACGTCTCCCGACGACAACAGCCCGTCGATGATCTGCTTGTTGCCGCCACCGGTGTATCCGGAGAACGGGAAGGTGTTGCCGACGAAGATCCTGCCGACCTCGCCCTGCCGCAGCTCCTTGCCGTTGTCGTCGTAGATCTTGACCTTCACGCCCTTGACGACCGGACCCACGGTCGCCGCGTTGCGTTCCAGGTGCTGCGGCCCGGCGATCGTGGCGAACGCGATCTCCGTCGAGCCGTACATGTTGTAGACGACCGGGCCCAGGTCCTTCAGCGCCCGGGCCGCCAGCTCGGCACCCAACTGGGACCCGGACACGAACACGATGCGCAGGCTGGACAGGTCGGGCTTGGCGTCCATCTTCTCGACGGCGTCGAGAAGGCGCGACAGCATCACCGGCACCACCACCATGGCGGTCACCCTGTGCTTCTCGACGTCCTCGAGCACCAGCGGCGGCTTGAACTTGCGCCGCAACACCAGCGTCGACCCCAGGAACATCGCGATGGTGCCGTGGAGGAATCCGAGCGCGTGGAACATCGGCGCGGGCAGCGAGGTCACCTCGCCCGCCTTGAACGGCACGTGCGACAGGATGCCGCCGATCGGCGCCAGCGTCGGCGGCGTGCTGCGGTTGGCGCCCTTCGGCGTGCCGGTCGTCCCGCTGGTCAGGATGATGATCGACGCGTGCTTGGCCGCCTTCGGGGCCGGCGCTTTGCTGCTCCGGGCGATCAGCTCGGCCAGGGTTTCGTCGGTGCTGCCGGACGGCTGGTCGGCGTCGGGGTTGACGCCCAGCGCCCGAATCTTGCCCAGCGGCGGCTCGGCTTTGCTGACGGCTTTGGTGTACTCGTCGTCGTAGATGATGACCTTGGCGCCCTCGCGCTCGGACACCTCTTTGATCTGCGGCCCGGAGAATTCGCTGTTGAGCAGGATGATGCGGGCGCCCACCCGGGCGCACCCGAAGTAGGCGACCAGGAACCACCGGTGGTTGCGGGCCAGCAAGGCGACACCGTCGCCGGCCTTGACGCCCTTGTCGATCAGCCCGTTGGCCACGGCGTGGGCCGCCTCGTCGAGCTCGCGGTAGGTGAACTCGCCGTCTTCGTCGATACACGCGGCACGGTCGGGCGTGCGCCTGGCGTTGAGCGACGGCAGCATGCCGAACTCGCCCCACT
The DNA here is from genome assembly GCF_007714205.1 of Mycobacterium helveticum. Taxonomy (GTDB): domain Bacteria; phylum Actinomycetota; class Actinomycetes; order Mycobacteriales; family Mycobacteriaceae; genus Mycobacterium; species Mycobacterium helveticum. The sequence continues at coordinate 32,355 of NZ_VMQU01000041.1, read as the reverse complement.
TGTAGATGTCGGCGGCCATCGCGGCGTAGTTCTGCGGCGGTTCCAGCCGAAACGCCCCCGACTCGATGATCCGGCGCAGGTAGTGCAGTTCGGCTGAGCCGCGGTCGAGGTACTGCTGGACTTTCGCCACGGTTTGCCCGGGCAGGCCGAGGAGATTAGGCATGAGTTCACCATATGTGACGCCCGTCGCAATGCGACCGGAAAGTCCGGCCGAATTAGCATGGACCCCATGTCCGGTCCGGTTTCGCTGGAGGTGGCCGGACGCGAGGTCGCCATCACCCATCCGGACAAGGTGGTCTTTCCCGCGCGCAACGGCCCGACGGCCCGCACCAAGCTCGACCTGGTCCGCTACTACCTGTCGGTGTCCGAGGGCGCGCTGCGGGGGGTGGCGGGCCGGCCGATGATCCTGAAGCGCTTCGTCCAGGGCATCTCCGCCGAGGCCGTGTTCCAGAAGCGCGCCCCGAAGTACCGCCCGGACTGGGTCGACGTCGCCGAGTTGCACTACGCGTCGGGCACGTCCGCCGCCGAAACGGTCATCCGGGACGCCGCCGGGCTGGCCTGGGTGGTCAACCTGGGGTGCATCGACCTCAACCCGCATCCGGTGCGCGCCGGCGACCTCGACCATCCCGACGAGCTGCGGGTCGACCTGGATCCGATGCCGGGTGTCGGCTGGCGCCAGATCGTCGACGTCGCACTCGCGGCCCGCGAGGTGCTGGAGGATCACGGCCTGGTCGCCTGGCCGAAGACGTCCGGTTCGCGGGGCTTTCACATCTACGCGCGGATCGCCCCCCGCCGGGATTTCCGGCAGGTGCGGCTGGCCGCCCAGACCGTGGCGCGCGAGGTCGAGCGGCGGGTGCCCGACGCGGCCACCAGCCGCTGGTGGAAGGAGGAACGCCGGGGAGTGTTCGTCGACTTCAACCAGAACGCCAAGGACCGCACGGTCGCGTCGGCGTATTCGGTGCGCGCGACGCCGGACGCCCGGGTGTCGACCCCGCTGCGCTGGGACGAGGTCGCCGACTGCGAACCGGGGTCCTTCACCATCGACACCGTGCCCGGCCGGTTCGCCGCGGCGGGTGATCCCTGGGCCGGCATGGACGACGCGCCCGGTGACCTCGATCGCCTGTTGATGCTGGCCGAAGAACTGGGGCCACCGGAGCGCGCGCCGAAGAGTTCGGGTCGGCGCACCGACGGCAGGCGCACCTCGTCGAAGCCCCTGATCGAGGTCGCGCGCACCAGGACCAAAGACGAGGCGATGGCCGCGCTGGACACCTGGCGCGACCGCCACCCCGCGGTGGCCGACCGGCTGGAGCCGGCCGACGTGCTCGTCGACGGCATGCGGGGCCCGAGCTCGGTCTGGTACCGGATCCGGATCAACCTGCAGCACGTTCCGGCCGACCAGCGCCCGCCGCAGGAAGAGCTGGTCGCCGACTACTCCCCCTGGGAGGGGTACCGGGACCGTTAGACGCCGTGCCCCGCCAGCGCGTTGCCCCGGCGCAGGTAGCAGTACCAGGTGACGGCCAGCAGGGCGACGAAGAACGCCACGTAGAACCGCAGCGCGGGCTCGATGCTGCCGAACTGCGACTTCGACCAGGCGTACGCCAGCGGCACCACGAACCCCCCGAAGGCGCCGACCGACGAGATGACGCCCAGCGCGCCGGCGGCCTGGCGGCGCATGTGCACCATCGTGTCCGGGCCGCCGCCGGCGAGCTCGCCCTTGACCTTGAAGATCCGCGAGATCATCCGGTACGTCGAACCGTTGCCGATCCCGGTGGCGACGAACAGGAACATGAAGCTGGCGAAGAACAACGGCAGATTCCTGGTCTCGACGGACCACAGCGCCGCGGCGGCCCCCGCGGCGAGCATGCCGAAGCTGGCGGCGGTGATGCGGGCCCCGCCGATCCGGTCGGCGAGTTTTCCGCCCAGGGGCCGGACGACCGACCCGATGCCGGCGCCCAAAAACGCCCACGTCAGCGCGATGTCACCGCGGCCGAACACGGTCTTGAGCAGCGTCGGGAAAGCCGCCGAGTAACCGATGAAGGACCCGAACGTGCCGATGTAGAGCACCGACAGGATCCAGGTGTCGGCGTGGCGCAGCGACTGCCACACCGGCTTCACGTCGGCTCCCCCCTGCTTGGACGCCTCGGTCAGGTTGTTCATGAACACGAACGCGCACACCGCGGCGACCACGGCCAGCGGCACGTAGAACAGGCCGGCGCGCGACAGCGCCACCCCGCCGCCCGCGACGACTATCGGCGGGATGATCTTCTGCACGATCGCCACACCGACATTGCCGCCGGCGGCGTTGAGGCCCAGCGCCCAGCCCTTGTCCTGCTCCGGGTAGAAGAACGAGATGTTGGCCATCGAGGAGGCGAAGTTGCCGCCGCCGAATCCGGCCGTCGCGGCGATCGCCACCAGCGCGGCGAACGGGATGCCGGGGTGGCTCACCGCCCAGGCCAGCAGCAGGCACGGGAGCAGCAGCATCGACGCGGAGATGGTCGTCCAGTTGCGGCCGCCGAAGACCGGGACCGCGAAGGTGTAGGGCAGCCGCAGCAACGCCCCCACCCCGCTGGGCACCGCGACCAGGCACAGGGCCTGGCTCGCGGAAAGCGCCCAACCGGACGCGGCCGGGCCGCCGTGCGGCCCGGCCGTCATCTGGACGACCACGATGCTCCACAACATCCACACGCTGAAGCCGACGTGCTCGGCGAAGATGGAGAAGATCAGGTTGCGCCGGGCGACGGCTTTGCCGGTGGTCTCCCAGAACGCGGGGTCCTCGGGCCGCCAGTCGTCGATCCAGTGCCGTCCGCGATGCTGTTCGCGCGGCGGCGCGGGCTGCAGCAGCGGCGGGATGGTCATGGTCATGCGGTGGGCCCCCTGTCGACGACGCGGCACGTACCTGGCCTCGATCGGCCGGCACGTCTCGACGCTAAAGAGGCCCTGTTACCGGTTGGGGCGCCCACCGTTACGGGGGGATCACATCAAGATCGCACCGCGAGCGCGGCCGTTGTCAGAACGGCGCGCGTACGAGACCGCGATGGCCCGCCCGGCCGCCGAGCAGTTGCAGTTCGAGAGCACCCGGCAGCGGCTGATGTTCTCGATACCGGAGCTCAAAGGCGCCCTCTGCGACGAGTGCTACCGTACCGTCGACCTCGCCGCGGAGGCCGTCGGCCATCGAATCGGCTGCGCCGCAAAGGATTTCGATGTCCTGGTGTTCGCCGGTGCGGTGACCAGCGCCGCCGATGACCGCCTGGACCGGCTACCGGGCCCCGGACTTCCCCGAGGCCGGCATGCCGCTGAGCTGAGCGGCCGCCCGCGAAGGCGCCGCTCCCGGCCGGGGACGCGATACTCTCACGCGGTGCGGCAGGGATGGAATCGACGGCGGTTCTTGCAGCTCGCAGGCGCCACCGGCGTCGCCGCCGTCTCCGGCGCGTCGCCCGCGTGCTCGTCGCGCAAGCCGGCGCCGGGCACCCCCGGCAGCGGAGCGGTGACGATCACGCACCTCTTCGGTCAGACGGTCATCGAGGAGCCGCCCAAGCGCGTGGTCAGCGCGGGCTACACCGAGCAGGACGACCTGCTCGCGGTCGGCGTGGTGCCCGTCGCGGTGACCAACTGGTTCGGCGACGAGCCGTTCGCGGTGTGGCCGTGGGCCCAGCCGAAACTGGGCCCGGCGCGGCCCGTGGTGCTGAGCCTCGACAACGGAATCCAGGTCGACCGGATCGCCAAGCTCAAACCCGACCTGATCGTGGCGATCAACGCCGGCGTCGACGCGGACACCTACCAGAAATTGTCGGCGATAGCCCCCACCGTGCCGCAGGCCGGAAGCGACGCGTTCTTCGAACCGTGGAAGGTCCAGGCCACCACCATCGGCCGGGCCGTGTTCCAGGAAGACCGGATGAAGTCACTGATCGACGGCGTCGATGCGAAGTTCGCCGCCGTGGCCCGGCAGAACCCGCAGTGGAAGGACAAGAAGGTCCTGCTGATGCACGGCAGGCTGTGGCAGGGCACCGTGGTCGCCACGACGCCGGGCTGGCGGACCGACTTTTTGACCGCCATGGGCCTGGCCGTCGCCGACAGCGTCCAACCCTTCGGCAGCGGCTACCGCGCCGTCATCCCGCGCGACCACATCAAAGCGGTGCTCGATGCCGCCGACGTGGTGATCTGGACAACCGAAGGCCCGGAGGACCAACAGGCGATCCTGGCCGACCCGGCGGTGGCCGCCTGTCAGGCGACCGCGCAGCACCGCCACATCTTCACGTCCAAGGAGGAAGCCGGCGCGATCGCCTTCGCGTCGACCCTCAGCTACCCGGTCGTCGCCGAGCGGCTGCCCCCGCAGATCGGCAAGATCCTCGGCTGAACCGCGCCCGGCAGCCCCTCCCGTGAGCGTTCGGTAAGGCACCTCTGGCAGTGTTCGAAAATCTCTCGTCCGCAGGTGGATGCGGGGTTACCGTCGAGTAATGAGCGTGACGGATCTCCCCACGGACCTGCCGGCGGACCTGGTGGGCAACACCGTGGTCGACTACGGCGACCGCGCGCTGATGGTGCAGTGCGGCAGCACCGCCGACGTCCTGGCATGGGTCGCGGCCCTGCGGGCCGTGGCGCTGCCGGGCGTGGTCGACATCGTTCCCGCGGCGCGCACGGTGCTGGTGAAACTCGACGGACCCCGCCGCCAGGGGGTCGTGCGTCGGCGGCTGCGCACGATGCGGGTCGGCGCCCACGCGGCCGCCCCGGCGGATCGCGGTCCCGACGTGGTGATCGGCGTGGTCTACGACGGCCCGGACCTCGACGAGGTCGCCGGCCTCACCGGACTGAGCGCCGCCGCGGTGGTCGAGGCCCACACCTCGACCGTGTGGCAGGTCGGATTCAGCGGCTTCGCACCGGGTTTCGCCTATCTGGTCGGCGGCGACCCGCGACTGCGGGTGCCCCGGCGCCCGGAACCGCGCACCGCGGTGCCGGCCGGCGCCGTCGCCCTGGCCGGCGAATTCAGCGCGATCTATCCGCGGCAGTCGCCCGGCGGCTGGCAGCTCATCGGCCGCACCGACGCCCCCCTGTGGGACATCGACCGGCCCGTCCCGGCGTTGCTGACGCAGGGCATGTGGGTTCAGTTCCGGGCCATGTGAGGAGGGGCCGTGATCACGCTGGAAATCCTGCGCACCGGACCGTTCGCCGTCGTCCAGGACCTCGGCCGCACCGGGCTGGCCCACCTCGGCGTCAGCGGTTCCGGGGCGGCCGACCGCCGGGCGCACAAGCTGGCCAATCGGCTGGTTGCCAACCCCGACGACCGTGCCACCGTCGAGGTGACGTTCGGCGGCTTCTCGGCCCGCGTCCGCGGCGGCGACGTCGACATCGCGGTGACGGGCGCCGACACCGACCCGACCGTCAACGGAATCAAGTTCGGCACCAACAGCATTCATCGCGTCCGTGACGGCCAGGTGATCGCGCTGGGCGCGCCGCGCGCCGGGCTGCGCACCTATGTCGCGGTGCGCGGCGGCATCTGTGTGGAGCCGGTGCTGGGCTCCCGCAGCTATGACGTGATGTCGGCGATCGGGCCGTCCCCGCTCCGGCCGGGGGATCGCCTGCCGGTCGGCGAGCACACCGCCGCCTATCCCGAACTCGACCAGGCCCCGGTCGCCGCCATCACCGGCGACGTGGTCGAGCTGTCCGTGGTGCCCGGGCCCCGCGACGACTGGTTCGTCGATCCCGACGCCCTGGTGCGCGACGACTGGGTGGCGTCCCACCGCAGCGACCGGGTGGGGATGCGACTGGTCGGCCGCCCGCTGCACTACCACTTCCCGGACCGGCAGCTGCCCAGCGAGGGCACCTGCCGCGGCGGGATTCAGGTGCCGCCCAACGGTTTACCGGTGATCCTGGGACCGGACCATCCGGTCACCGGCGGTTACCCCGTCGTCGGCGTGGTCACCGACGAGGACATCGACAAGGTCGCCCAGGTGCGGCCCGGCCAGCGCGTGCGGCTGCACTGGGCGCGGCCCCGTTCGCCGCGGGGCGACGGCTCGCGCGCGCGTCTTGCCCACCTCTCGTAGACTTCCCGGCTGTGCGCGCCCAGGTCCACACCGCCCGCCTGGTCCATACCGCCGATCTCGACAACGAGACCCGGCAGCATCTGCGCGAGATGGTCACCGCCGCGTTCACGGGCAACTTCACCGAGGACGACTGGGAGCACGCGATGGGCGGCATGCACGCCCTGATCTGGCATCACGGCGCGATCATCGCGCACGCCGCGGTGGTCCAGCGCCGGCTGGTGTACCGGGACAGCGCGCTGCGCTGCGGCTACGTCGAGGGGGTGGCGGTGCGGATGGACTGTCGCGGCCAGGGCCTGGTGCACGCCCTGCTGGACGGTGTCGAGCAGGTGATGCGCGGCGCCTACCAGGTGGGGGCGCTGAGCGCGTCGGCCCGAGCCCGCGGGCTGTTCACCGCGCGGGGCTGGCTGCCCTGGCGGGGACCGACGTCGGTGCTGGCGCCCACCGGTCCGGCCCGCACGCCCGCCGACGACGGCGCCGTCTTCGTGCTGCCGGTCGGGCTGAGCCTGGACACCTCCGCGGGCCTGATGTGCGACTGGCGCGGCGGCGACGCCTGGTAGGGCGCCACCGACCTTTCCGCGGGACACAACACTTTCTGGGCCACGGGGCCGTTCGCAGAGCGGCGGCCGGGGGCCGAATCCGCCTGGCGGAGACGAACATCACAGCGACAACGCCCCTCAGCGCTTTGCCAGATAACTGGGATACAACTGACAGGCGATATCGACCGGATCAAGTTGACGCGCTTGGGTTCTCAGTGTGAGCATCGAAAGACACGGCAGGGCATGCCTCTTCATTCGGGGCGCCCACACGGGCATCGGCGGCCGGACCCGGAAGCGTCGCTCCCGCCATGCGGGTTGAGACCCACCGCGACCCCTGTCCACGAAAGGTGAAGAACGCATGGGCCGCAACCATCGGATCGCGGACTGGAATCCGGAGGACGCCGCGGCCTGGGAGTCGGGCAACAACAAGATCGCCCGCCGCAACCTGGTCTGGATGATCGCCTGCGACCACATCGCCTTCGGGGTCTGGACGCTGTGGCCGGTGATGGCGCTGTTCCTGCCCCAGGACGTCTACGGCTTCTCCGCGGCCGACAAGTTCCTGCTCGGTGCCACCGCCACCCTGGTCGCGGCCTGCCTGCGCATCCCCTACTCGCTGGGCATCGCCACCTTCGGCGGCCGCAACTGGACCGTCTTCTCGATCGTGGCGCTGCTCGTCCCGACCGTCGTCACGATCTGGCTGATGGCCCATCCCGGCCTGCCCTTCTGGCCGTACCTGGCGTGTGCCGCGCTGACCGGGATGGGCGGCGCCAACTACGCGGCGTCGATGACCAACACCAACGCGCTGTACCCGCACCGGCGCAAAGGCTTCGCGCTCGGGTTGAACGCCGGCGCCGGCAACCTCGGGGTGCCGATGATCCAGCTGGTGGGGATGCTGGTCCTCGCCGTCGCCGGCCGCCACGAACCGTACTGGGTGTGCGGGCTGTACCTGGCACTGCTGACGGTGGTCGCCGTCGGCGCGGCCCGCCACATGGACAACCTGGACCACGCGACGTACGACACGAGCCACCTGCGGCTGATCCTGCGCGAGCGGGACACCTGGGTTCTGGCGCTGCTCTACCTGGGCACCTTCGGCTCCTGGATCGGGTTCTCGTTCGCGTTCGGCCAGGTCCTGCAGATCAACTTCGTGGGCGCCGGGCAAAGCCACGGGCAGGCCGCCCTGCACGCCGCCGAGTTCGCGTTCGTCGGCCCGGCGCTGGGCTCGCTGGCCCGCATCTACGGCGGCAGGCTCGCCGACCGCGTCGGCGGCAGCCGCGTCACCCTGGCCGTCCTGACCACGATGGGAGTCGTCACCGCGTTCCTGGTCGCCATCAGTACCCACGAGGACCATACGCCCGGCCTGACCACCGCGGCCACCATGGCCGGCTACATCTGCGGATTCATGGCCCTGTTCATCCTGGCCGGGTTGGGCAACGGGTCGGTCTACAAGATGATCCCCTCGGTCTTCGAGGCGCGCAGCCACCGACTGGGGCTCGCCGAGGACCATCGGCGCCGCTGGTCGCAGGGCACGTCCGGGGCCGTGATCGGGTTCGTGGCCGCGTTCGGCGCGCTCGGCGGCGTCGCGATCAACCTCGCACTGCGCCAGTCCTACCTGAGCACCGGCACCGACACGCTGGCGTACTGGGCGTTCCTGCTGTTCTACGTCGCCGCCGCGGTGATGACGTGGGCGAGGTACGTCCGCCGCCCCGCCCCGACGGCCGTGACCGCGACCGGGCCGGAAGCCCGGAACCAGCCCCACGCCGAACCGGCCCGGGTGTGACCATGCGGCGGTGGCGGTGAGCGCAATGCGGCAGCAATTGCCCGGTAACGCTCGAGACGCGGCCTAGGGAAACATCATTCACATGGCCCAGCCAGACTCTGCACCACTGACCGGTTACCGGATCGCGGTGACCTCGGCCAACCGCGCCGAGGAGCTGTGCGCCCTGCTGCGCCGCAATGGTGCGGAGGTCTGCAGCGCCGCGGCCATCGACATGATCGCCCTGCCCGACGACGACGAATTGCACCGCAACACCACGGCCCTGATCGCCCGGGCGCCCGATATCCTGGTCGCGCACACCGGGATCGGCTTCCGCGGCTGGATGGCCGCGGCCGACGGCTGGGGCGTGGCCGGCCAGCTGGTCGCCGCGCTGTCGCAGGCACGCATCGTGTCCCGGGGGCCGAAGGCGACCGGGGCGCTGCGCGCGGCCGGTCTGTCCGAGGAGTGGTCACCGAAATCCGAGTCGTCACGCGAGGTTGTGAAATACCTGCTCGAATCCGGGGTGTCCGGCAAGCGGATCGCCGTCCAGTTGCACGGCGCCGCACAGAGCTGGGACCCGCACCCCGGGTTCCTCGGCAAGCTGCGCTCGGCGGGCGCCGAGGTGGTCCCCATCCACGTGTACCGGTGGAAGCCCACACCGGTCGGCGGAGAATTCGACCAGCTGCTCACCGCCGTCGCCAGGCGCCAGTTCGACGCGGTCAGCTTCACCTCCGCCCCGGCCGCCGCGGCACTGCTGGAACGCAGCCGCGAGCTGGACATCGAGGACCAGCTGCTGGCGGCACTGCGCACCGACGTGCACGCGATGTGCGTGGGTCCGGTGACCGCCCAGCCCCTCACCAGGGCGGGGGTCCCCACCTCGTCGCCGGACCGGATGCGCCTGGGGGCGTTGGCCCGTCACATCGCCCAGGAGCTCCCGGCGCGCCGCTCGTGCACCATCGATGCGGCCGGGCACCGGATCGAGATCCGCGGCAGCTGCGTGGTGGTCGACGGCTCGGTCACATCGCTGTCGGGGTCCGGCATGGCGACCTTGCGCGCGCTGGCGCAGCGTCCCGGTGACGTCGTCGCGCGCTCAGACCTGCTGCGCGTGCTGCCCGGCAACAGCACCGATCCGCACGCCGTCGACACGGCAGTGCTGCGGCTGCGAACGGCGTTGGGCGACAAGACCATCGTCGCCACCGTGGTCAAGCGCGGCTACCGGCTCGCCGTTGACGACCCGCCGGAGTCACCGGCCTGAGCCCGGCGGTGCTTGATCTTTGATCCGGTGCGGGTGATCCTGGCACCATGCCCCGCCGCGAAGAGCCGTCGCGCGGGATCTTCGATCCGGTCGCCAAGATGCTGAATTTGCCCTTCGGCACACCGGAGTTCATCGACCGCATCGTCACCGGGAGCATCCACCAGGTGGGCCGCCGGACCCTGCGCATGCTGATCACCACGTGGGACGCCGCCGACGGCGGGCCGTTTGCGGCCGGCGCGGTCGCCTCCACGGGGATGGCCAAGACCGCCGAGATCGTCGAGGGCATGTTCATCGGTCCGGTGTTCGGCCCGCTGCTGCGGGCGCTGGGAGCCGACAAGGTGGCGGTGCGCGCGTCGCTGTGCGCCTCGCAACTGGTGGGCCTGGGCATCATGCGGTACGGCCTGCGATCCGAGCCGCTGCACTCGATGTCGGTGGACGCCCTCGTGGACGCGATCGGACCGACGTTGCAGCGTTATCTGGTCGGTGACATCACCCGGTGACGCTACGAGCTAGGCGCCGCTCCGCCCGATCTGGACTGAGCCCCCGGACGTGACGCGCACCGCGTAGACGGGCACCGAGATGTCCGGGTCGTCCAGGCAAGTCCCGTCGTCCAGCGCGAAAGCCTGCTTCAGGATGGGCGATTGGACAATCACACGGCCGTCGCGGTCGCCGACCAGGCCCCGGGACAGCACCGCCGCACCGGAGAACGGGTCGATGTTGCCGACCGCGCGCACCGACCCGTCATCGAGCCGGAACAGCGCGGCCTGCGCACCGTCGTCGAGCAGCACGCCCACGCCACGACCGGGGATGAGGTGGTCGTACGCACAGGCGGTCGTCCACACCTGAATGTCGTTGACCAACGTCACGATTCCTCCTGAGCTGACTCACGGACCCGGGGCATCCCGATGGACACGGGGATTTTGCGTCCCGCCTGCTCGGTGAACGTCACGGTCGGGTCGACGGCGTCCGGGGCGTTGACGAAGGACACGAAACGGGACAGCTTGTCCGGATCCTCCAGCACGCCCTTCCATTCGCACTGGTAGTTCTGCACGTGGCGCCGCATCGCCTCCTCGAATTCCGCGGCCAGGCCCAGCGAGTCCTCGCAGACGACCTCGCGGACATGGTCGAGGCCACCCTCGAGTGAGTCGACCCACGGCGCCGTGCGCTGCAGCCGGTCGGCGGTGCGGATGTAGTACATGAGGAACCGGTCGACGTAGCGGACGAGGGTCTCGGTGTCCAGGTCGGAGGCCAGCAGCTGCGCGTGCTTGGGGGTCATGCCGCCATTGCCGCCGACGTAGAGGTTCCAGCCCTTTTCGGTGGCGATGACGCCCACGTCCTTGCCACGGGCCTCGGCGCACTCCCGCGCGCAGCCCGAGACGCCCATCTTGATCTTGTGCGGCGCCCGCAGGCCGCGGTAGCGCAATTCCAGGTCGATGGCCAGCTGCACCGAATCCTGTTGCCCGTAGCGACACCAGTCGGTGCCCACGCAGCTCTTCACGGTGCGCAGCGCCTTGCCGTAGGCGTGGCCGGACTCCATGCCACCCTCGACGAGGCGGCGCCAGATCTCGGGCAGCTGTTCCACCCGCGCCCCGAACATGTCGATGCGCTGGCCACCGGTGATCTTGGTGTAGAGCCCGAAATCCTGTGCTATCTGGCCGATCAGGATCAGGTGCTCGGGTTTGATGTCCCCGCCGGGCACCCGCGGCACCACCGAGTAGCTGCCGTTCTTCTGGATGTTGGCCAGGAAGTGGTCGTTGGAGTCCTGCAGCGCGGCCTGCTCGCCGGAGAGAATGTGGTCCGAGCCGGTGGACGCCAGGATGGAGGCGACGACGGGTTTGCATATGTCGCAACCCTTTCCGCGGCCGTAGCGCTCCAGCAGGCCCGAGAACGTGCGGATCTCGGTGGCCGAGATAATCTCGAACAGCTCCGCCCGCGACTGGTCGAAGTGCTCGCACAGCGCCTTGGACTGCTCGACCCCCTCGGCCTCCAGCAGCTGCTTGAGCAGCGGCACGCACGAGCCGCACGAGGTGCCTGCCGCCGTGCACGCCTTGAGCGCCGCGACGTCGGCGCAGCCGTCGGCGATCGCGCACTTCAAATCGCCCTTGCTGACGTTGTTGCAGGAGCAGATCTGCGCCGAATCCGGCAACGCTCCGACACCCAGAGCCGAAGCGCCACCGGCGGATTGGGCCGGTGCGATCAGCGCCAGCGGATCCCCGGGCAGCTCGCTACCGACCATGGGACGCAACACGCCGTAAGACGACGCGTCGCCCACCAGCACCCCGCCGAGCAGGGTCTTGGCGTCATCGGAGAGCACGAGCTTCGCGTACGTCCGCTTCACGGCGTCGTTGACGGCGACCTCGAGGCAGTTCTCCGTCGCGCCCATCGCGTCGCCGAAGCTGGCGACATCGACGCCAAGCAGCTTGAGTTTGGTGGACATGTCCGCTTCGCCGAATTCCGCGGACCCGCCCAGCAGCCGGTCCGCCACCACCTCGGCCGAGGTGTAACCGGGCCCGACGAGCCCGTAACACCGGCCCCCGATCGCGGCGACCTCCCCCACCGCATAAATGTCGGGATCGCTTGTCTGGCAGGACAAATCGGTGAGGACGCCACCCCGTTCGGCGAGCGTGAGTCCCGCGGCCGCCGCGAGCTCGTCACGCGGGCGGATCCCGGCCGCGAAGATCACCACGCCCGCATCGATGATGTCGCCGTCCGTCAGGCGCACCCGCACCGACGCCGGACCGTCGGCGGGCTCCACGGGTTCGATCGCCTCGGTGCCCGTGCCGACGTGCACGGCGATCCCCAGCTCGCCGACCATCCTGGCGAGTAGCGCGCCACCGGCCTCGTCGATCTGCTGGGCCATCAGACGCGGCATCATCTCGATGACGTGGGTCTGTAACCCGAACTGGCGCAACGCATTCGCGGCCTCGAGCCCCAGCAGGCCGCCGCCGACGACCACCCCCGCGCATGCGCCGCCCTCGAACGCGCGCTGCGCGCCGGCGCGGATGGCGTCCAGATCGTCGAGGGTGCGGTAGACGTGGCACGCGGACAGGTCGTGTCCGGGCACGGGCGGAACGAACGCGTACGACCCGGTGGCCAGCACCAGCTTGTCGTAGGCGTGGCGTTGCCCGTCGGCGGTCACCACCGACTTGGCCGCCGGGTCGATTTCGACGACGCGCGCGTTCAGCACCAACCGGACCCGCTCGTCACCGGCGTAGTCGTTGCCGGGCAGCGCCAGCATGCTGCGGTCCCAGCTCTCGGTGTAGGAGGTCAGCCCGACGCGGTCATAGGCCGCGTCGGGCTCCTCGGCGAGCACGGTGACGCGCCACGCACCTTCGCTGTCGCGGGCGCAGAGCGCCTCGACGAACCGATGGCCGACCATTCCATGCCCCACCACGACAATGTGACGTACCGCACAGTTCGCGCGCGAAATCCCCTCGGCAGGCACGAAATTGAGCGTACCGGTGGCTAATTAAGGGCCCGTCGCCTGGTGTTACGCGCAGATGACGGAACGCTCACGAAACTATGCGATCGTGGTGAGGCCGTTCGCCCACGGCGAACCCCCAGGTGGAACTTAAGCGTCCTCGGCTCATGTTGGTAGTGGTAGCCGACCGGTAAGGCGCCGGTCACAGCCAACTCACAAGGAAGCGTAAGGAGATGCCAATGAGCAACCTCGCATTGTGGTCGCGACCGGCCTGGGACACCGACCGGTGGTTCCGCGACCTCTTCGGGCCCGCCGCGGCGACGGACTGGTACAAACCCGCGAACGAGCAGACGGGCAGCGGATTCCGGCCGGCCGCCGAGATCGTCAAGGACGGCGACGACGCGGTGATACGCGTCGAGCTGCCCGGCGTCGACGTGGAGAAGGACGTCAACGTCGAGGTGGAACGCGGCCGCCTGGTGATCCACGGCGAACACCGCGACGAGCGCGCGGACGAGCGGGAGGGCCGCACGTTGCGTGAGATTCGTTACGGCTCGTTCCGCCGGACGTTCCAACTGCCCGCGCACGTCACGAGCGAGGCCGTCTCGGCGTCGTACGACGCCGGCGTGCTGACCGTGCGAGTCGCCGGCGTCCACGCCGGAACCCAGCCGCAGCGCATCGCGATCGCCAAGTAACCCGCGAACGCCCCGGAGCGGCACTCGACGACTTCCGGCGGGGCCCTTCGGCCTCGCCGGAGTCGTCTCGGCGCGGCGCCGGCGCGGTGCCGTGGCTGGGATCGGGGGCGTAATGTGATTTACAACACCGCCTGCCCAGGAGATTCGTTGACCAGCACGACCGGCTCCACCGAACTCGCCGAACTACACGACCTCGTCGGCGGTTTGCGGCGCTGCGTGAGCTCACTGAGGGCGCGGTACGGCGACAGCCCGGCGCTGCGCCGCCTCGTCATCGACGCCGACCGCATCCTGTCCGACGTCGACCTGCTCGATGCCGACGTGTCCGAACTGGACGTGATACTCGCCACGGTGCAGCAATCAGAAGAGAAGATCGCCATCCCCGACACCCAGTACGACAGCGAATTCTGGCGCGATGCCGACGACGAGGGTGTCGGAGGCCACAGCAGGTACTGATTTAACCCAAACCCCCGCAAACCAGGGGGTGCTTCTCTGTGTACCCTTCGATCAACAGCCCGTTCGAAGAGGAACACTAGATGAGCGCACCCACGGCGAACCGTCCTGCGTCAGGTGTCTTTTCACCCACGCGCGCCCGCATCCCGCAACGGAGCCTACGCACCGACCGGTGGTGGATGTCGCCGCTGCGGATCGACCTGGGCTTCGCCGCATTCCTCATCTACGCGACGGTGCGCGCGTTCTTGCAGGACAACTACTTCGTCCCGAAGTACCACTACCTGACGCCGTTCTACTCACCGTGCGTCAGCACCGGTTGCGCCAAGGAGGCCAGCGAGTTCTGGCCGCAGATCCTGCCGGATGTGTGGTGGCTGCCGTACGCGGCCCTGACGCTGCCGTTCCTGCTGCTGTTCCGGCTGACGTGCTACTACTACCGCGGCGCCTACTACCGCACGGTCTGGCAGTCGCCCAGCGCGTGCGCGGTGGCCGAGCCCCGCGTCCACTACACCGGCGAGACCAGGCTCCCGCTGATCATCCAGAACAGTCACCGGTACTTTTTCTACGTCGCCGCGATCATCTCGGTGATCAACACCTACGACGCCATCGTCGCGTTCCATTCCGAGGACGGGCCGGGCGGATTCGGTTTCGGCCTGGGCAACCTGGTCCTGGTCGGCAACGTCATCATGCTGTGGACCTACACGCTGTCCTGCCACTCGTGCCGGCACGTGACCGGCGGGCGGCTCAAGCACTTCTCCAAGCACCCTGTGCGGTACTGGATCTGGACCCAGGTCAGCAACATCAACACCCGGCACAAGATGTTCGCCTGGATCACGCTGGGCACCCTGATGCTCACCGACTTCTACATCGCGCTGGTGGCCAGCGGTACCATCCCTGACCTGAGATTTGTTGGCTGAGAAGCCATTTCAGGAATACCCAGAAAAGGCTGAGTGAGGTTCCATGGTTGAGGTCGAACGGCACTCCTACGACGTCATCGTCATCGGTGCCGGCGGCTCCGGGTTGCGGGCGGTCATCGAAGCGCGCGAACGCGGCCTGCGGGTCGCGGTGGTGTGCAAGTCCCTGTTCGGCAAAGCCCACACGGTGATGGCCGAAGGCGGCTGCGCCGCGTCGATGGGCAACGCCAACCCGAAGGACAACTGGAAGACCCACTTCGGCGACACCATGCGCGGTGGGAAGTTCCTCAACAACTGGCGGATGGCCGAGCTGCACGCCAGGGAGGCCCCGGACCGCGTCTGGGAGCTGGAGACCTACGGCGCACTGTTCGACCGCACCAAAGACGGCAAGATCAGCCAACGCAACTTCGGCGGGCACACCTATCCGCGCCTCGCGCACGTCGGTGACCGCACCGGGCTGGAGCTGATCCGCACGCTGCAACAGAAGATCGTGTCGCTGCAGCAGGAGGACTACGCGGAGGTCGGCGACTACGAGGCCCGGATCAAGGTCTTCGCCGAATGCACGATCACCGAGCTGCTCAAGGACGGCGACCGGATCGCCGGTGCGTTCGGCTACTGGCGGGAGAGCGGCCGATTCATCGTGTTCGAGGCCCCCGCGATCGTGATGGCCACCGGCGGGATCGGCAAGTCGTTCAAGGTGACCTCCAACTCCTGGGAGTACACCGGCGACGGGTTCGCCCTGGCGCTGCGCGCCGGCGCGTCGCTGATCAACATGGAGTTCGTCCAGTTCCACCCGACGGGCATGGTGTGGCCGCCGAGCGTCAAGGGGATTCTGGTCACCGAGGGCGTGCGCGGCGACGGCGGGGTGCTGAAGAACTCCGACTCCAAGCGCTTCATGTTCGACTACATCCCACCGGTCTTCAAGGGTCAGTACGCCGAGAGCGAGCAGGAGGCGGACCAGTGGCTCAAGGACAACGACGCGGCGCGCCGCACCCCGGACCTGCTGCCCCGCGACGAGGTGGCACGCGCGATCAACTCCGAGGTCAAGGCCGGACGTGGTAGCCCGCACGGTGGGGTCTACCTGGACATCGCCTCCCGCCTGACGCCCGAGGAGATCAAGCGGCGGCTGCCGTCGATGTATCACCAGTTCATGGAGCTGGCCGGCGTCGACATCACCAAGGAGCCAATGGAGGTCGGGCCCACCCTGCACTACGTGATGGGCGGGATCGAGGTCGACGCGGACACCGGTGCGGCCACCGTGCCCGGGCTCTTCGCCGCCGGCGAGTGCTCGGGCGGCATGCACGGCTCCAACCGGCTGGGCGGCAACTCGCTGTCGGACCTGCTGGTCTTCGGCCGGCGGGCGGGCCTGGGCGCGGCCGACTACGTGCGCACGCTCAGCAGCCGCCCGACGATCGCACCGGAGGTCCTCGAGACCGCGGCCGAACAGGCGGTGGCACCGTTCGAGGGCCCCGCCGACAAGGCCGCGGCGGAGAACCCCTACACCCTGCAGCTGGAGCTGCAGCAGTCGATGAACGACCTGGTCGGCATCATTCGCAAGGCGGACGAGCTCTCCGAGGCCCTGGACCGGCTCGACAAGCTGCGGGCCCGGTTCAAGAACATCCACGTCGAGGGTCAACGCCGGTACAACCCGGGCTGGAACCTGGCCATCGACCTGCGCAACATGCTGCTGGTCAGCGAATGCGTCGCCAAGGCCGCACTCGAGCGCACCGAGAGCCGCGGCGGGCACACCCGCGACGACCACCCGGCGATGGACTCGGCGTGGCGCAAGGTGTTGCTGGTCTGCCGCGCGGCAGCGGGCTCGGATCCCGTGATCCCCGACATCGCGGTGACTCGAGAGGCCCAGGTGCCGATGCGCGCCGATCTGATGGAGCTCTTCGAGATCTCCGAACTGGAGAAGTACTTCACCGACGACGAACTGGCCGCGCATCCGGGACGGACCTCAAGGACGGAGAAGTAAATGACCTACAACGCGACCCTGCGGGTGTGGCGTGGCGACGAGGCCGGCGGCGCGCTGCAGGACTTCACGGTCGAGGTCAACGAGGGTGAGGTGGTGCTCGACGTCATCCACCGCCTGCAGCAGACCCAGACACCCGACCTCGCGGTGCGGTGGAACTGCAAGGCGGGCAAGTGCGGCTCCTGCTCGGCCGAGGTCAACGGCAAGCCCCGGCTGATGTGCATGACCCGGATGTCCACGTTCGCCGAGGACGAGGTCGTCACCGTGACGCCGATGCGCACTTTCCCGGTCATCCGCGACCTGGTCACCGACGTGTCGTACAACTACGAGAAGGCGCGCGAGATCCCGTCGTTCGCGCCGCCGAAGGAACTGCAGCCCGGCGAGTACCGGATGGCGCAGTCCGACGTGCAGCGCTCCCAGGAATTCCGCAAGTGCATCGAGTGCTTCCTGTGCCAGAACGTCTGCCACGTGATCCGCGACCACGAGGAGAACAAGAAGGCCTACGCCGGGCCCCGGTTCCTGATGCGCATCGCCGAGCTGGAGATGCACCCGCTGGACACCCGGGACCGGCGTAACGACGCCCAGGAGGAGCACGGCCTGGGCTTGTGCAACATCACCAAGTGCTGCACCGAGGTGTGCCCGGAGAACATCAAGATCACCGACAACGCGCTGATCCCGATGAAGGAGCGCGTCGCCGACCGCAAGTACGACCCGATCGTCTGGCTGGGTAACAAGCTGTTCCGCCGCTGAGGCGCCGGGCCTCCAGGAAAACCCCGTGGCGATCGCGAGCGCGGCGCAGCCGGGCGAGGCGGGTCGCCACCATCAGGACTAAGCGCCCAGGCGCCGGAACCCGCTGCGGTGGAACACGATGGGCGCCACCTCGGCGTCCACGGTCACCTCGTTGACCCGCAGCACGACGATGGTGTGGTCGCCGGCCGGGATCAGCTGCTCGACGGCGCTTTCCAGCCACAGGCCGGTGCCCTTGATGAAGACCGCGCCGGAGTCGTTGGACACCGTTTCCAGGCCGGCGAACCTGTCACCGGTCTTGGCGGCCAGGGTGCGCGCGGCCGCGTCGTGGGACTCGCCCAGCACGCTGATGCCCAGCATCGGCGCGGCCTCGAGTTTGGGCCACGTGGTCGAGGTGTTCTGCACGCAGAATGAGACCAGCGGCGGCTCCAGCGAAACCGGTACGAAGGTGCTGACCGCCAAGCCCACGCGATTGCCGTCGACCTGCGCGGCGATGGCCACCACTCCGGAGGGAAAGTGGCCGAACGCCTCGCGAAGGGAGGTCGGAGTCAGCTTGTTGTTCGAGTTCATCGGCCTTCGCTCGTGATCGACGACTTCCCGCCCGACCCTACTAGACCCGGCCGCGCCGACCGGCGGCCGGCGCCGCAAGCCTCTGAAACCCCGGCAAACGGCGCCCAACCCAACCGGTTGGTTAATTAGATTATGAAATTTAGCTCACATCGACTTGCGTGGAACTGTCCGACGGGGATATTTTAGCAGTGTTACTGGTGGGTAACTTAGACTTAGTACCCAACCACGGTGTGGCATTCTCAACGAGGAGGACCGTAGTGAGCCACTACAAGAGCAACGTCCGCGACCAGGTGTTCAACCTTTTCGAGGTACTGGGCGTTGACAAGGCTTTAGGGGCGGGCGAGTACGGCGACCTGGATGCCGACACCGCGCGCGAGATGTTGAGCGAGATCAGCCGGCTGGCCGAGGGTCCCGTCGCCGAGTCGTTCATCGACGGCGACCGCAATCCGCCGGTTTTCGACCCTGAGACACACTCGGTGACGCTGCCGGAATCCTTCAAGCAGTCGGTCCGGGCCGTCTTGGCCGCCGGGTGGGACAAGGCCGGCATCGACGAGGTCCTCGGTGGCATGCCGATGCCCAAGTCGCTGGTCTGGGCGCTGCAGGAGCACATCCTGGGCGCCAACCCGGCGGTGTGGATGTACGCCGGCGGCGCCGGGTTCGCCAACATCATCCACCACCTCGGCACCGCGGAGCAGAAGAAGTGGGCGGTGCTGTGTGCCGAGCGCGGCTGGGGCGCGACCATGGTGCTCACCGAGCCGGACGCCGGCTCGGACGTGGGCGCCGGCCGGACCAAGGCCGTCAAGCAGGACGACGGCTCCTGGCACATCGAGGGCGTGAAGCGGTTCATCACCTCCGCCGACTCCGACGACCTGTTCGAGAACATCGTCCACCTGGTGCTGGCCCGCCCCGACGGCGCCGGTCCCGGCACCAAGGGCCTTTCCCTGTTCATCGTGCCCAAGTTCCTGTTCGACTTCGAGACCGGCGAGCCGGGGGAGCGCAACGGTGTGTTCGTCACCAACGTCGAGCACAAGATGGGCCTGAAGGTCTCGGCGACCTGTGAGTTGTCGTTCGGCCTGCACGACGTGCCCGCCAAGGGCTGGCTGGTCGGCGAGGTGCACAACGGCATCGCGCAGATGTTCGAGGTCATCGAGATGGCCCGCATGATGGTCGGCACGAAGGCCATCGCGACCCTGTCGACCGGCTACCTGAACGCGCTGGAATACGCCAAGTCCCGGGTGCAGGGCGCCGACATGACCCAGATGACGGACAAGACCGCACCGCGGGTGACCATCACGCACCACCCCGACGTGCGCCGGTCGCTGATGACCCAGAAGGCCTACGCCGAGGGCCTGCGGGCGCTCTACCTGTTCACCGCGACCTATCAGGACGCGGCGGTCGCCGAAGCGCTGCACGGCGTCGACGCCGACCTGGCCGTCAAGGTCAACGACCTGATGCTGCCGGTGGTCAAGGGCGTGGGCTCCGAACAGGCCTACGCGAAGCTGACCGAGAGCCTGCAGACACTCGGCGGGTCCGGCTTCCTGCAGGACTACCCGATCGAGCAGTACATCCGCGACTCCAAGATCGACTCGCTCTACGAGGGCACCACCGCCATCCAGGCGCAGGACTTCTTCTTCCGCAAGATCGTCCGCGACAAGGGGGTGGCGCTGGCGCACGTGTCGGGTCAGATCCGCGAGTTCGTGGACGGCGAGTCGGGCAACGGACGGCTGAAGTCCGAGCGCGAGCTGCTGGCCAAGGCGCTGGCTGACGTCGAGGCGATGGCGGGCACGCTGACCGGCTACCTGATGGCAGCACAGGAAGACGTGACCAGCCTCTACAAGGTCGGCCTGGGGTCGGTGCGCTTCCTGATGAGCGTCGGCGACCTCGTCATCGGCTGGCTGCTGCAACGTCAGGCCGCGGTGGCCGTGCAGGCGCTCGACGCCGGCGCCGCTGGCGAGGAACGGTCGTTCTACGAGGGCAAGGTCGCGGTTGCCTCGTTCTTCGCGAAGAACTTCCTGCCGATGCTGGGCGCCACCCGCGAGGTGATCGAGACGCTGGACAACGACATCATGGAGCTCGACGAAGCCGCCTTCTGACTGGCGGCCCGACGGGCCCGGACGAACACCCGGAAATCCCCCGCTTCCACGCGGGGGATTTCCGCATCCGCCGAGCACAGTAGGCCGAGCACAGTAGTCCGAGCACAGTAAAAAGACCGCCGCTGGATCCCCTCTGTCCAGCGGCGGTCCATTCCGTACGCCGTCACCGCCACGTGACGGACGGCCGATTCAGGGATGCCCCGTATTGCCGTCGGGGTCAGACCACAACACGGGGCTTCCGCGCCGTGGGTTACCCAGCTTCGGCGCAGCCAACCGGATGTGCTCCATGCCATCGCCGGTGGTCGGGCCCCGTCAGGCCTCCAGGATCGCCGCGACGCCCTGACCGCCGGCGGCGCAGATCGAGATCAGGGCCCGGACGGTGCCGCCGCCCTTGCGCTCCGCTTTCTTCTCGGCGACCTGCTTGGCCGCCTGGGCGAGAATGCGGCCCCCCGTGGCCGCGAAGGGGTGGCCCGCGGCCAGCGACGAACCGTTGACGTTGAGCCTGGACCGGTCGATCGAGCCCAGCGCGGCGCCCAGGCCCAGCCGCTCCTTGCAGTACTCCTCGGATTCCCACGCCTGCAGGTGCGCCAGCACCACCGACGCGAACGCCTCGTGAATCTCGTAGAAATCAAAATCCTGCAATCCCAGTCCGTTTCTCGCCAGCAGCCGCGGCACCGCGTAGGTCGGCGCCATCAGCAGGCCGTCGCGTCCGTTGACGTAGTCCACCGCGGCGGTCTCCGCGTCCACCAGATAGGCCAGCGGCGCCCGGGAGTGCCCGCTCGCCCACTCCTCGGAGGCCAGCAGGGCCACCGACGCCCCGTCGGTCAGCGGCGTCGAGTTGCCGGCGGTCATCGTCGCGTCCCCGGCCTTGACCCCGAAGACCGGCTTCAGGGTGGCCAGCTTTTCCGCGCTGGAGTCCGGGCGCAGGTTGTCGTCGCGGTAGAGCCCCAGAAAGGGCGTGACCAGGTCGTCGAAGAAGCCCCGGTCGTAGGCGGCGGCCATGTTGCGGTGGCTGGCGGCGGCCAGTTCGTCCTGGTCGACCCGTTTGATGCCCATCTGCTTGGCGGTGACGGCCGCGTGCTCGCCCATCGACATCCCGGTGCGCGGCTCTTTGTTGGCCGGGATCTCGACGCCGAGGGTGGCCGGCAGCTTGCCGACCAACTTCAGCCGCTCGACGTGCGACGCGGCCCGGCGCAGCCTCAGCAGGGTGCGGCGCAGGTCGTCGCCGAACCCGATCGGCGGGTCGGACGTGGTGTCCACCCCGCCCGCGGCGGCCACCTCGTAGCGGCCCGCCGCGATCCCGTCGGCCGCGGCGATCGCCGCCTGCAGGCCGGTGCCGCAGGCCTGCTGGACGTCGAACGCGGGCGTGTACGACGACAGCGCGGAGCCCAGCACGGATTCCCGCGTCAGGTTGAAGTCGCGGCTGTGTTTGAGCACCGCGCCGCCGACCACCACGCCCAGCCGCTCGCCGGCCAGCCCGAACCGGTCCACCAGCCCGTCCAGCGCCGCGGTGAACATGTCCTGGTTGGACGCCTCGGCGTAGGCGCCGTCCGAGCGGGCGAAGGGGATCCGGTTGCCACCCAGCACGGCGACGCGTCGCCTGGTCTGCGTGCTCTTCGGGGCGGCCTGGTTGTTTGCCTGTGCAGGGGCCACGTTCATCTCCGGTTGTCGGCATGGGTCGGCCACTGAGGGCCACTGGGGGCATCCTACCCGCTATTCTTACTCTGAAGTAAGTTCAGCACCGATACCGTTGGCCCAATAGGACGCGAAACCACCGACACGGAAGGCAGCGCAGTGGCTCCCAAGCTTTCGTCGGACCTGTTGTCACAGGTCGTCAACTCCGGCCCCGGGTCGTTTCTGGCGAAACAGCTCGGTCTCCCCCAGCCCGCGACGCTGCGCCGCTACCGGGCCGGCGAGCCGCCGCTGGCCGGGTCGCTGCTGATCGGCGGGGAGGGCAGAGTGGTCGAGCCGATCCGCGCCGCATTGGCCGAGGACTACGACCTGGTGGGCGACAACATGGGCGGCCGCTGGGCCGACAAGTTCGGCGGCCTGGTCTTCGACGCCACCGGGATCACGGCGCCGGCCGGACTGCGGCAGCTGCACGGGTTCTTCACCCCGGTGCTGCGCAACCTCGGCCACTCGTCGCGGGTCGTGGTCGTCGGCACCACGCCCGACGCCGCCGCAGGCCCGCATGAGCGCATCGCCCAGCGCGCGCTGGAGGGCTTCACGCGCTCGCTGGGCAAAGAACTGCGCCACGGCGCCACCGCGGCGCTGGTGTACCTGTCGCCGCACGCCAAGCCGGCCGCGACGGGCCTGGAATCGACCCTGCGGTTCATCCTGTCAGCCAAGTCGGCGTACGTGGACGGCCAGGTGTTCTACATCGGTGAAGCCGACTCCACGGCGCCCGCGGACTGGGACCGCCCGCTGGACGGCAAGGTCGCCATCGTGACCGGCGCCGCCCGCGGCATCGGCGCGACCATCGCCGAGGTGTTCGCCCGCGACGGCGCGCGCGTCGTCGCCCTCGACGTCGAGTCGGCCGCCGAGCCGCTGGCCGAGGTCGCGACCCGGGTGGGGGGCACCGCGCTGGCGCTCGACGTCACCGCCGAGGACGCCGTCGATAGGATCACCCAGCACCTGCGCGACCACTACGGCGGCCACGCCGACGTCCTGGTCAACAACGCCGGCATCACCCGGGACAAGCTGCTGGCCAACATGGACGATGCCCGCTGGGACGCCGTGCTGGCGGTCAACCTGCTCGCTCCGCTGCGGCTCACCGAGGGGCTGGTCGGCAACGGCAGCATCGGTGAAGGTGGCCGGGTGATCGGTCTGTCTTCGATGGCCGGTATCGCGGGCAACCGCGGACAGACCAACTACGCCACCACCAAGGCCGGGATGATCGGCCTCACCCAGGCGCTGGCGCCCGGACTGTACGAGAAGGGCATCACGATCAACGCCGTCGCACCCGGTTTCATCGAGACCCAGATGACCGCGGCCATCCCGCTGATGACCCGCGAGGTGGGCCGGCGCATGAACTCGCTGCTGCAGGGCGGCCAACCGGTCGACGTCGCCGAGACCATCGCCTACTTCGCCAGCCCGGCCTCCAACGCGGTGACCGGCAACGTCATCCGCGTCTGCGGCCAGGCCATGCTCGGCGCGTGACCAGGACTCCCGGGAGGACACGATGAATCAGCCGAGCGGCATGCTGAACATGCTGCGCGCAGCGGCCGGGGCCCTGCCCCTGGTGGCCCGTTCGGACCAACTGCCCACCCGCACGGTCAACGTCGACGAACTGCGCATCGACCACACCAATGTGGCCGAGTACGCGGCGCTCACCGGGCTGCGCTACGGCAACCACGTGCCGCTGACCTACCCGTTCGCGTTGACCTTCCCCGTGGTGATGTCGCTGGTGACCGGCTTCGACTTCCCCTTCGCGGCGCTGGGAGCGGTGCACACCGAGAACCACATCACCGCGTACCGGCCCATCGCGGTCACCGACTCGGTCGGCGTGCGCGTGCGCGCGGAGAACCTGCGCGAACACCGCAAGGGACTGCTGGTCGACCTGGTGACGGACGTCAGCGTCGGCAACGAGGACGCGTGGCATCAGGTGACGACGTTCCTGCACCAGCAGCGCACGAGCCTGTCGGACGAACCGAAACCGCCGCCGCAGAAGCCGCCGAAGCTGCCCCCGCCCAGCGCGCTGCTGCGGGTCACGCCCGCACAGATCCGCCGGTACGCCGCCGTCGCGGGCGACCACAACCCGATCCACACCAACCCGATCGCCGCCAAGATGTTCGGGTTCCCGACGGTCATCGCGCACGGGATGTTCAGCGCCGCAGCGGTATTGGCGAACATCGAGGCCCGCCTGCCCGACGCGGTAGGGTACTCGGTGCGCTTCGGCAAGCCGCTGGTGCTGCCCGCCACCGCGGGTTTGTACGTCCGGGAATGCGACACGAACGCCGCGGGCTGGGACCTGGCGCTGCGCAACGTCGCCAAGAAGTACCCGTACCTCACGGGCACCGTCCGCGCGCTCTGAACGGTTTCCGGATTCAGCGGGTGCGCGGGTACGGCGTCGGGGGCGGCGTATCGCGAACGGGCACGACGGCTTTGAGCAGGTGCGCGCCGACCGCGGTGACCAGGAAGACCAGAAACAGCCACAGCGGGGGCTCGGCCAGCTCCCAGACGAACACCGCAGCCCACAGCGGCGACCCCTGGGTGACCGCGAGCACCCCCGCGGCACCGGCGAGCGAGACCGTCGGCATGTGCAGATGCGTCCCGACCGCCCAGTCGGCGATCAGCGCCATCAGCGAACCGGCCGCCGCACCGGTGGCCAGCGACGGCGTCAACATGCCGCCGGCACCGCCGGCGCGCAGGAACAGCGCGGTCAACAGCGGTTTGAGGACCAGGATCACCGCCGCCGCCGACAGCGTCATGCCGCTGGCCAGGCTGACGGTCAGGATGCTGCGCCCGTTGCCGGGCAGGTCTGGCCACCAGTGCGAGCAGACGCCCATCACCAGCCCGGCGGTCCCGAGCGCGGGGACCAGCACCCAGGTCCGCATCGGGCGCGGCGGCCGTGCCGCGGCCATCAGCCGGTCGAACGCCAACCCCACCGCGAGCGCCACCGGGGCCAGCAGCAGCGCTTGCCCGGTCAGCACGGGGGACAGACCCAGGCTGGGCCAGTCCAGCACGGGTTTGTCCTTGGTGATGAGCGAACCGACCGCGACGGCGAGGCTGGAGGTGACCAGCGCCGCCCCCACCGCCCGCAACCGCCAGGTGCGCAGAATGATGCGCACCGAGAACAGCGCACCGGCCAGCGGAACGGCGTAGACCGCGCCGAGCCCGGCGCCGGCCGCACACGCCAGCAGGATCTGCCGGTCACCCGGGGACAGCCGCCTGAGCCAACCCATGGCCACGTCGCCGAGTGCGGCCGCGAACTGGCGCGGGGCGCCCTCCCGGCCGAGGGACGCCCCGGACCCGACCAGCACGACCTGCAGCAGGGCGTCGATGCTCCAGGTCAGGCGCGGTACCCGATCCCGGCGGGCGACGGTCTGCGCGAGCTCTGGCACCTCCGTCGTGCGCCGCAGGATCCACCAGCCGATCGCCGCCAGCGCAGCGCCGACCATCGGCCCGAGCGCGCGACGCACCGGGCTGCTGCCGGTGATCCCGGCGAGCAGCGTGCCGAAGGTGTAGTGGTACGTCACGTGCTCGACGAAGCGCAGCACCGCCGACGTCGTCAACCCGGCGACCCCGGCCAGCAAGCCGACGGCGATCACGGCGCAGAAGAAGTCCAGGTTGCGGCGCACGAAGCCAGGGACTACCCGGACAGCGTGCCCGGACCGCCGTCGCCGCGCAGCGCCGTCGCGGGCTCGCGATCCTCCGGGGCGCCACGCAGACCGTGCCAGAACAGGTCGATCATCAGCTCGGCCGCCTCGTCGACGTCGATGTCGCCGGTGGAAAGCCGGGTGGCCATCGCCTCACCCGCGCCCACCAGCGCCACGGCCATCATCTGGTTCTCGATCTCCGACCTCGGGGTACGGCTGCCGGCACGCACCAGCCCCGCCACCATCTCGATGATCTGCTCGCGGCCCTCGCGCACCATGTGGGCGAACGCCTGCGAGCTGCTGGCCTGGGTGTACATCACGATCCACGACGCCCGGTTGGTGTCGATGTAGCGCAGGAACGACACGATGGTGTTGCCCAGCAGGTCCCGGGGACCGTGCGTGAAGTCGATGTCGGCGCGCACCGCATCGATGAACCGGCCCAGTTCGCGGTTCAGGCAGGCGCCGAACAGGTCTTCTTTGGAGCCGTAGTACAGGTAGAGCATCGGCTTGGAGATCTGCGCCTCGGCGGCGATGACGTCCATCGAGGTCTCGTGGTACCCGTTGACCGAGAACATCTGCACCGCGGCGTCGAGCATCTGCTGCTCGCGCACGGCACGGGGCAGCCGCTTGGTACCACCTGCCATCCGTTGCGCCTTTCCAGCCCCACTGTCTCCAGACAAGAATAACGACCCTGCTTGGGCTTCAGCGCCCGCACGCCCGGTTGCGGCCCTTCATCGTCGCGACGCGCACCACCGAGTCGTCGACCGCCGGCATCGACAGTTCGCCGGCGGCGACCGCCTTGTCCAGCCGGTCGAGCACCGCGGGAACCTCCGCGGTGGTGACCCACAGCGCGACGTCGGTCCCGGCCTGCAGGCTGCGCAGGACCGCTTCGGCAACGCCGTACCGATCGGAGATCGCGGCCATGCTCGACAGGTCGTCGCTGAAAACCGGGCCGGTGAACGGCGGGCCGCCATAGCCGGTGCCGTCGCGCAGCAACTGCACCGCCGGCCTGCTGAGACTGGCCGGGGCGCCGTCGGTCAGTCCGGGGACCTGCAGGTGTCCCATCATCACCGCGACCGGGGCCGCCTTCACCAACGTCCGGTAGGGAACGAGGTCGTCGCCTCGCAGTTCGCTCAGCGGCGGCGTCACCACCCCACCGGAATGCGAGTCGCCGGAGCCGTGCCCGTGCCCGGGGAAATGCTTGAGCACCGGGAGCAGCCCGGCGTCGCGCAGCCCCTGCGCGTACGCGCCGGCGTAGGCGGTGACGGTGGCGGGGTCGCTGCCGAACGAGCGGTCGCCGATCACGGAGTCGTCGGGGGCGTCGGTGACGTCGGCCACCGGGGCGAAGTCGACAGTGATGCCGAGGTCGCGCATCTTCTTGCCGCGCTCGGCCGCCAGGTCGTGCACCTGGTCGACGGTCTGCGTTCTCGCCAGCACCCGGGGTGCGGGCGCGGACCCGATCAGCGACTTCAAGCGGGACACCCGGCCGCCCTCTTCGTCGACGCTGACCGCGAGCGGCAGCGGACCCGCGTGCGCGGCGATGTCGGCCAGGGGCCCCCGGAAGATCGACAGGTCCGTCCAGCTGCCGATGAAGATTCCGCCGACGTGGTAGCCGTCGACGACGGCCCGGGCGTCGTCGGCGTTTTTCACCCCCACCATCACCAGCTGCGCCAGCTTGTCGCGCGTCGACAGCTGGACCGTAGGGTCGCCACAGACCGGCGCGGGAGCGGGGGACGGCTTGGCCGCCGCGCCCGAGGAGGCGGCCGGCGGCCGCGCGGCGTGGTGGCCGCAGCCCGCCACGAACGCGCCCGCCACGACCAACGTTGCGGTGGCCAGCACGGCCCGGGTGCGCGGAAAAGGCATCGGCACATGGTGTCACGGCCCGGTCCGGGCCCCCGGGCGCGGGGACCCGCCGGGTGACGTTTCACCCGGCGCGCATCTCGATCGGCGCCGTCCGGCGCCGGTCGCCCGTCTGCTAGGTTGGCGCTACGTCTGTTCACCCCGAGGAGCCTGAGGAGAACCCGGATGAACCGGATCGTTGCGCCCGCCGCCGCCAGCGTGGTGGTCGGCCTGTTGCTGGGCGCAGCAGCGACTTTCGGGGTCACGCTGATGGTGCAGCAGGACACGAAGCCGCCACTTCCCGGGGGCGATCCGCAGTCGTCAGTGCTCAACCGGGTCGAGTACGGCAACCGTAGCTAGCCCGGCGCGGGCATCCGCGTGTGCCCGGGCCGGCGCGCCGGCCTCGTCCCCGCCGGCCGCCCCGCTGTCTCGGCAATGGTTGCTGCTGGTCGGGGCGATCGCGCTGGCGCTGACGTTCGCCCAGTCCCCCGGCCGGGTCTCCCCCGACACCAAACTCGACCTCACCGCCAACCCGCTGCGGTTTCTGGTCCGCGCGACCAGCCTGTGGAACAGCGACCTCCCGTTCGGCCAGGCGCAGAACCAGGCCTACGGCTACCTGTTCCCGCACGGCACCTTCTTCCTGGCCGGCCACCTGCTGGGACTGCCCGGCTGGGTGACCCAGCGCCTGTGGTGGGCGCTGCTGCTCGCCGCGGGTTTCTGGGGGCTGCTGCGGGTCGCCGAGGCGCTCGGCGTCGGCAGCCCGGCCTCCCGGGTGGTCGCCGCGGCGGCGTTCGCGCTGTCGCCGCGGGTGCTGACCACGCTCGGTTCGATCTCGTCGGAGACACTGCCGATGATGCTGGCGCCCTGGGTGCTGCTGCCGACGATCCTGGCCCTGCGGGGCAGCGCGGGATCGGCTTCGGCCAGGTCGGTGCGGGCGCTCGGCGGACAGGCCGGGCTGGCGGTCGCGTTGATGGGCGCGGTCAACGCCATCGCGACGCTGGCCGGCTGCCTGCCCGCGGTCATCTGGTGGGCCTGCCACCGGCCCAACCGACTGTGGTGGCGCTACACCGGTTGGTGGCTGCTGTCGGTGTCCCTGGCCGTGCTGTGGTGGGTGGTGGCGCTGGCGAAGCTGCACGCCATCAGCCCGCCGTTCCTGGACTTCATCGAATCCTCCGGCGTGACCACCCAGTGGTCGTCGCTGACCGAGATCCTGCGCGGCACCGACAGCTGGACCCCGTTCGTGGCGCCGACCGCCACCGCGGGCGCGCCGTTGGTGACGGGGTCGGCGGCCATCCTGGGCACGTGCCTGGTCGCCGCGGCCGGGCTGGCCGGGCTCGCCCGCCCCGGCATGCCCGCACGGGGCCGGCTGGTGACGATGCTGTTGGTCGGCGTGCTGCTGCTGGCCGCGGGCTACAGCGGGGGCCTGGGATCGCCGCTGGCCCACCAGGTGCAGGCGTTCCTCGACGCCGGCGGCGCGCCGTTGCGCAACGTGCACAAGCTGGACTCGGTCGTCCGGATCCCGGTGGTGCTGGGCCTCGCCCAGTTGCTGGGCCGGGTGCCCCTGCCCGGTGGGGGGCCGGGCGGCGCGCCGCGGGCTGAGTGGCTGCGGGTGTTCGCCCACCCGGAACGCGACAAGCGGCTCGCGGTCGCGATCGTGGTCTTCACGGCGCTGCTGGTCAGCACGTCGCTGGCCTGGACCGGCCGGCTCACGCCGCCGGGCACGTTCACTGCGATCCCCCGCTACTGGCAGGACGCCGCCGCCTGGCTCGACGAGCACAACACGGGGACACCACGGCCCGGACGCGTGCTCGTGGTGCCCGGTGCGCCCTTCGCCACCCAGATGTGGGGCACCAGCCATGACGAGCCGTTGCAGGTGCTCGGCGGCAGCCCGTGGGGGGTGCGCGACTCCATTCCGCTGACCCCGCCGCAGACCATCCGGGCGCTGGATTCGGTGCAACGACTGTTCGCCGCCGGTCGCCCCTCGGCCGGCCTCGCCGATACCCTTGCTCACCAAGGGATCTCGTACGTCGTGCTGCGCAACGACCTGGATCCCGACACGTCGCGCTCGGCGCGCCCCATCCTCGTGCACCGCGCCGTCGGAGGGTCGCCGCGCCTGACGAAGGTGGCGCAGTTCGGCGCGCCGGTGGGCCCCGGCGCCGTGGCGGGCTTCGTCGCGGACAGCGGGCTGCGACCGCGCTACCCCGCCGTGGAGATCTATCGCGTCGCATCGCCGAACGGCGGATCCGACGACCCCGGCGCCCCCTATTTCGCCGACATCGACGGGCTGGCCCGGGTCGACGGCGGGCCCGAGGTGCTGTTGCGCCTCGACGAGCGCCGGCGGCTGCGGGGGCAGCCGGCACTGGGTCCGGTGCTGATGACCGCGGACGCCCGGCGCGCCGGTCTGCCGGCGCCGCTGGTGACCGTCACCGACACCCCGGTGGCCCGCGAGACCGACTACGGCCGGGTGGACCAGCACTCCTCGGCCCTCCGGGCGGCCGGTGACGCCCGGCACACGTTCAACCGGGTGCCCGACTACCCGGTTCCGGGCGCCGACACGGTGTTCGGCGCCTGGACGGGCGGCCGTATCACCGTGTCGAGTTCGTCGTCGGACGCCACGGCGATGCCCGACGTCGCCGCGGCCACCTCCCCCGCCGCCGCGGTCGACGGCGACCCGGCGACCGCCTGGGTGTCCAACGGATTGCAGGCGGCCGTCGGGCAGTGGCTGCAGGTCGACTTCGACCACCCGGTGACCAACGCGGTCATCACGGTGACGCCCAGCCCGACCGCCGTCGGCGCGCAGGTGCGCCGCATGCTGGTCGAAACCGCCACCGGCAGCACGACTCTGCGATTCGACGAGGCTGGCAAGCCGCTGACCGCCGCGCTGCCCTACGGCGAGACCCCGTGGGTGCGGATCACCGCGGCCGGCACCGACAACGGGTCCTCGGGCGTGCAGTTCGGCATCACCGAGCTGTCGATCACCCAGTACGACGCGTCGGGATTCGCCCATCCCGTCGACCTGCGGCACACCGCGCTGGTTCCGGCACCCCCGCCGGGTGCCGCCGTCGCGGGCTGGGACCTGGGCCCGGAGCTGCTCGGCCGGCCGGGGTGCGCCCCGGCTCCGGACAGCGTGCGCTGCGCGGCGTCGATGGCGCTGGTGGCCGAGGAGCCGGTCACCTTCAGCCGCACCCTGGCCGTGCCGGACCCGACGTCGGTGACCCCGAAGGTGTGGGTGCGGCCCCGACAGGGACCCAGGCTCGCCGATCTGATCGCGCAGCCGAATAGCACGCGGGCACAAGGCGATTCCGACACGGTGGATGTCCTGGGCTCCGCGTATGCGGCCACCGACGGTGACCCGGCCACCGCGTGGACGGCACCGCAGCGGGTCGTGCAACACAGGGTCCCGCCGACGCTGACCCTCACCCTGCCGCGGCCCACCGAGGTCGCCGGGCTGCGGCTGGTCCCCAGCCGCTGGGAGCTGCCGGCGCGCCCGACGCTGGTGGCCGTCAACCTGGGCGACGGCCCGCAGGTCCGGGAGCTGACCGCGAGCGGCGGGGCGGGCGGGACCCAGTCTTTCGAACTGGCCCTGCAGCCCCGGGTCACCGACACCGTCACCGTCAGCCTGCTGCACTGGCACGATGTCATCGACCGCAACGCGCTGGGATTCGACCAGCTCAAACCCCCGGGGCTGGCCGAGATCACGGTCCTGGGCGCCGACGGCCGGCCGATAGCGCCCGCCGACGCCGCCCGTAACCGGTCCCGGGTGGTCGACGTCGACTGCGGCCACGGCCCGGTCATCGCCGTCGCGGGCCGGTTCGTGCACACCTCGATCCGGACCACCGCGGGCGCGCTGCTGGACGGCGACCCGGTGCGGGCGCTGCCCTGCGAGCGCGACCCGATCGCGCTGCCGGCGGGCCGGCAGGAACTGCTGATCAGCCCGGGCGCCGCGTTCGCGGTGGATGGGGCCCAACTGGCGGCCGCCGGTACCAGCGCACTGCCCCCCGCTTCCGGCTCCCCGATGCCCGCGGCGACCGGAGCGTGGAGTTCCGACCACCGCGAGGTGCGCGCGCCCGCGTCCGCGCGGTCCCGGGTGCTGGTCGTTCCCGAAAGCATCAACCCCGGCTGGGTGGCGCGCACCGCCACCGGGGTCCGGCTGACGCCGGTCGCCGTCAACGGGTGGCAGCAGGGCTGGGTGGTGCCCGCGGGCGATCCCGGTGCCATCACGTTGACCTTCGCCTCCGACGCGCAGTATCGGGCGGGCCTGGCGGTGGGGCTGGCGCTGCTACCGCTGCTGGCGCTGCTGGCCTGGTGGAGACGCCGCCGTCCCGACGCCGACCCGCCCGCGGCGCCATGGTCACCCGGGGGGTGGGCCGCCGTCGCGGTGCTGGCGGCCGGCGCGGCGATCGCCGGTGCGGCGGGCCTGGTGGTGGCCGGTGCCGTGCTCGCGCTGCGGTATGCGCTGCGGGACCGGAACTCCGACGCCGTCATGCTTGCACTGAGTGCGGGGGGTTTGATCCTGGCCGGAGCCGTGCTGTCCCGGCATCCGTGGCGGTCAGTCGACTTCTATGCCGGCCATTCGGCGAATGTGCAACTGCTGGCGCTGATCTCGGTCACCGCGGTCGCCGCGTCCGCGGTGACGATGCGGGCCGGGCAGCGGCCCGAGGAGGAACCGCGGCATTGACACCGCGGTGACGATGCGGGCCGGGCAGCGGCCCGAGGAGGAACCGCGGCATTGACACCGCGGTGACGATGCGGGCCGG
>NZ_VMQU01000419.1 GCF_007714205.1 Mycobacterium helveticum | reverse complement strand
CCCGTGCCGCTGGTGCTGTCACCACCGGCCCCGCCGGTCGCTCCGGTCGGAACGCTGAAGCCCAGATCCGTGCTCCCGACCAAGCCCGTGTAGCCGCCGGCCCCGCCGGTGCCGCCGGTCGCGTTGGTTGCGCTCCCACCGGCCCCACCAACACCACCGGTACCCCCGAAAAGTCCAGAGGACCCGCCGGCCCCGCCGTTGCCGCCGTTGACGCCGGAGATGGTGGAGTTC
>NZ_VMQU01000418.1 GCF_007714205.1 Mycobacterium helveticum | reverse complement strand
GCGGATACCCTCCACCACAATCAAGATCATCCCAAGACCCCAAGATCAACTGCCCGGCTTAATCGCGGAATCGGGTCAGAAAGCTTTCCAGCCGCAGCGCCCGCGCCTGCGGAATTTCGGTCCGAGGCGCGAGATGCCAGGCGTTGACCTCCATGTGATCGACCGCGGTAGGCATGAAGGTGCGCACCGTGACAGACTGGATGTCGTTGACGATCAGGTTGGGATAGATCAG
>NZ_VMQU01000417.1 GCF_007714205.1 Mycobacterium helveticum | reverse complement strand
GCGGCCGCACTTCATCGAGGGTTCACGGGGCTGCTTGAGCCGCTGGAAATGGTGCTGCTGTCGCGGCCGTTTAGGCGGCCGCACTTCATCGAGGGTTCGCAGACGGCAGACGGGTGCTGTTCTTCGACCCAGGTCGCGGCCGTTTCGGCGGCCGCACACTGTGTCGTTTAAAAATATCCCAGCCCCCGAGACAGGCAGTAAAGGGGGATTGCGGGGTGTGGTGTAAAAAAAAA
>NZ_VMQU01000416.1 GCF_007714205.1 Mycobacterium helveticum | reverse complement strand
TCCAGCGAGAGAGGAGGCTATTCGGGCACCGGAACCCACAACTGGACTGTGGCGCTCAACACACTCGCCAGACTCTTCCCGGGTCGAATCCCGTTGTGCTAGAATACAAGTCGTAGTCAAATCACCTCTGACTTACACAGAAATCGTGACAGGCTCTGTTCGGCCTTGAGCCGCGCCGCCAGCTCCAGCACCTCAGCCTCGGTGCGCGGGGTGATCTGGCGCTGCGCTGGGAG
>NZ_VMQU01000415.1 GCF_007714205.1 Mycobacterium helveticum | reverse complement strand
GCCGTGGCCGCCCGCCCCGCCGGTGCCCGTTGCGGCGAATCCGCCGGGCCCGCCGGCCCCGCCGCAGCCGAGCAGGATCGCGTTGCCGCCGGGCCCGCCCTGGCCGCCGGGAGCCGTTGCCACACCTCCGGCGGCGCCGCCCGCGCCACCGGCGCCGCCGGAGCCCAACCAGCCGGCGGTGCCGCCGGCCCCGCCGAGGCCCCCGCCCCCGCTGCCGGCTCCGGTTGCCAGCAC
>NZ_VMQU01000414.1 GCF_007714205.1 Mycobacterium helveticum | reverse complement strand
CTCCACCACGTCGCCGTCGGCCATCACGTAGTCCTTGCCCTCGATCCGCGCCTTGCCGGCTGCGCGCACGGCCGCGACGGAGCCGGCCTCGACCAGGTCCGCGTAGCTGATCACCTCGGCCTTGATGAAGCCCTTCTGGAAGTCGGTGTGGATCACCCCGGCGGCCTGCGGTGCGGTCCAGCCCTGGTGGATGGTCCACGCGCGGGCCTCCTTCGGACCGGCAGTGAGGTACGTCTGC
>NZ_VMQU01000413.1 GCF_007714205.1 Mycobacterium helveticum | reverse complement strand
GTACTGGGAGGTGACGGTGATCCTCGCGCTGTCGGCGGTCGTCCCCGCGGTGATGGCGGTGCTGCTCGTCGTCTACCGGCGGCACTTCACCGTGCTCGCCACTGTGCGCTCCGTGCGTCGGTACGTGCTGACGGTGGTGCTGTCGGGGGTCGGGCTGATCGCCCTCTACGTGCTCGTCGGCTGGCTCCAGAAGGACACCGGCTTCACGCGGCCGATCGACGTCAGCGACCTCCTCAAC
>NZ_VMQU01000412.1 GCF_007714205.1 Mycobacterium helveticum | reverse complement strand
CTCAGTGGGCTGGTCGGCGCCGGGGGCGGCGCCGGCGGGGTCGGCGGGTCGTCCATCCAGTCCGATGGCGGGACCGGCGGGGCCGGCGGCAGCGGCGGCCCGCTGTTCGGTAACGGCGGGATCGGCGGCGACGGCGGCTCGAGCAATGACGGCGTCGGCGGCACCGGCGGCGCCGGTGGGGCCGGCGGCGCGCTGTCGGGCAGCGGCGGGTCCGGTGGGACCGGCGGATCGGTGCTGGCA
>NZ_VMQU01000411.1 GCF_007714205.1 Mycobacterium helveticum | reverse complement strand
GCATTGCATCTACACGAGGGAAAATCGGGGTTGGGGGGGGGGGGGGGGGGGGGGGGGGGGGGGGGGGGGGGGGGGGGGGGGGGGGGGGGGGGGGGCGCGCGGCGGGGGGGGGGGGGGGGGGGGGGGGGGGGGGGGGGGGGGGGGGGGGGGGGGGGGGGGGGGGGCGGGCCGGCCGGGGGGGGGGGGGCGGGGGGGGGGGGGGGGGGGGGGGGGGGGGGGGGGGGGGGGGGGGGGGGGGGGGGGG
>NZ_VMQU01000410.1 GCF_007714205.1 Mycobacterium helveticum | reverse complement strand
CGATGACCTTCATTCATCCGGCTACGACACGCCGGTCATCACCGGCTCGTACACCACTCTGCTGGACGCAACTGGGGTTGGAGACGATGACGATAGAAAATGCGTCGGTCATGCTCACCGCTCATGAAGTTCGAGCGATGACCGGAGTTCCGGTCTCAACGCTGCATGAATGGGCGGCCAGGCGGGAACGTGGGATTGATGCGCCTGGTCCACATCACCTCAGGCTTAGCGATCGGCACCGTCGATG
>NZ_VMQU01000040.1 GCF_007714205.1 Mycobacterium helveticum | reverse complement strand
GCCACCGGCCGACCCGAACGCGCCGCCCCCGCCGCCGGCCGCCGAGCAACCGCGGATCAGCAATGCCGTCGGAGGTTTCAGCTTCCTGCTTCCGCCGGGCTGGGTCGAATCGGACGCGTCGCACCTCGACTACGGCTCGGCCATGCTGAGCAAGACCACCGGGGAGCCGCCGGCGCCGGGCCAGGCGCCGCCCGTTGCCAACGACACCCGGATCGTCCTGGGCCGGCTGGACCAGAAGCTCTACGCGAGCGCCGAACCCGACAACGCCAAGGCCGCGGTCCGGCTCGGCTCGGACATGGGTGAGTTCTACATGCCCTATCCCGGCACCCGCATCAACCAGGAGTCCACCCCGCTCAACGGCAACGGGGTCCAGGGAAGCGCGTCGTACTACGAGGTCAAGTTCAACGACACGGCCAAGCCCAACGGCCAGATCTGGACCGGCGTGGTGGGCACGCCCGCCGCCAACGGCGGTACGCCGCAGCGCTGGTTCGTGGTGTGGCTCGGCACGTCCAACGACCCGGTGGACAAGGGCGCCGCCAAGACGCTGGCAGAGTCGATCCAGCCCTGGGCGCCTGCGCCGGCGGCGCCGGGAGCGCCCGCGCCCGCGCCGGGCCAAGCGCCCGCACCGGCAGCGCCCGGGCCGGCACCGGGTGCGCCGGCACCGGGAGCGCCGGCACCGGAGGTCCCGACGCTCGTCCCCGCCCCGGGTCAGGCGCCGGCGGGTCAGGTCACCCCGTCGCCCGTGCCGGCACCGCAGCCGACGCAGCGGGCCTGAGCGGCACGTCCGGATCACCCGCGTTAGGCCAATCGTCTCCGATTCGGCACTCGATTCGTTACGCGAACCGGGTATACCGAAATCACGGCCCACGAACGTGAGCTGAGATTTGCCAGCAAATGCAAGGAGCGCGCATGAACGTCATCGCAGCTACCGAATACCTGGCCCGGTCTACAACGTTGACCAGCGTCGGCCTGATCGGCTACATCATCATCGGCGGCCTCGCGGGCTGGGCCGCCGGCAAGATCATCAAGGGCGGCGGGTTCGGCGTCTTGATGAACATCGTGATCGGCATCGTCGGGGCGCTGATCGGGGGCTTCCTCCTGAGCTTCTTCGTCGACACCGCGGGTGGTGGCTGGATCTTCACCTTCTTCACTGCGCTGCTCGGCTCGGTGATCCTGCTCTGGCTCGTCGGCATGGTGCGACGGACCTAGCCGGAACCAACCCGTTGCGGCCGTGGCGCTCAGCGGCATGATGGGCTGATGCCACCAACCGTCACGGCCACAACTATGCGAACTATGCGCGCCTGGCGCGTGCGCCGGCCCGGACCGATGGCCTCCGGGCCCCTCGAGCAGGTCGAAACTCCGGTGCCGAGCCCGGCGCCGACGGAGTTGCTGGTGTCCGTCAAGGCCTGTGGCGTCTGCCGCACCGATCTGCATGTCACCGAAGGCGACCTGCCCGTCCACCGCGACCGGGTGGGCATCGCGTGGCTGCGCCACACCTGCGGCGTGTGCAAGTACTGCCGTCGCGGCAACGAGAACCTGTGCCCCGAGTCGCGCTACACCGGTTGGGACGCCGACGGCGGGTACGCCGAGTTCGCCACGGTCCCCGCGGCATTCGCCCACCACCTGCCCGGTGGGTACAGCGACAGCGAGCTCGCGCCGCTGTTGTGCGCCGGGATCATCGGATACCGCTCCCTGCTGCGGGCCGAGCTGCCGCCGGGCGGGCGGCTGGGGCTGTACGGCTTCGGCGGCAGCGCCCACATCACCGCGCAGGTCGCACTGGCGCAGGGCGCCGAGGTGCACGTCATGACCCGCGGCGCCCAGGCGCGGGAGCTGGCGCTGGAGCTGGGCGCCGCGTCGGCTCAAGGCGCCGCCGATGCGCCGCCGGTGCCGTTGGACGCCGCGATCCTGTTCGCCCCGGTCGGCGATCTGGTGCTGCCCGCCCTCGAGGCGCTGGACCGTGGCGGCACCTTGTCGATCGCGGGAATTCACCTGTCCGACATCCCGGCGCTGAACTACCAGCGCCACCTGTTCCAGGAGCGCCAGGTCCGCTCGGTCACGTCGAACACCCGGGCCGACGCGCGCGCGTTCCTCGACTTCGCGGCCCACCATCACCTCGAGGTGACCACGCCCGAATATCCGCTCGACCAGGCCGACCGGGCGTTGGGCGACCTCAGCGCGGGCCGCATCGCCGGCGCGGCGGTGCTGCTGGTGTGACCCGCCTCAGGCCGACAGGTGCCAGACCAGCGCCGCGGCCAGCGCGCCGAGTCCGTTCAACGACCAGTGCAGGGCGATCGGCGCGATCAGACTGCCGCTGCGCCGGCGCAGCCAGCTGAACACGAATCCGGCCGCTGCGGTGGCCGCCACCGCCATGGTCACCCCGGCCAGCATCCCGACCACCCCGCCGCCGAACAGTCTGGTGAAGCCGACATTGTTGCTGGTCAGGCCCAACGACGTGGCGACGTGCCACAGACCGAACAGCAGCGAGCCCGCGAGCGCGACCCCGCGAAACCCCCAGGCCCGGCTCAGCGCGCCGTGCAACACACCCCGAAAGGCCAGCTCCTCGGGGATCACGGTCTGCAGCGGAATGATGACCATCGAGGCGACCAACGCACCGGAGATCGTGGCGTAGTGGTTGTTCATGAACATCGGCCGGGTCGCCGGCAGCAGCACGCCGACGGCGATGACCGACGCGACGACCGCGACGGCGGCCAGCGCGTAACCCAGCCCGGCCTTCCAGTGTTCGCGGCCCAGACCCAACTCGGCCCAGTCCAGACCCCGGGCGCGCACCAAGGCCACCAGCCCGATGGCGGCCGCCGGCACGGTCGCGATGCTCGCCCACGCCGTGGTGAAGTGAGCGGTCAGGTTGGTCG
Organism: Mycobacterium helveticum; assembly: GCF_007714205.1. Classification (GTDB taxonomy): domain Bacteria; phylum Actinomycetota; class Actinomycetes; order Mycobacteriales; family Mycobacteriaceae; genus Mycobacterium; species Mycobacterium helveticum. Next base: position 39,276 of record NZ_VMQU01000040.1, on the reverse strand, counting down.
CCACGAGCACCACGACGACCACCGCGACGTCGAGATGGATCCGCAACTGGTGCAGCGCCGCAAGCTGGGTCAACAGCGGGTGCGCCTCCGCGCCGGCGGTGAAGTCATGCATCGGACAATTTTACCGGCAGGCGCTGCGGCGGCGCGACCGGTGAGCGCCGGCGGCCCTACGGCGCGGCCCGGCTGGTTCTTGCCCGCCCGGGTGGACACCCGTTCCAGCGGGTGTGTGCCCGGGTGAACGCGGCGGTCTCCGAGTACCCGAGCCGGCGTGCGGTTTCCTCGACACTGAGACCGGAGTTCAGCAGCTCGGCGGCCAGGGTCGCGCGGACCTCGTCGAGCAGCGCGCGGTAGCTGGTGCCCTCGGCCGCCAGCCGGCGATGCAGCGTGCGTTCGGTGACGCAGAGTTCCTTCGCGACGGTGGCCATCGCGGGGATCTCTGCCGAGTCCTGGATCAGGCGGGTGCGGATCGCCGCCGAGATCCCGCGCCGGGTGCGCCGCCGATCCAAAAGCTCCTCACACTGACGAATGCAGATCGCCGCGGTCTGGGGATCGGCCGCGGGCATCGGCTGGTTGATCAGGTCCGCCGGGATGGCCAGGACATTGCGTGAGGTTTCCTCGACGACGACGGTCAGGTTTTCGATCTCCACCAGGTCGGTCGGCAACGGCAGATCGGCAAACTCGACTCGGACCGTGATCGGCGCATGGCCGACGCCGAGGAGCAGGGGCAGGATCCGCAGCATGATCGCAAAATCGCGCTCGAGGAGGAACCGGCGTACATCGCGCGGAACCTGCGCGTCGTCGAACGCCACGAGCGCTTCGGTCTGGCTCACCTCCGGGCCGGCCAGGTTCAGATACGTGGCGGTCAGCGCGACGTACCGGCACGCGACGTCGATCGCGTCGCCGAAGGTCGGGCTGGCCATCAAGGCGAAACCGAGGATGCCGATATCGGCGAACTGGTAGCGCGCGCCGGTCTCCATGCCGAGCCCGGGTTGATCGCCAAGTCGCCCGATGAGGTTCCGGATCATGGTCAGCTCTTGGCCGACGTAGACCTCGGTGGTGGGATCCGCCAGGTCCCCGGTGGTCAACCCGGTACCGGACAAACACGTCGGCTCGTCGAGCCCGTGCTGGCGGGCGGTCTCCAGGACGTGCCGGGCAGTCGCCGAGGACTGTGCTACGTCCCAGACCGACGGGGCAACGGCGCGCATGTGTCTGAAAATATCAAATGTGTGTCTGAATCCATCATTCCGGTCGCCGCGGTGCGTCCTTAGCTTCATCAGCATGCCCACCGATCTCCTCAGTCCGCCACCCCGAGCCATCTTGTCGGCGGCGCGCAGCTCCGTGATCAGCCTTTTGCGGCCGGTCGCGACCGGTGCCTACCGCGATCTGCGTCGTCCACGGTCGAGTTCCGCCCCGGCGTCCGTGCCGCGCACGACGCTCGACCCCACGCTGGCGCCGCACATCGCCGACCCCTATCCCGATTACGAGCGAATCCGGGAGCATCCCGTCGTGGTCAACGAGCGGCTGGGGGTCTGGATGATCGGACGCTACGACGACGTGCACACCGCGGTCCGCGACAATGTCGCGTTCTCGTCGAAAGACGGCGTCATGCTCCGATCGTTCGTGTCCAGCGTCGTGCTGCTCGCCGACCCACCCGAACACACCCGGCTGCGACGCATCACCGCGCCCATGTTCAGCAAACGCGCGGTCCAGAGCTTCACGACGGACATCCGCGCACTGGCCGCCGAGTCGATCGCGAAGCTGACCAACGGTGACGTCGTGGACGTCGTGGACGGTTTGACCATCCCGATGCCGATCAACGTGATCGCCCGAATTCTCGGCGTTCCGCAGGATCAGTGGCCGGCATTTCGCGCGGTTTCGGACAAATTCGCGCAGATGTTCGCTCCCCGTTCGGTGCCCGAGGTCGCGCGTTTGATGGCGTCGATCGTGCCCGCCTACGTGCACATGCACAGCTTCATCGACGCCGAAATGCGACGCCGCGACGGCGAACCCGCCGACGACCTGCTGAGCCGGCTGCGCGCAGCCACGAACGCGGGTGAGCTCACCGACGACGAAGCGTTCATGTACGCGCTGATCCTGCTGGTGGCGGGCAACGAGACGACCACCAACCTGCTGGGGATGCTGCTGGTCAGGCTGGCGGGGGACCCCGCGCTGTTCGCCGAGCTGAAAGCGGACCGCAGCCTGCTTCCCGCCGCGGTCGAGGAGACGGCCCGCTGGGGCTCGCCCGTCCAGTGGGTGACCCGAACCGCGACAGTCCCCTGCGCGATCGGCGACACGGTGATCCCCAGGGGTGCGAAGACGGTGCTGTTCTACGCGTCGGCCAACCGCGACCCCGCCAAGTTCCCCGAGCCCGATCGCTTCGACATCCACCGGGACACCACCGGGCACCTGGCTTTCGGCCACGGCCTGCACTTCTGTCTGGGGGCACATCTGGCGCGGCTGGAGACGATCACCGCCGCCGACTGCCTGCTCGACGAAGTCGACGGCCTGGAGTTGGCCGGGCCCGTCCGTTGGGGTACGACGCCGTCGTTGCAGGGTCCGGTGTCGGTGCCCCTGCGCGTCACGCGGGGCTGATCACTCGGTACGCGCCCAGGTCCAGCCGGCGATCTGGGGGTCGTCCTCGCCGTGCTCGCGCGTGTAGCGGCGCGCCGCCAGCCGCGTGTCGGCCATCAGCTGGCGCAGCACCGCGGCGCGGCTGCCCAGCCCGTCCACCCGGTCGATGACGTCCATGACCAGGTGGAAGCGGTCCAGGTCGTTGAGCATCACCATGTCGAACGGTGTCGTCGTGGTGCCGCGCTCCTTGAAGCCGCGCACGTGCAGGTGCGGGTGCACGGTGCGCCGGTAGGTGAGCCGGTGGATCAGCCACGGGTAGCCGTGGTAGGCGAAAATGACCGGCTTGTCGCGGGTGAACAGGGCGTCGAACTCCTTGTCCGGCAACCCGTGCGGGTGTTCGGATTCCGGCTGCAGGCGCATCAGGTCGACGACGTTGACCACGCGGACCGCCAGGTCGGGCAGTTCCCGGCGCAGGATGTCGGCGGCGGCCAGGGTTTCCAGCGTCGGGACGTCACCGGCGCAGGCCAGCACCACGTCGGGTTCGGCGGTGGCGGTGCTCGCCCACTGCCAGATCCCCAGGCCCCGGGTGCAGTGCGCGATCGCCTCGTCCATGTCGAGGTAGGCCAGCGCGGGCTGCTTGCCGGCGACGATGACGTTGACGTAGTTGCGGCTGCGCAGGCAGTGGTCGGCCACCGACAGCAGGGTGTTGCCGTCCGGCGGCAGGTAGACGCGCGTCAGCTCGGCCCGCTTGTTGGCGACCAGGTCGATGAAGCCGGGGTCCTGGTGCGACGCGCCGTTGTGGTCCTGGCGCCACACGTGGGAGGTCAGCAGGTAGTTCAGCGAGGCGATCGGCCGCCGCCAGGGTAGTTCCCTGCTGGTGGACAGCCATTTCGCGTGCTGGTTGAGCATCGAGTCGACGATGTGCACGAACGCCTCGTAGCAGGTGAACAGCCCGTGCCGGCCGGTCAGCAGGTAGCCCTCCAGCCAGCCCTGGCACAGGTGCTCGGAGAGCACCTCCATCACGCGGCCGTCGGGGGCCAGGTGCTCGTCATCCGGCGTCGTCTCCGAGAGCCACACCTTGTCCGTCGCGCCGTACACGGCGTCCAGCCGATTGGAGGCGGTCTCGTCGGGCCCCATCAGGCGGAACCGGTCGCCGTTGCGGGCGATCACGTCCCGCAGGAACGTCCCCAGCACGCGGGTCGCCTCGTGGGTTTCGGTCGCCGGCCGCGACACCTGCACCGCGTAGTCGCGAAAGTCCGGCAGGTCCAGGTCGCGCAGCAGCAGCCCGCCGTTGGCGTGCGGGTTCGCGCTCATCCGGCGATCACCGCGGGGGGCCAGCGCCCGCAGTTCGGGGCGCAGCGCGCCGGTGTCGTCGAACAACTCTTCGGGCCGGTAGCTGCGCAGCCACGTCGCGAGCTGCGCCCGGTGTTCGGCGTTGTCGTGGGTCTCGGCCAGCGGAACCTGATGCGCTCGCCAGGTGCCCTCGACCTTTTTCCCGTCGACCGTCTTCGGGCCGGTCCAGCCCTTGGGGGTGCGCAGCACGATCATCGGCCACACGGGCCGCTCTGGCCGGCCGCCGCGGCGCGCCCCGGCCTGGATGCCGGTGATGTCGTCGAAAGCGTCGTCCAGGGCGGCGGCCAGTTGCCGGTGCACGTCGGCCGGGTCGTCCCCGGCGACCGTGATCGGCCGGTAGCCGTAGCCGCTGAGCAGCGACTCAAGCTCCGCGGGTGGAATCCGGGACAGCACGGTCGGATTGGCGATCTTGTAGCCGTTGAGGTGCAGGATCGGCAACACCGCCCCGTCGAGGGCCGGGTTGAGGAATTTGTTCGAATGCCAGCTGGTGGCCAGCGGCCCGGTCTCGGCCTCGCCGTCCCCGATCACGCAGGCGACCACCAGGTCGGGGTTGTCGAAAGCGGCGCCGTAGGCATGCACCAGCGCGTAGCCCAGTTCGCCGCCCTCGTGGATGGATCCCGGCGTCTGGGCGGCCACGTGGCTGGGGATGCCGCCGGGGAAGGAGAACTGCCGGAACAGCTTGCGCAGTCCCTCGGCGTCCTCCTCGATGCCCGTGTACACCTCGCTGTAGGTGCCTTCCAGGTAGGCGTTGGCCACCAGACCCGGGCCGCCGTGCCCGGGCCCGGTGACGTAGATGAGGTTGGCATCGCGGTTGCGGATGATGCGGTTGAGGTGCGCGTAGATCAGGTTCAGCCCGGGCGTGGTGCCCCAGTGGCCGAGCAGCCGGGGTTTGACGTGGCGGGCTTCCAGCGGTTCGGCCAGCAGCGGATTGTCCAGCAGGTAGATCTGCCCGACGGACAGGTAGTTGGCGGCGCGCCAGTACTTGTCGATGAGGGCCAGTTCGTCGTCGGAGAGCGCTTCGGATTCGGCTGGGGTGGTTGTTCGCGTTTCAAGACTCACCCGGCCATTGTCACCCGCCTCGGGTGAACGGTGCCTACTCGTCGCCGCGGGCCCGGGCTTCGTAGGCCCGCCGCGTGGCGACGTCGACGTCGTCGGTGAAGACGTGTTCGCCGCCGAGCACCCGGTTGATGCCCTCGGCCAGCGCGCGGGGCAAGAACTTCTGCGACGCGATGATCGCGCCGGCCAGCCGGGTGACCCGCACCCGCGGCTTCGGGCGGGCCACCAGGTCGACGATCGCGTCGGCGATGTCGGCGGGCTCGGCGTTCTTGATCCCCGTGGCCCCCGAGGTTCCGGCGATGAGTTCGGTGTTGACGAACGTCGGCATCACCACCGAGAACTTCACGCCGGTCCGCCGGTGCTCGATGCGGGCCGCATCGGTGAAACCGATCACCGCGTGCTTGCTGGCGCAGTAGGTGGCCGCCCCGGCCAGGTACGTCTCCCCGGCCAGCGACGCGACGTTGATGACGTGGCCGCAGCCCCGGGCGACCATGCGCTGCGCCGCCAGCTTGCTGCCCAGGATCACACCGTAGACGTTGATGTCGAGGATGCGCCGGGTGACCGCGTCGGGTTCGTCGACGATGCGGCCCAGCGGCATGATGCCCGCGTTGTTGACCAGCACGTCGATCGGGCCGAGTCGGCGCTCGACCTCGTCGAGGAAATCGGCGAACGAGTGCGGGTCGGTGACGTCGAGTTTGCCGTAGACGTCGAGGCCGAGGGCGGCGCCCGACTCCTTGACCCGCACCTCGTCGATGTCGCCGATCGCCACCCGGGCGCCCAGGTTGTGCAGGGCCGTGGCGGTCGCCAGCCCGATTCCGCGGGCGCCGCCGGTGATCACGATGACCTTGCCGCGGACCTTGATGCCCACGGCTGCCGTTTCTGCCATGAGACGAGCACAGCACTGTGCGCCGCGCCGCGCAAACAACGTTCAGGACGGGCCGGACGGCGACCCTTGCCGGAGTATCTGTTCGGCGGTGCGCCGTCCGCTCACCAGCGCGCCCTGGATGGAGGCGGTGTCGCGGTGGTCGCCGCACCACCACAGCCCCTCGCGGATGCGCACGGGGCGGCGCACGCGCAGCGGCGGCGGCTGAGCGGGTAACGCGTCAAGAACGACGTGGCGTTTCAGCAACCGCCAGCCGTGGCCGTCGGCGTCCAGGACGTCCGCGGCATGACGCCGCGTCGCGCTCTCCTCGGGTGCCGCGCCGTCGGGCGTCAGCAGCGCCGACGCACTGATCAGGTGGCGTCCCGGCGGGGCATAGCTGGGCGCGGCGGCGCTGATGACGGCGGTGTTGAGCACCGGTCCGGGCGGGCGGGGGCGGCCGTCGACCCAGAGCATCGGCAGCGTGCTGGGCGCCTCGTCGGCGGCCCACCAGTCGGTCACGACACCGTGCATGGCCGGCGGCGGATGACCGGTCAACGCCGCGGCCGCCGCCGGATCGGTGGCCACCACCACGTCGCGGGCGCGTACGACCGCGTCGGGACCCCTGACCGTCCACCGATTCCCGTCGCGCTCGACGTGAGTTGCCCTGCGGCCCAGAGTGATTCGGCTTCTCAGCGGCGCGGCGAGCAGATGCGGCAGCGCGCGCATGCCGTCGGCGGGCAGGCCGGGGACACCGAGCACGAACATGCGGGTCAGCAGCAGGCAGAACGCGTTGGAGGTGGCGCCGGTGTCCTCGAGCACCACACCGGCGAGGAAACGGTCGACCACACGGCGCAGTTCACCGCGGGCACCGCAACGGTCCAGCCGCTCGCGCACGGTGCCGTCGCCGTGCCCGGATTTGATGGTGTGCGGTCGCAATGCCCCGGCCGCCCAGCGCCCGAGCCCGAAGGCTTCGCGGGGCGCGATCATGCCCGAGGCGAGCATCTTCGGTACCCGTGCCGGCTCGCGCAGCGGATGGGCCAGCACCGCCGTGCCGCGCTCGCGGCGCACCGCCACCCCGGCAGCGAACGGTTGCAGGCGCAGGGCGGCGATGTCGACGCAGGCGTCGAGCTCCGGATAGGCCGGGTTGAGCACCTGAAAGCCGCGGTCGCACAGGAAGCCGTCGATCGCATCGGTGCGGATGCGGCCACCGACGTCGTCGCCGGCCTCCCACACCCGAACCTCGCGGCCCGCGGCGGCCAGCACCCCGGCACAGCGCAATCCGGCCAGGCCCGCGCCGATGACCAGCACCTCGACGTCGTCGTCGCGCACCGCGTCACCAACCCATCGATCCGGGAACGCCTTTGAACGGACCGGTGATCCAGCTGGTGATCCAGCCACCGTAGAAGTCGCCCGGTTGCGGCACGACGACCTCGCCGTTGACGGTGCAACGGTCGACCCGCGCCGCCAGCACCGCGACCATGCCGGCGATCGACGCGAACGCGAGTGTCGGGCGTGGGTAGGTCCACGCCGCCTTCGGGGCGACGGCGCCGCCGCCGACGAGGTCGTAGTAGGCGGCCTGGCCCTTCCATTCACACCACGAGCTGCCCGGCGCCGCGCGCAACGCCCCGGGGGCGAACGCCTCGCGGGGCAGATAGTAGGTCGGGGGGTGGCTGGTTTCGAGCACCCGCAGGGCCCGCGAGGCCGACGCCACGACCTCACCGCCCAGCTCGACGGTGATGGGGCCGGTGAAGGGCTCGATCCTGGGCGGGCGCGGATAGTCCCACACATTTTCTGGCTGCGGGGCGTCCCGTTCGGGTTGGCGCCGGCTCATGCCCGGGTCCCGAAGCGGGCGGTCACGTCGCGGGCCGGCAACACGAAACCCACGGTACGCCTGCGGGACGCGGGCCCGGGTGGCCTACCGCAGCGTCAGCCAGACCAGGCTGGCGCCGCCGACCACGGCGCAGTAGACGGCGAACGGCGTGAGCGTGCGGGTCTCGAAGTAGCTGGTGAGATAGCGCACCGCGAAGTAGGCGCTGACGAACGACGCGATGCTGCCGGCCACGACCTGACCGACGATGCCCTCGCCCAGCGGCCCGAACAATTCCGGGATCTTGTAGAGCCCGGCGGCCAGAATGATGGGCGTCGCGAGCAGGAACGAGAAGCGGGCGGCGTCTTCGTGCGACAGGCCGCGCCACAGCCCGGCCACGATGGTGATGCCCGAGCGGCTGATGCCGGGGAACAGCGCGAGGATCTGGGCGCACCCGATCAGCACGCCGCGGCCCAGGGGCAGCCGGGCGAGCCGGTTGTCGACGGCCTCGCCACCGTGGGTCTGTTCCCCCTCGGCGGCCGCCGGGCCCGCCGGCGCCGGTGCGACGCGGCGCCGCAGTACCTCGCCGGCATACAGCGCGCAGCCGTTCAGCAGCAGAAACGCCGCCGACGGGAGGGGTTTGCCCAGTGTCGTGCGGAACGTCGATTCCAGGAGCAGTCCGGCCAGCCCCACCGGGATGGTGGCCGCGACCAGCAGCCAGGCCAACCGCTCGCCCGAGGTCTGGATGCGGCGATGCCGCAGCGACGACACGAAGCCCGCCACGATGCGCAGCCAGTCCCGCCAGAAGAACACCAGCAGGGCGGCGGCGGTGGCGACGTGCAGACCGACGATGAAGGCCAGATAGGGCGACTCGGGGGCCGCGACGTCGAGGTCCCGGGCCCACCGACCCCCGATGAGCGCCGGGACCAGCACCGCGTGGCCGAGGCTGGAAACCGGGAACAGTTCGGTGACGCCCTGGAAGGCGCCGACCACCACGGCCTCGACATAGCTCAGGTGCGCGCTCACGCCTGGGATGCCCCCCATCGGCTCCATCGGGATTGTGTCGACAGGTACGGACTCGCGCACCGGCTAGTGACGTTAGTCGACGCCGCCCGCAACCGGTCGATCGACCGGGGATCCGGACGGGCGCTGCGAAGCCCGCGACCGGCCCCGACGGTACGGTGTGCAGATGGCCGACGGGTTGCTCGCTGCGGTTCGGGTCCTCGACTTGTCCACCGGTGACGCCGACGCGGTGACCCGCCTCTTCGCCGATCTGGGCGCCGACGTCCTCAAGGTCGAGACGCCGGGCGGGAGCCCGGCCCGCGAGGCATTGCCGACCCTGGCCGGTGCCGGCATCTCGTTCGCGGTGCACAACGCCAACAAGCGCAGCGCGGTGCTGGACCCCTACGACGACGGCGACTGCGGCCGGTTCCACGAACTGGCCGCGGGCGCCGACATCGTCGTCGACAGCGGCCCTGAAGGGCTGGCCGTCGCGTTCGGGACCTCCGCGGCGCAGCTGGCCGCCCACCACCAGCACCTGGTCGTCCTCTCGATCACCGACTTCGGCGCCACGGGGCCGCGGGCGTCGTGGCGGGCCACCGATCCGGTGCTGTATGCGATGGGCGGCTCGCTGTCGCGGTCGGGGCCTGCCACCGGCACCCCGGTGTTGCCGCCGGACGGTATCGCCACGGCGACCGCCGCCGTGCAGGCGGCCTGGGCCGCGCTCGTCGCGTACTACAACCGGTTGCGTTGCGGCACCGGCGATTACATTGACTTCTCGCGGTTCGACGCCGTCGTCATGTCGCTGGACCCCGCCTTCGGTGCGCACGGGCAGGCCGCGGCCGGGATCCGTCGCGCGGGGCGGTGGCGCGGGCGCCCCAGGAACCAGGACGCCTACCCGATCCATCCGTGCAAGGACGGCTACGTCCGGCTGTGCGTGATGGCGCCGCGGCAGTGGCGCGGCCTGCGGCGCTGGCTGGGGGAGCCGGAGGCCTTCCAGGACCCCCGCTACGACGTGATCGGTGAGCGGTTCGCGGCGTGGCCGCAGATCAGCGTGCTGGTCGAGGCGTTGTTCGCCGACCAGACCATGGCGGAGCTGGTGGCCGCCGGCCAGGCGCACGGGGTGCCGATCGCCGAGGTGCTGACGCCGTCGCAGATCGTGGCGTCCGATCATTTCGAGGCGGTCGGCGCGATCACCGACGCCGAGCTGGTCCCCGGCGTGCGCACCCGGGTGCCGAGCGGCTATTTCGTCGTCGACGGGCAACGCGCGGGGTTCCGCGCGGCCGCGCCGGCGGCGGGGCGCGACCAACCGTACTGGCGCGGGAACCCCGCGGTGGTGCCGTCGCCGTCCGGCCGGGTCGGCGAGTATCCGTTCGCCGGGCTGCGCATCCTGGATCTGGGTGTCATCGTCGCCGGCGGCGAGCTGAGCCGGTTGTTCGGCGACCTGGGCGCCGAGATCGTCAAGATCGAAAGCGCCGACTATCCCGACGGACTCAGGCAGGCCCGCGCCGGCGAGGCGATGAGCGAGTCGTTCGCCTGGACCCACCGCAACAACCTGGGCTTCGGCCTGGACCTGCGCAGCGCCGAGGGCGGCCGGATCTTCCGCCGGCTGGTCGCCGGGGCCGACGCGGTATTCGCCAACTTCAAGCCCGGAACCCTTGCTGCCCTTGGCTTTTCCTACGAAGAGCTGCGTGCGGTCAATCCGCGTGTCGTGCTTGCCGAGAGCAGCGCCTACGGCGACGCCGGGCCGTGGAGCACCCGCATGGGCTACGGGCCGCTGGTGCGGGCCGCCACCGGCGTCACCCGGCTCTGGACGGCACCGGAGCCCGGCGACCCGGCCGGGTCCGCCCGGCACGCCTACTACGACGCGACGACGGTGTTTCCCGATCACGTGGTCGGGCGGGTGACCGCCATCGCGGCGCTGGCCGCGCTGATCCACCGCGACCGGACCGGCGGCGGGGCACGCGTGCACATCTCGCAGGCCGAGGTCGTGGTCAACCAGCTCGACACCTGCTACGTCACCCGGGCCGCGCTGGCCGCGGGCCTGGCCGGAATCCGCGAGGACACCGCGCTGCACGCCGTCTACCCCTGCGCGGGTGACGACGAATGGTGCGTCATCTCCATCCGGGACGACGACGAATGGCACTGCATCGCTTCGACGTTCGACCGCCCGCAGTGGGCCGACGACCCGCGCTTCGCCACCGGCGAGGCGCGCCTGGCCAACCGGCGCGAGCTGGTGGAGCTGGTGTCCGCCTGGACCCGCACCCGCACCCCGGCGCGGGTCGCCCAACTGCTGCAGTCGACCGGGGTCGCCGCCGGGCCGATGAACCGCCCGCCGGACCTGCTCGAGGACCAGCAGCTGCGGGATCGCAAGCTGTTCGCGGAGATGGTGCATCCGCTCATCGAGCGCCCACTGCCGGCGGAGACCGGCCCGGCCCCGTTCACCCACATCCCCCCGGCCCGGCAGCGCCCGGCGCCGCAGCCGGGGCAGGACACCCGCGGGATCTGCCGGGAGCTGCTCGGGATGAGCGACGGGGAGATCGAGCGGCTCGTCACCGACGGCGTGCTGTTCGGTCCGGCGTGACGCCCGGCGGGCCGTCGGCGGCCGCGGGCGTTCGCCACGCTAGGTTCGGTCTATGACCGTCGACCCCAGGACACCGGTGTTGGTCGGCTACGGCCAGGTCAACCACCGCGACGAGATCGACCCGCAGCGGCGGTCCGTCGAACCGGTGGACCTCATGGCCGCCGCGGCCAGGCACGCGGCCGATCCCCGGGTGATCGAGGCCGTGGACTCCATCCGGGTGGTCAACGTGCTGTCGGCCCGCTACCGCGATCCCGGGCTGCTGCTCGGCCGGCGAATCGGCGCCGCGGACTTCACCACGCTCTACAGCCCGATCGGCGGCAACGTACCGCAGTCGCTGGTCAACCAGGCCTGCCTGGACATCCAGCGGGGCCGCGCCGGGGTGGTGTTGCTCGCCGGCGCCGAGACCTGGCGCACCAGAACCGGGCTGAAATCCCAGGGCGGCAGGCTGATGTGGACGGTTCAGGACGAATCCGTGCCGATGGCGGAAGTCAGCGACCAGGACGTGCCCATGGCCGGCGAGGCCGAGCTCAGGATCGGGCTCGACCGCCCCTCGTACGTCTACCCGCTGTTCGAGGAGTCGCTGCGCATCGCGAGCGGCGAGCCCATCGAGGACCACCTCGAGCGGATCGGGCAGCTGTGGGCCCGGTTCAACGCCGTCGCGGTCGGCAATCCGCACGCCTGGATCCGCACCTCGATGACCGCCCAGGAGATCCGGCGGCCCGGCCCGCGCAACCGGATGGTCAGCTGGCCGTATACGAAGCTGCTGAACTCCAACAACATGGTCGACCAGGGGGCGGCGCTGGTGCTGACCTCGGTGGAGCAGGCGACGCGCCTGCAGATCGCGGCCGAACGGTGGGTGTACCCGCAGGCGGGCGCCGACGCCCACGACACCCCGGCGATCGCCGAGCGCGACGAGCTGCACCGGTCGCCGGCCATCCGGATCGCCGGGGCCCGGGCGCTCGAGCTGGCGGGGCTCGGCGTCGACGACGTCGACTACGTCGACCTGTACTCGTGTTTCCCCTCGGCGGTCCAGGTCGCGGCGCGCGAGCTGGGGTTGAGCGTCGACGACGCGGCCCGCCCGCTCACCGTGACCGGCGGGCTGACCTTCGCCGGCGGCCCGTGGAGCAACTACGTCATGCATTCCATCGCCACCGCGGCCGAGTTGCTGGCGGCCAACCCCGGCCGGCGCGCGCTGATCACCGCGAACGGCGGCTACCTGACCAAGCACAGCTTCGGCGTGTACGGCACCGAACCGCCGGACGAGTTTCGTTGGGAGAACGTCCAGGCGGCGGTGGATCGGGAACCGACCCGCAAGGCGTTGGTCGAGTGGGACGGCGTCGGGACCGTCGAGGCGTGGACCACACCCTTCGACCGGGAGGGACGGCCGGAGAAGGCCTTCGTGGCCGTGCGCACCCCGGACGGGGCCCGCACCCTGGCGGTGATCGCCGATCCCGCCGCGACCGCGGCGAGCGTGCGTGAGGATATCGGTGGCGCCAAGGTCGCCGTCGCCGCGGACGGCAGCGCCACGCTGCGGTGATCACCTGACGCATCGCGGCAGGCCAGACCGCCCCGGATGCGGTAACGGTCGCGTAGGTGACTGCGACGCGCATATTGTCGAGGGTGACGTTGGGAGGGTGAGCCCAGTGCAGATCCTGGTTACCGACGCCACCGGCGCAGTCGGGCGGCTGGTCGCACGGCAGCTGCTCGCTGCCGGGCACAGCGTCGCCGGCATCGCCGAACGCCGTCACGCCTCCCTGGACCCGGCCGTGGAGTTCGTGCGCGCGCCGCTGAGCGACCCGGTCTTGCAGGAATTGGCCGACGAGGCCGACGCCGTGATCCATCTGGCTTCGGTCGACCCGACCGCGCCCGGCAGCGCGGACATCGACGGCCTCGCCCGGGTGACCGACGCGGCCGCCCGCTCCGGGGCCCGGCTGCTGTTCGTGTCCCAGGCCGCGGGCCGGCCCGACCTGTATGAGCCGGCCGAGGCGCTGGTGGCGACGAGCTGGGGTCCGACCCTGGTGATCCGGGCCGCGCCGCCCGTGGGCCGCCAGCTCGACTGGACGGTGTGCCGCACGGTGGCCACGCTGCTGCGCAGCAAGGTTTCCACCCAGCCGATCCGGGTGCTGCACATCGACGACCTGGTGCGTTTCCTGGTGTTGGCGCTGAACACCGACCGGACCGGCGTGGTGGACCTGGCCACCCCGGACACCATCAACGTGGTCACCGCGTGGCGGCTGCTGCGGGCGGTCACCTCACGGTCACGCCTGCACCGGTTGGAAGGTTGGCAACAATTGGCCCCGGAGCTGGATACCGCTGCGGTGCAAGAGGATTGGATGTTCGAGTGCGGCTGGCAGGCGTTCGACGCCATCGCCGACACCGCGCGCGGACTCGTCGGCCGCAGGCTCGAAGCCGCCGGTGCGACCGACCACGGCTCCCAATTGGCGCTTCCCGTCGAGGTTGTGCCGCGCGCGTCGTCCGGCGAGTTGCCCAGTGCGGCGCCCGAGGGCATGGAGGGCGAGTTCGACGACCGGATCGACCCGCGGTTCCCGGTCTTCAGTGCGCGCACGCTCGCCGGGGCGCTGCCCGGGCCGCTGACGCCGATCACCTTGGACGTCCAGATGAGCGGGCTGCGCACGGCCGGCCGGGTGCTGGGCCGGGTGCTCGCGCTCGGCGGCGTGGTGGGTGACGAGTGGGGAAGCCGGGCCACGGCGGTGTTCGGCCACCGGCCCTATGTCGGGGTCTCGGCCAATGTGCTTGCCGCCAATCAATTTCCGGGCTGGGACCGCCAGGCCGTCGTGCGACGCGAGCTGACCGGCCGGCCCGAGGTGGGCGACCTGCTGCCGTTGGGCGATCCGCAGTTGGCCGGCGGGACGCTCGGGTCGGTCGCCAAAGCTGTCGTCGCGGGGCGGTCACTGTCCCTGCTGCGCCATCTCAAGGCCGACACGCAGGCCTACAGCGCGGCCGCCGGGGCGGAGCATCTGGACGCCGCGCAGCTTGCGGCCCTGCCGGATTCCGGCCTGGCGGTTCGGGTTCCGCTGTTGCGCGACCGGATCCATCAGGGCTGGACGCTGACTGCGCTGTGGCTCATCGACACCGGCGTCACGGCGGCGGCGCTGGAACACACCCGGGCCGGCGGCGGCGTGTCCGGCATCGGCATGATCATGGAAAGCACCCGCATCGCGACCGAAACCGCCGAACTGGCCGCCGCGTTGCGCGGCGACCCGCCGTTGTGTGCGCTGGCCAGGGAGGGCAACGTCGGCAGCATCCGCGCGTTGTCGCCGGCCACCGCCGCCAAATTCGATGCCGCCCTCGCCCGGATCGGGCACCGCGGGCCCGGCGACGCCGAACTGGCCGGCCGGGTGTTCGGCGACGACCCGGAGATGCTGCTTCGGACCGCCGCGCATTTCGCCGCCGCCGCACCGCACGACCCGGCGGCGGAGACCCTGGCACAACGGCTCGCCGATGCCGCCCGCGGCTCGCGGGAACTGGCCCACGACACCACGCTGCGATTCACCCACCAACTTCGGATGACGTTGCGGGAGTTGGGCTCCCGGCGTGTCGGCGCCGACCTGATCGACGTCGCCGACGACGTGTTCTACCTGACCTGCGACGAACTGGTCAGCGTCCCGGCCGACGCCCGGTTGCGCGTCAAGCGCCGCCGGGCCGAACGGGATCGCTTGCAGGCGCAGCGCCCGCCCGACGTCATCGACGGCGCGTGGGTCCCCGTCGACCGGGGCCCCGATTGCCCGCATCCCGCGGGCGAAGACGACTGATCGCGTACCCGCTCAGCTCAGACCGATTTTTCAGCCGGGTATCCCTTTGCAGGAAGGGCACTTCCGCGCTACGACGCGGCCCTCAATCCATAGCCGGCTGAAAAATCAAGGTCTGAACGACGCCGGCGAAAAGGTAAAGGATGGGTTCAAGAAGTACGTGAAAGCACCCGTCTTACCCGTCTCGCCCACTGAACGCGATGGCCGGGTAGGCCGCCGGCTTCGCCGGCGGGCATCGGATGCCTTCCGGCCTCCGACGATGCACCGAGCAAACGGGAACTCGGCGTGAACTACCGGCGATTCTCCGCATACCCTGGCCGGCATGTTCGCGGCGCTCCACGCCCCGAGCCGGGGCGAGCGGCGCTTGACTTCGGCTCACCACACCATGATCTCCCCAAGGGACTTACGGCTGTCGCAAGAGGGCCCTAATACCCTCGCCGACCGGGACCTGCGGCGAGAGCATCACCGTACCGGTTCGGATCCTTGAGGCCCCGTTCCGGATTTCGGTCAACGGCTGCCCGAACTTCGGTGAGGAGATAGATCCATCATGGCGAAACCAATTCCGCCGTTGGACCTTTCATGGCTGTTGATGGAGTCTCCGTCCGGCACCACCCACGTCGGCGCCATGATGCTCTTCAAGAAGCCGACGGGTCGTCGGCGCATCGTGGACGAGATCGTCGAGGCCTACCGAGCCTGCCCGCCGGCCCCACCCTTCAATTACGTGCCGGAGCTTCTCGGTCGGGGTCTGCCTCATTTCCGGGAGGTCGCGAGTTGGGACCCGAATCACCACGTCGGCCATCTTTCACTCCCGGCCCGGGCCACCTATGACGACCTGTTGCGGCTCGTCGCCGAACTCCACGAGCCGCAACTCGACCGTGACCGCCCACTGTTTCGCTGCTGGGTGATCGATGGGGTGCCGGACTCAAGGTTCGCGATTTACACCAAGACTCACCATTCGATCATCGACGGCGAATCCGGCCTGAAGCGGATCTATGCCGGCCTGAGCACACGCGAAGAACCCAATGTCCCCACGCCCGGCTTCGGGCTCACCATGCCGGAACCGGCACCGCATCCGCCGACGCCATTCGCACAGCGCATCGCCGACTCAGTGCACGGTGCGCTTACCCAGGTCGGGGCGCTCAACCAGATCTCCTGGGGCGCACTGCGTAAGGCGGTCGCCGGTCTCGCGAGCTCGCACATCGAGGGCAATCTGCCGTTCGTCGCGCCGCACGCCCCGACCAACGCGCCGCTCAAGGTCGGGAGAAGCTTCGCGACGCTCACCCTGCCGCTGGGCGAGATGCGCGAAGTCGGACGCCAGTTCGGTGCCACCCTCAACGATGTGGCGTCTGCCGTCATCGACGGGGGCCTGCATGCGTACCTGCGTGGAAGCGGTTCCCCATTCGGGCACCCACTTATCGCGATGTGTCCGGTTTCGCTGCGCGGCGACGACGACACGACGATCGGCACGCGCGTATCGGCGTTGTTCGTCCGACTCGGCGAGCCTGGAGCCGACATGCCGGACCGGATCCGTCACGTGGTGCACTCGGTCGCCGCCGCCAAGAAGGAGTTGGCCGGCATGTCGGCCAATACGGCCATGACCTATGCGGTCGGACTCATCGCGCTCGCCGGCCTGGGCGCCACCACGCACCTGGATCGCGTCACGCACCCGGCGTGCAACCTCGTCATCTCCAACGTGGCGGGCGCCAAGGAACCACGATATCTCAACGGCGCCCGGCTCCTCGGTGTCTACCCGATCTCCGCGCTCGCCGCCTCGATTGGGCTCAATGCCACGCTGGCGTCATACCACGACAGCATGGATTTCGGGTTCGTCGCCAACACCGCCGCACTGGAAGACCTGCCGCGATTGGCTCGTTGCACCCAGCAGGCTTATGAGGAACTGAGGGAAGCGTCGGGGGTACAGCCGTCGCGTCAGGAAAAGGTCCCTTCCCGCAGCGCACACGAGTCGTGATTGCCAAATCAAGGTCTGAAGTCAGGGTAGCGGCGAGGCGTGCGTGAGGCCGCGATGAGCCTTGACCGACATGTGACACCGGGCGGCAGCTGGTCGCGCCAGCCCGCGAACGTCGAATTTTCGGGCCGAAGGCGGAAACTCGCGATCGGCCCACTGGTTGTAGGACCATCTCGACGTGCCGACCCGAACGCTCACCGCCGGATCAACCGGCCACGCGCCGACGCACGTCGTCGTCCAGCGACGCCCTGATGAGCGCGGCCGCCAGCCGCGCGTTGCTGTGCTGGGCCAGCGCGGCCAGCTTGTCCGGGTCGGTCGGCAAACCCAGTTGCTGTGCCGCGGCGGTGGCGCGGTCGTCGTAGTACGGCTGCACCCACGGCCAGGCGTCTTGCACTTCCCGTAGGTAGATGTCGGCGCCGGTGTCCCCGATTCCCTTGAACGCCTTGAGCATACGTTTGGCCGCGGCGACGTCGTGGTCGCTGCGGCCGGCGAGTCCGCGCAGGTCGCCGGCGTAGTCGTCGCGGACCCGTTGCGCCATCTCGGTGAGGCGGGTGGCCGAGCTCTCGTCGTAGCGTGCATAGGACGCACGGCCGAATGCGTCGATCATGGTCTGCCGGTCCGATTCGAGGACGGCCTCGGGCGTGCGCAGACCGGCGTTGAACACCTCCCGCGCGGCGCTCACGGCGATGGACGCGTGGATCGGCTTGCTGGCCAGCATGCACAACACCAGAAGCTGGAACAACGGCTTCGGTTCGTCTTTCATGGTGATGCCGGCCTCCTCCGCATAGGTGGTTCCGGCAGCCTCGAGCAGCCGACGCGATACCCGTTTCGGCTCGTCCACGCCGGATTGCGGACCCGCGGGGTGGCCGGGCAAACCGCCGGTCATTTGGGCGGCAGTGCGCGCACGCACCCGACTGCGCGGGCGACCCAGCTCCGGAGCTGGCGTGTGGTCCGCACGCCCGCGGTGTCGACACGCAGCCAGCCGCGGGTCTCCCGCCCGGCCATCACCATCGGGCCGGCATGCGCGCGTGCCGCAAGTTTGTCGGTGTCCTCCGGCGGCACCCGCACCAGCAGGCCACCCTGGCCGCTGACGGCCACGCACATGTTGCCGCCGACCAGAAACGCCAGACCGCCGAACATGCGTTTCTCCTCGACACCCCGCTCGGGGCCCAGGATTTCGCGAATCCTGCCGGCCAGGTCTTCGTCGTAGGCCATCGGGCCGAGTCAGTCCGGATCGACCCGGACGGTCAGCAGGTCGCTGCCCATCGGGCGCACGACCGCGCTGTTGAGCCGGGGCAGGTTGCCCAGCCGCCGGACCGGGTCGTCGTCGGGCAACACGTGCGCGTTGCCGCTGCGCCACCGGCCGCCGGTGCGCACCCGCACGGCCGGATTCGCCTTGATGTTGCGCACGTGGTCGGATTGCTCGCCGTGCTCGGAGACCATCCCCGGCAACTGCCGGCCCACCGGGTTGACCAGCAGCCGTTGCGCGCGGTGGACCACGTGCCGTTTGAGACTCACGGGTCCATTCAACGCCGAACGTGACATCGCTGTCACGCTCGGCGCCGAACGTGACACCAGCGTCGCCTGCGCGACCGGCTCAGGCGGCAACCGACACGATCTCGGGCGCCAGCGCCTGCGCGACGATCTCGGCGACGTCGGTCATCGGCCGCACGTCGAGCGCCTCGAGCACCTCGGCGGGGACGTCATCGAGGTCCGGCGCGTTGCGCGCCGGGATGAAAACCGTTGACAGACCGGCACTTTGGGCGGCGAGCAGCTTCTGCTTCACACCGCCGATCGGCAGCACCCGCCCGTTCAGCGTGACCTCGCCGGTCATGCCGACATCGGAGCGTACCTGGCGCCCGGTGGCCATGGAGACAAGTGCCGTCACCATCGTGACACCGGCCGACGGGCCGTCCTTGGGCACCGCGCCGGCGGGCACGTGCACATGGATGCGCCGATCCAGCGCCTTCGGGTCGACCCCCAACCGCGCGGCGTGCGAGCGCACATAGGACAGCGCGATCTGCGCCGACTCCTTCATCACGTCACCCAGCTGTCCGGTCAGCTGCAAGGACCCATCGCCTGGCCCGTCGGATCCAGCGGACCCCGCCTCGATGTAGAGCACGTCGCCTCCCAGTCCGGTGACGGCCAGGCCGGTGGCCACGCCGGGCACCGCGGTGCGTTCGGCCGACTCCGGGGTGAACCGCGGGCGGCCCAGATACGCAACGAGATCCGGCTCGTCGACGGTGATCGGGTCGGCGCTGTCCGACAGCCTGGTGGTCACCTTGCGCAGCGCCTTGGCCAGCAGCCGCTCGAACTGCCGCACGCCGGGCTCGCGGGTGTAGTCGGCGGCGATCCTGCGCAGCGCGGCGTCGGTCACGGTCACCTCATCGGCGCTCAGCGCCGCCCGCTCCCGCTGCCGGGGCAGCAGGTGGTCGCGGGCGATGGCGACCTTGTCGTCCTCGGTGTAGCCGTCGATGGACACCAGTTCCATGCGGTCCAGCAGCGCCGACGGGATGTTCTCGATCACGTTGGCCGTGGCCAGGAACACCACATCGGACAGGTCCAGATCCAGATCCAGGTAGTGGTCCCGGAAGGTGTGGTTCTGCGCCGGGTCGAGCACCTCGAGCAACGCCGCGCTCGGGTCGCCCCGATAGTCCGAGCCCACCTTGTCGATCTCGTCCAGCAGCACAACGGGATTCATCGTCCCGGCCTCGCCGATGGCGCGCACGATCCGGCCCGGCAGCGCGCCCACGTAGGTGCGCCGGTGCCCGCGGATCTCGGCCTCGTCGCGCACCCCGCCCAGGGCGACGCGCACGAAGTTGCGCCCCAGCGCCCGCGCGACGCTCTCTCCCAGCGACGTCTTGCCGACGCCGGGAGGACCGGCCAGCACCATCACCGCGCCGGAGCCGCGCCCGCCGACGACCTGCAGCCCGCGCTGGGCGCGGCGCGCACGCACGGCCAGGTATTCGACGATGCGGTCCTTGACATCGTCCAGCCCGTGATGGTCGGCGTCCAGGATCTCCCGCGCGGCCTTCAGGTCGGTGGAGTCGTCGGTCTTGACGTTCCAGGGCAGGTCCAGCACGGTGTCCAGCCACGTGCGGATCCAGCCGCTCTCCGGGCTCTGGTCGCTGGAGCGTTCCAGCTTGCCGACCTCGCGCAGCGCGGCCTCGCGCACCTTGTCGGGCAGGCCGGCGGCCTGCACCCGGGCGCGGTAGTCGTCCGAAGCGTCGGGTTCACCTTCGCCGAGTTCCTTGCGGATCGCGGCCAGCTGCTGGCGCAGCAGGAACTCCTTCTGGGTCTTCTCCATGCCCTCGCGGACGTCCTCGGCGATCTTGTCGTTGACCTCGACCTCGGCCAGGTGGGTGCCCGTCCAGTCGATCAGCACGCGCAGTCGCTCGGCGACGTCCACCGTTTCCAGCAGCTGCCGCTTCTGCGCGGCGCTCAGGTAGGACGCATATCCGGAGGTGTCGGCCAGGGCCGAGGGGTCGGTCAGGCCGTTGACATAGTCGACGATCTCCCAGGCCTCGCGCCTTTGCAGCATGGCCAGCAGCAGCTTGCGGTAGTCCGCCGCCAGGGTTTTGACCTCGTCGGTGGCCTCGGCCGGGGCGACCTCGGTCACCTCGACCCACAACGCCGGGCCGGGCCCGGACGCTCCCACCCCGATCCGGGCTCGGCGCTCACCGCGCACGACCGCGGCGGTGCCACCACCGGCGATGCGTCCGACCTGCAGAACTTTCGCGATCACCCCGTGCGACGGATCCCGGTCATCGAGGCGGGGCGCGATCAGCAGCTGCCCCGACTCGCTGGCCTGAGCGGCGTCGATCGCCGCACGGGCGGCGTCGTCCAGCGCGAGCGGCAGCACCATTCCGGGCAGCACGATCGTGTCGGTGACGAACAGCACCGGGACTGACATGGCGTCGGCCATCAGATCCTCCAAAAATTGAGTCTGCTGCGCTCAACCCGACCCGCCGCTCGTTTGTTCCCATCGGGGCCGCTGCGGTCGCATAATCGGCCCGTGAGGCTGTCGCATCCCGTCCCGCCGCCCCTCGACCCGGAAATCCTCGGGGCCGCGGCCAGAGACCTGGCGCGCACCGGCGGGATCACGTTCCTGGTCGGCGAGGACGCGGTCACGTACGCCGTCGACGGGCCGACGATCCGCGTCGACGACGGGCGGTCCAGCGGCGACACCGTCGTGCGTCTGTCCCGGCCGGCGTGGGACGACATGGTCGGCCAGGTCCGCACGATCATCAACCTGTTGCTCAGCGACGACCTGGCCTTCGAGCGGGGCGGATTCGAGCAGCTGGCCGACTGGGACCCGGTCCTGCGCTACCTGCACGCCGGCATCCCGCCCTACGATCCGGCCCGAATCGATCTCCGGGGGCGGGACCCGTTCGCCGCGTTCACGCCGGACGCGCAGGACGCCGAACTGGCCGCGCAACTGGACACGATGGGCTACCTGCACGTCAAGGGCGTCTTCACCGGCGACGAGATGGACGCCGCCAACCGCGAGGTCGACCGCCTCGCCGCGGCCGCCCGCCCCGGGGACGACCGGTCATGGTGGGTCACCGGCGAGGACGGCGGCCATGTCCTGTGCCGCCTGGTGTACGCGACGCTGCGCTCACCGGTCCTCGCGGCCCTCGAAGGCGACCCGAGGGTGCGCAGACTCGGCACCCTCCTCGACCCCGCGCTGCGCGCCGCGCCCGACCGGATGGAGGGCAGCGCGGTGCTGCTCAAAGTGCCGGGAAACACCAGTGGCCTGTCCAACATCCCCTGGCACCAGGACTGCGGGATGGGTGGGCACGCGATCATGTGCCCCGCGGTCAGCGTCGGGATTCAGCTCACCGGCTCGGACCCCTCGACCGGCAACCTGCGGGTGCTTCCCGGCAGCCACGGCCAGGCCGTTCACCACCGCTGGGAACAACGGCCGGAAGGGGTGCCGGTCGTGAGCATCGACACCGCCCCCGGTGATGTCACCGTCCACGTGCAGGACCTCATGCACGCCTCGCCGCGGCCGACCGGCGCCGGCGGCCGGCGCACCATGTACGTCACTCACTACCCGCCCGCGGTGTGGGAACACGTCGGGCCGGGGGAGGCCTACAACGACCTCGTGCGCAACCGCACCGAACAGGTCGCGCGCCTGCGGTAGCCCGGGTTCACGTCGGCGGCCCGACGGGGCCCAGCCGTCGCAGTTGCGTCACGTGCCGGGGAGAAAGCTCCTCGAGGCAGGTGACACCGAGCAGCCGCATCGTGCGGAGCACCCCTTCTGCCAGGATTTGTATCGTGCGGGCCACGCCAGCCTCGCCGCCGGCCATCAGGCCGTAGAGGTAGGCCCGCCCGACGAGGGTGCACCGCGCCCCCAGCGCGATCGCCGCCACGATGTCGGCGCCGGCCATGATGCCGGTGTCCACCAGGATCTCGGTCTGCGTGCCGAACTCGCGCGCCACCGCGGGCAGCAGGTGAAAGGGCACCGGCGCGCGATCCAGCTGGCGGCCACCGTGATTGGACAACACCATGCCGTCGACGCCGCGCTCGACCACGGCGCGGGCGTCGTCGAGCGTCTGGATCCCCTTGACGACGAGCTTGCCGGGCCACCGGGCCTTGATCCAATCCAGGTCGTCGAAGGTGAGGCTGGGGTCGAACATCGTGTTCAGGTACTCACCGACGGTGCCCGGCCAGCGATCCAGCGACGCGAACGCCAGCGGCTCGGTGGTCAACAGGTCGAACCACCACTTCGGGTGCGGCACCGCGTCGAGCACGGTCCGCAGCGTCAGGGTCGGCGGGATCGTCATCCCGTTGCGGTTGTCGCGCAGCCGTGCGCCCGCGGCCGGGACGTCGACCGTGACCAGCAGCGTGTCGAAACCGGCGTCGGCCGCGCGCTGCACCAGCGCCATCGAGCGGTCGCGGTCGCGCCACATGTAGAGCTGAAACCACTTGCGGCCCCCCGGCGCAGCGGCCACCAGGTCTTCGATCGCGCAGGTGCCCAGGGTGGACAGCGAAAACGGGATCCCGGCCTCCGCCGCCGCCCGCGCGCCGGCGATCTCGCCTTCGGTGTGCATCAACCGGGTGAACCCCGTCGGGGCGATCCCGAACGGCAGGGCCACCGGCTGGCCCAGGACATCCCAGCCGGCCGTCACGTTGCTGACGTCGCGCAGGATGGTCGGGTGAAACTCGATGTCGCGGAACGCTTGTCGCGCGCGCCGGATCGACAGCTCATCCTCTGCGGCGCCGTCGGTGTAGTCGAACGCCGCCCTGGGGGTGCGGCGTTCGGCGATGCGACGCAGGTCTTCGATGGTGTAGGCGGCGTCGAGGCGGCGCTTGGTGCGGTCGAGCTCCGGTCGCTTGAACCTGATCAGCGGCGCCAGGTCGCGGACCCTGGGCACCCGTCGCTTGACTGCCATGCCTACCAGTGTGCAGCCGGCGCCCGGACGTCACGCCCGACGCCCTCGAACGGCCGCGACTACGATGCGCGTCATGAATGCTGCGACCACTCGGATCGGCACGCTGGCCGGCGAGGCGATCGACCTGTTCAACGCGGCAGTGCAGCAGACCCCGCCGGAAAGCTGGGACCGGCCGTCCAACATGGCCGGCTGGAGCCTGCGGGAACTGGCCGGCCACGCCACCGGGAGCGCGGCGAAGATCGTCGCCCACCTCGAGGGCGGGGAAGTCAGTCGCGTCCCCTCGGAGCCGGCCGACTGGGTGTGCGACGACCCGGCGGCGCGGCTGTGTGAGCTGGCGGCCCGGATGCGCGCCGCCTTGCCGCACGCCGACTGGGACGCGCCGCGGCCCTCGCCGCAGGGCGAGGTTCCGCTGCACCGGGCGCTGGTCTATCCCGTGTCGGACCTGGCTCTGCACAGCTGGGACGTGCACCGGTCGCAGGGCCGGCGCATCGAGCTGCCCGACGACCTGCTGACGCTGTGCCGCGAGGTGGTGGAGTCGGTGCCGGAGGCGGCGCTGCGGCGGCCGGGCGGCTTCGGGCCGGCCCAGCCCGTGCCGCCGGACGCGACGCCGACCGCGCGGCTGATGGCCTTTCTCGGGCGTTCGGTCGACTGACGGGGCAGTGCGGCGGCCATGGAATCAGCACCCGACCCCTACGACCTGAAACGCTTCCTGCGGGCGCAGACCCCGGTCTACCGCGCCGTCGTCGAGGAGTTGCGCGGCGGACGCAAACGCACTCACTGGATGTGGTTCGTCTTCCCGCAACTGCGCGGCCTGGGTAGCAGCGAGATGGCGGATCGCTACGGGATCTCCTCGCTGGGGGAGGCGCGCGCCTACTTACGGCACAGCGTGCTCGGGGCGCGGCTGCGGGAGTGCACGCGATTGGTCAACCAGGTGCAGGGCCGTTCGGCCGCCGAGATCTTCGGTTCGCCCGACGACCTCAAGCTGTGTTCGTCGATGACGCTGTTCACCGCCGCCACCGACCACGACGCTGATTTCGTCGCGCTGCTCGACAAGTACTACGACGGCCGGCGTGATCGGTTGACGCTGGAACGGCTGGGATCCGGCTAGGCGAAGCTCAGGATCCGCCACCCGTGCGGCTCGACCACCACCTCGTCGACGATTTCCTGCGGCGGCGCCGACGAGCCCGCCTCGACGCGCGCACGCCCGCCACCCAGTTCGTCCACCGCCAGGAGCAGCGGCTCGTCGTCGAGGTTGAGCGCGACCACCAAAGCGTGCTCGCCGCTGCGCGTTTCGTAGACGTAGTGCAGGTTGGACAGCCGCAGCGCGGTCGTCGCCGCCGCGTGCAGCCACGGGTGGCGGCGGCGCAAGCCGATCAGGAATTGATGCAATGCCCACACCTCGGCGCCGAAGGCATCCAACGGCATTGGGGGAGTACCGAACTCGGGACGAACCGCGTCGTCACCGCCGAACCGCTCCTCCTTGACGCCGCGCAGCCCGAACTCGTCGCCGGCGTACACGCTGGGCACACCCCCGACGGTGAGCAGGACAACCAGCGCATGGGCCAGATGTTCGCGACGCTCGAGCCGGCTGGCGATGCGCGTGACGTCGTGGTTGCCGACGAACGTCAGCGGGGCGAAGCGGCCCAGGAACTCGTTGTGCCGCTGCAGCGCCCAGTCCAGCTCGAAGAAGTTGCCGTCGTTGAGGCCGCTCCAGATCGCCTTCCACAGCTCGTACTGGGTGGCCGAGTCGAACCCGGCCTCCGCGACCGCCGCGGCGTAGTCGCCGTGGATGAGCTCCCCGACGAACCAGGCATCCGGGAACCGTTCGCGCACGCGCGGCAACGTAGCAGCCCAGAAGTGTTGCGGCACGGCGTATGCCGCATCGATCCGCCAGCCGTCCGCACCCCGGCCCAGCCAGTGAGCCATCACGTCGGCGGTGTAGTCGACGACCTCGGGGTTGTCGTGGTTGAGGGTGATGAGCCCCGAGTGGCCCTCGAAAGTGTGGAAACGGCCGGGGCGCCCGCGAAACCAGCGCGCGGCGGCGTCGTTGTGCGGCGCCTCGCGATACCTCGCGAAGTCCACCCCGACGTGGTTGAACACGCCGTCGAGCAGCACCCGCAGACCGCGGCGTCGCGCCACGGTGACGAGGTGGTCGAAGTCGGCGTCGTCGCCGAGGCGGGGATCGATGCGGAAGTGGTCGGTGGTGTCGTACCCGTGGGTGCGCGAGGCGAAGATCGGGCCCAGCGCAATCCCCGACGCCCCCAGTTCGATGGCGTGGTCGAACCAGCCGACGAGCCGCCGCAACCGGTGTTGATCCGGCTGCGGCGGCCCCGCCGGCGTGGGCTCCGCCGACTCGGGGTACGCGCCGACGAAACCCAGCGGGTACACCTGCCACCAGATCGCGTGGCCCACCCAGGCGGGTCCCGTCACGAGACCACGATCAGCCGACACCGGCCAGCGTCTCGGCGGCGATGATCGCCTGCGCCACACCGGACACGATCGCGGCGACTTTCAACGCCTCCTGGACGGCCTCTCGGCTCATCCCCGCCTCGCGCAGCGTGTGCTCGTGGGAGGCAACGCAATCCGGGCATCCGTTGATCGTCGAGACCGCGAAGCACCACAGCTCGAAGTTCGCCTTCTCCACGCCGGGATTGGCGATGATGTTCATCCGCAATCCCGCGCGCAGATCGTCGTACTTGCCCTCGAGGAAGCCCCGGCCCCGGTAGAACACGTTGTTCATGCCCATGATCGAGGCCGCCCCGAGTGCCGCACTGTACGCCTCGGCGGACAGCACGTCGGCCGCTTCGACCCCGATCTCGGCCAGTACCTGGGTATTCCGGGTCGCGGCGGCGCTGGCCAGCAGGGTGCCCCACAGCTGTTCCTCGTTGAGCTCCGTGCTG
Source organism: Mycobacterium helveticum (assembly GCF_007714205.1). Classification (GTDB taxonomy): domain Bacteria; phylum Actinomycetota; class Actinomycetes; order Mycobacteriales; family Mycobacteriaceae; genus Mycobacterium; species Mycobacterium helveticum. The sequence continues at coordinate 13,010 of NZ_VMQU01000040.1, read as the reverse complement.
CGCGCGATCGAGCCGAGGTTGAGCTTGAGATCCTTGGCGTACTCGGGCAGCGCGTTCTTGAGGTTTTCAACGCTCACTGTCGCCTCCTAACCAGGCTGGTCCGGCCGGAATTGCGGCCGCGATCAGGCAGACGCCTTGAGCAGCTCGGCGGCGTTGAGCGTCGGGTCGCCCTTGCGCCAGTTGCAGGCGCACAGCTCGTCGGACTGCAGCGCGTCCAGGACCCGCAGCACCTCCTCGACGTTGCGGCCCACGGATCCCGCGGTGGCGGAGACGAACTGGATCTCGTTGTTGGGGTCGACGAGGAAGGTCACCCGGTCGGCCACCCCGTCGGCGTTGAGCACCCCGGTCGCCAGGCACAGCTCCCGCTTGATGTCCGAGAGCATCGGGAAGGGCAGCGTCTTGAGGTCCTCGTGCTGCGCGCGCCAGTTGAAGTGCACGAACTCGCTGTCGATCGACACCCCGAGCACCTGGGCGTCGCGGTCCGCGAACTCGTCGTTCAGCTTGCCGAACGCCGCGATCTCGGTGGGGCACACGAAGGTGAAGTCCTTCGGCCAGAAGAAGACCACGCGCCATTTGCCGGGGTGGTCTTCGCTGGTGATGGTGGTGAAGTAGTCGCCGGGGTCGTTGGCGTCGACCTTCGAGAGGTCACCGGGGATCAGCGCGGTCAGCTGGTAGGTGGGGAACTGGTCGCCGATCGTCAGCAATGACATATCGCTCCTCTAACTTGGTTTCGCAATGGGATTGGGGGGCTTGTGCCTTCCATGTTGCCCTCACGGCACTGTGAAGTAAAGGTGATTTTTCACACTATACTGATAAGTATGCCCGATAAGAATTATCAGCCGACGATCGCGGGGCTGCGCGCATTCGTCGCGGTGGCCGAGAAGCGGCACTTCAGCAGCGCAGCACCCGCCCTGGGCGTGAGTCAGTCGACACTGTCGCAGGCGCTGGCGGCCCTGGAGAACGGCCTGGGTACCCAGCTGATCGAGCGGTCGACCCGGCGCGTCTTCTTGACCCCGGAGGGCGCGCAGCTCCTCCCGCACGCCCAGTCCGTGGTGCATGCGATGGACGCGTTCACCGCCGCCGCGGCGGGCACCGCCGACCCCTTGCAGGCCAGCCTGCGGCTGGGGCTGATCCCGACGGTGGCGCCCTACGTGCTGCCGACGGTGCTGGCCGGGGTCGCCGAGCAGCTTCCCGACCTGACCTTGCGGGTGATCGAGGACCAGACCGAGCGGCTGCTGGCGGCCCTGCGCGAAGGCGCGCTGGACGCGGCGCTGATCGCGTTGCCCGCCGATGCCGCCGGAATCACCGCGATCCCGATCTACGACGAAGACTTCGTGCTCGCGCTGCCCCCCGGGCATCCGCTGTCGGGCCGGCGACGGGTCCCGACGACCGCGCTGGCGCAGCTGCCGCTGCTGTTGCTCGACGAGGGCCACTGCCTGCGCGACCAGGCGCTGGACGTCTGCCGCATGGCGGGTGTGCGGCCCGAGCTGGCCAACACCCGGGCGGCGTCGCTGTCGACCGCGGTGCAGTGCGCGACCGGCGGTCTGGGCGTGACCCTGATCCCGCGGACGGCCGTCCCGGTCGAGGCGGCGAGAAGCCGGCTGGGGCTCGCCGAGTTCGCCATGCCCCGCCCGGGCCGGCGGATCGGCCTGGTGTTCCGTGCCTCCAGCCGACGCCACGAGTCCTACCGGCGGCTGGCCGGGATCATCGGCGGGCTGATCGGCGCCGAACACCGGGTGCGCCTCGTCAAAGGGGAGCCCACCGGATAGGGCGGCGACTGTAGGTTCTGCGTATGGAGAAGGTAATCGCCGTACTGATGCGCCCCGACCCCGACGACGCCTGGTGCGCGCGCCAGCGGGGCCCGGTCGCCGACGAGTTGTTGGGGCTCGGCGTGGCGGGGCTGGCCGTCAACGTCCGCGACGGCGCGGTGCGCCACTCGCTGATGACCCTGACGACGCTGGACCCGCCGGTGGCCGCGGTGGTGAGCCTGTGGACCCAGCAGTGCTACGGCGAACAGATCCGGGCGGCGCTGCGCCTGCTCGGCCGCGAATGCGACCGGCTCGCCGCCTACCTGGTGACCGAGTCGGTGCCGCTTTCCGCACCGCCTACCGAACCAGGTTCTCGCACAACGGGACTGGCCAACATCGCGTTGCTGCGCCGGCCCGCGCACCTGGACAAGGCGACCTGGCTGGACCGTTGGCAGGGCGACCACACGTCGGTGGCCATCGAGACCCAGTCGACGTTCGGCTACACCCAGAACTGGGTGGTGCGCGCCCTCACCGCGGACGCCCCGGAACTCGAGGCCGTGGTCGAAGAGCTGTTCCCCACCGAGGCGATCACCGACCTGCGGGCGTTCTTCGGCGCCGCGGACGACGACGAGCTACAGCAACGGCTGGGCCGGATGGTCGCCAGCACCGGCGCATTCGGCGCCAACGAGAACATCGACACGGTGCCGACCAGCCGCTACGTCTTCACCACACCGTTCAAGGAGTGAGGAACCCCCATGACGACACTGCGTGACGCCGTGGCGCTGGCGGCCGAGCAGAGCGGTCTGGCGGTGGTGTCCACCGTCCGCGCCGACGCCACGGTCCAGGCGTCGCTGGTCAACGTCGGCCAGTTGCCCCACCCGGCCACCGGTGCACCCTCGCTGGGCTTCACCACGTACGGCAAGGTCAAGCTCGCCAACCTGCGGGCGCGGCCGCAGCTGGCGGTCACGTTCCGCAACGGATGGCGGTGGGCGACGGTCGAGGGGCGCGCGGAGCTGGCCGGCCCGGACGACGCCGCGCCCTGGCCGGCCGACGCCGATCGGTTGCGGCTGCTGCTGCGCGAGGTGTTCACCGCCGCCGGCGGCACCCACGACGACTGGGACGAATACGACCGCGTGATGGCCGCGGAGCGCCGCGCCGTGGTGCTGATCGCGCCGACCCGCGTCTACGGCAACGCCTGAACAGCCAGACGTTAGGCTGCAGCGGTGATCCTGCGGATCGACGACCACAGCCGGGTGCGGACGCTCACCCTCAACCGGCCCGAGGCGCTCAACGCCTTCAACGAGGCGCTCTACGACGCCACGGCCGAGGCGCTGCTGGCCGCCGCCGACGATCCCGATGTCGCGGTCGTCCTGCTGACCGGCACGGGCCGCGGCTTTTCCGCCGGCACGGATCTCGCCGAGATGCAGGCCCGCATCACCGACCCGGACTTCGCCCCGGGCAAGCACGGCTTCATCGGGCTGATCGATGCGCTCAGCGCGTTCCCCAAGCCCCTGATCTGTGCCGTCAACGGGGTCGGGGTGGGAATCGGCGCCACGATCCTGGGCTATGCCGATCTGGTGTTCATGTCGTCGAGCGCCCGGCTGAAGTGCCCGTTCACCAGCCTGGGTGTGGCGCCCGAGGCGGCGTCGTCCTATCTGCTGCCGCAGCTGGTCGGCAGGCAGAACGCCGCCTGGCTGTTGATGTCCTCGGAATGGGTCGACGCCGCGGACGCGCTGCGGATGGGCCTGGCGTGGCGGGTGTGCGAGCCGGAGCAGCTGCTGCCCGAGGCGCGCCGGCACGCCGAAATCCTGTCGTCCCGGCCGATTTCGAGCCTGATGGCCGTCAAGCACACGATGGTCGAGCCGGTGCGCCCCGAGATCGCGGCGGCCCGCGCGCGGGAGAACGCCCACTTCGCCGAGCTGATGGGGGCGCAGGCCAACGCCGCGGCGCTGGCGGACTTCAACAAGGGCCGCTAGTGCGATGCGGCGGGCTGCAGTTCGGCTTCCCGGCCGGCTTCCCGATCGGCCGACGCGGCGATGATCGCCCGCAGCGTGCGCCTGCAACGCCCGCAGTCCGCACCGGCGCCGCACGCGGCGGCAACCTCTTTGGACGTCGACGCCCCGCGCGCGACGCACTCGGACACGGTGTGGGTGGTGGCCCCGACACACAGGCATACGTACATCAGCACACCCTCCGCACGCCGGCGAAGTCCCCTTGGGGAACGGGTTCGAACACGGGACCGGGCGACCGCGATCCGGCCTGGCCCACGGCGTCCCGCGTCATCGGGAGCCGGAGTGGAGACGCCGGGCGAATGGGTCGCATATTAGTGGAGTCTAACCTAAGTCGATGAGTGGAGTCTAACCTCAGCCGGGTGTTAGCTGGGTCACTCCCGGCCACCGCCGCCACGCACTGAGCGCAGCCATACCTTTCTGGAAGATTGCTCCGCGGCATGGCAAAGTGCGACTACAGGCGGCATCGGGGGGCCACAGCCCAGCCTTCCGTGCCCCGGTCAGAACATGTCGGCTTTCACACCCCAAGGAGTGACCGTGCAAGGTGATCCGGACGTTTTGCGCCTGCTCAACGAGCAGCTGACCAGCGAGCTCACCGCCATCAACCAGTACTTCCTGCATTCCAAGATGCAGGACAACTGGGGCTTGACGGAGGTGGCCAAACACACCCGCGAGGAATCGTTCGACGAGATGCGGCACGCGGAGGCGATCACCGACCGCATCCTGCTGCTCGACGGCCTGCCCAACTATCAGCGCCTCTTCTCGCTGCGCATCGGCCAGACGCTGCGCGAGCAGTTCGAGGCCGACCTGGCGATCGAACACGAGGTGCTCGACCGCCTCAAGCCGGGCATCATCATGTGCCGGGAGAAGCAGGACACCACCACCGCCAACCTCTTCGAGCAGATCGTGGCCGACGAGGAACTGCACGTGGACTATCTCGAGACGCAACTCGAGTTGATGAACAAGCTCGGCGAGGAGCTGTACCTGGCGCAATGCGTGTCCCGCCCGCCGGGCTCGCAACAAGCGGGCGGTTAAGCACAGCTCCGGGGCGCCCCGAGGCCGCGCCGGCCGGCACGAGAACGTGTTCCAGAAATAGTCACCGCGAGCGTACGATCCTGCCATGAGCCGAATCGGAACCTTCGCCGACGACGACATAGCCGGCTGGTTTACCAAATCTCCTGACCTCGGCGGCGCCCTGGGCGGCTTCAGCCAGGCGGTCTACACCAAGAACCGGCTGCCTTTGCGGACCCGCGAACTGGCGCGCGCGGTGATCGCCCACAGCAACGAGTGCGTCGTCTGCGTCAACACCCGCGACGCCGACGGCCCGGCGTCCGGCGTCGACGAAGACCTGTATGACCACGCGCTGGAATGGCGCACGTGGCCCGGCTACAGCGAGCAGGAGCGGCTGGCGGCCGAGTTCGCGCACCGGTTCGCCACCGAGCACACGGCGCTGCGCGACGACGAGGAGTTCTGGAGCCGCTGCGCCGAGCACTTCTCCGACGAGTTGCTGGCCGACCTGGCCATCTCGTGCGCACTGTGGGTCGGCATGGGACGCGTGCTGCGGACACTGGACATCGGCCAGGCCTGCCAGCTGACGCTGCCCAGCCGCGCGTAGCCGCCGGCATCGGGTCGCCGCACCCGTCGCGACACATGACCGGCTGCGACGACACGCCGTGGCGCGTCGCAGTCGTTTATGTCTCGCGGGCACAGATCCCGACATCGAGGGGGGCCGCCGGTGAAGATCCGATTCGGCGTCGGGCTGGGCGCGAACACCGCGCCCGACGAGCTCGCCGGCATCGTCGACCACCTGGAGCGCGGCGGGGTGGACTCGCTGTGGTTCTCCGAGTTGGTGTACTCCCCGGCGGTGGACCCGATGGTCGGGATGGCCTACGCGCTGGCCCGGACGTGCCGGCTGAAGGTCGGCACGTCGGTGGCCGTTCTCCCCGGGCGGCATCCGGTGCTCGTCGCCAAGCAGCTGGCCTCCCTGGCGGCCGTCGCGCCGGGTCGGGTCCTGCCCGTCTTCGGCCTGCGTCCGGCCATACCGGCCGAACGCGAGGTGTTCGTGGTTCCCGAGGGGAAACGGGCGGCGGTGTTCGACGAGTCGCTGCGGGTGCTGCGCTCCGCGCTGGTCGACGGCTCGGCCGGCTACGCCGGTGACTATTTCACCGTGAGCGCCACTGCGGTCGCGCCGCGGCCGTCGCCCCCGCTGGACATCTGGCTGGGCGGCTCGGCGCCGGCCGCGTTCCGGCGCATCGGCACGCTGGCCGACGGCTGGCTGGGCAGCTTCCTGACCCCGGCCGAGGCGCGGGCCGGGCGTGACGCGATCGAAGCGGCAGCGGCGCGGGCCGGGCGGCGAATCGAACCGGACCACTTCGGCATCTCCCTGGCGGTCGGCGACGGTGAGTTGTCCCCGGCGATGGTCGCGGTGGCGCGGCGCCGCCGTCCGGACCTCGATCCCGGCGAGCTGATCGCCGCCGACTGGGACCGGCTGCACCGCCAGCTCGACGCCTACATCGCCGCGGGATTGTCGAAATTCGTCATCCGGTCGGCGGGCGGTGCGCCCGCCGACCAGTTCATCGACCGGTTCGCGGGCGAGTTGCTGGACCGCCAAACCTGATCGGGCTCTCAAGGCTGGGAAGATGACTGCCATGACCGGCACACCCCTTGCCGCCGCCGCGATCGCCCAACTCGAAGCCGAAGGCGTCGACACCGTCATCGGCACCGTCGTCAACCCCGCGGGACTCACCCTGGCCAAGACGGTGCCCATCCGGCGGACCAACACCTTCGCCGACCCCGGCCTGGGCGCCAGCCCCTCGTGGCACGCCTTCGCGATCGACCAGACCGGCATCGCCTTCACCGACCACATCGGCGTCATCGGCGATCAGCGCCTGCGCATCGACCTGTCGGCGCTGCGCATCGTCGGCGCGGGGCTGGCCTGGGCGCCCGCCGCCTTCTACGAGCAGGACGGCACCCCCGTGCCCGCCTGCGGCCGCGGCACGCTCGGCAGGATCGAGGCCGCACTCACCGAGGCCGGCATCGAGGCCCTGATCGGCCACGAGATCGAGTTCCTGCTGGTCGATCCCGCCGGGGGGAGGCTGCCGTCGGCGTTGTGGGCGCAGTACGGCCTGGCCGGCGTCCTCGAGCACGAGGCGTTCGTTCGCGACGTCAACTCCTCGGCCACCGCCGCCGGCATCGCGATCGAGCAATTCCACGCCGAGTACGGGGCCAACCAGTTCGAGATCTCGCTGGCGCCGCATCCCCCGGTGGCCGCCGCCGACCAGCTGGTGCTGACGCGGCTCATCATCGGACGCGCGGCCCGCCGCCACGGGCTGCGCATCAGCCTGTCACCGACCCCCTTTGCGGACAGCGTCGGATCGGGTGCCCACCAACATTTTTCGCTCAGCATGCCGGAGGGGCCGCTGTTCTCCGACGGCACCGGCGCCGAGGGGATGACGCCGGCGGGGGAGAGCGCGGTGGCGGGCGTGGTGCACGGACTGCGCGAGGCGCAGGGCGTGCTGTGCGGGTCGATCGTGTCCGGCCTGCGGATGCGGCCCGGCAACTGGGCCGGCGCCTACGCGTGCTGGGGCACCGAGAACCGGGAGGCCGCAGTGCGATTCGTCAGGGGAGGCCCCGGTACGCCGTACGGGGGCAACGCCGAGGTGAAGGTCGTCGACCCGTCGGCGAACCCCTACCTGGCGTCCGCGGCGATCCTGGGCCTGGCGCTCGACGGCATCAACAACCAGGCCGCGTTGCCGCCCCAGGCCACTGTCGACCCGGCGACGCTGTCGGACTCCGACCGCGACCGCGACGGCATCGCGGCGCTGCCCACCGACCAGGCGGAGGTGATTGGCGCACTGGACGATTCGGCGCTGCTGCGGCGGGTTTTGGGCGACGCCGCGGTGGACGCGGTCGTCGCGGTGCGCCGCCTGGAGCACGAGCGTTACGGCGACCTCGGCCCCGAGCAACTCGCGGACAAGTTCCGGATGGCCTGGAGCCTGTGACCGAGCTGGCGCGGCACATCGAAGGCGTGACGCTGATCGATCAGCACGTCCACGGGTGCTGGTTGGCGGCGGGGGACCGGGCACGGTTCGAGAATGCGCTCAACGAGGCCAACACCGAGCCGCTCGCCGAGTTCGACTCGGGGTTCGACTCGCAACTGGGCTTCGCGGTGCGCGCCCACTGCGCACCCGTCCTCGGCCTGCCCGGACATGCCGCGGCAGAAGACTATTGGGAGCGTCGCAGCCGCCACAGCGAGATCGAACTGGCCCGGCTGTTCCTGTCGTCGGCGGGGGTGGGCGACTGGCTGGTGGACACCGGGGTCGGCAGCGACGTCGCCGGCGTCGCGGAGCTGGAAGCGTTGTCGGGCAACCGCGCCCACGAGATCGTCCGCCTCGAGGAAGTGGCCGAGCAGGCCGCGCAGGCCCCCGGCGACTACGCGGCAACGTTCGGGGAGATCCTGCACCGGCGCGCGGCGTCGGCAGTCGGTACCAAGTCGGTCCTGGCGTATCGGGGCGGGTTCGACGGCGACCTGACCGAGCCGTCGGCCGCGGAGGTCGCCCGCGCGGCGAGCCGCTGGCGCGACCGGGGCGGGGTCCGGTTACGCGATCGCGTGCTGCTGCGCTTCGGCCTGCATCAGGGGCTGCGGCTGGGCCTGCCCCTGCAATTGCACGTCGGCTTCGGCGACCGGGACTGCGACCTGTACAAGGCCAATCCGCTGCTGCTGCTTGACTTTCTGCGACGTTCCGGCGACACCCCGATCGTGCTGCTGCACTGCTACCCCTACGAGCGGGAGGCCGGCTATCTGGCGCAGGCGTTCAACAACGTCTATCTCGACGGCGGCCTGAGCATCAACCATCTGGGGGCGCGCGGGCCGGCGTTCATCGCCCGACTGCTGGAGATGGCGCCCTTCCGCAAGATCCTGTACTCCTCGGACGGGTTCGGTCCGGCGGAGTTGCATTTCCTGGGGACACGGTTGTGGCGCAACGGCATTCATCGGGTGCTGCGCGGCTTCGTCGACGCCGGCGACTGGAGCGAGGGCGACGCGCTGCGGGTGGTCGATCTGATCGCGCGCGGCAACGCCGCCCGCGTCTACCGCCTGGCCGCGCGGTAGCCCGCGCTAGTCGAGGCGCGTCGCCGCGACCACCCAGATGGGCATGTGCACCCGGTGGTCGTGCAGCAGCGGCCCGATGACGGCGAGTTGGTCCTGCAGCGGTTTCATCCGCTGCTCCCAGGCCGGGTCGGACCCCACGTTCTCCATGCGCGTGAGGGTTTCGGGCCCGAACCGCGCCACATACGTGGAGGTGCCGAGGTGGTCGAGACGCCACCGCCCCGCGTCGAGCACCCGCTCGAAGTTGTCGGCCGGCAGTCCGTCCCACTGGATGCCGTTGACGTTGTGACGACCGAATTCGAACATGAACAGCCGCGCCCCGGGCCTGGTGGCCCGGCGCAGGGCCTGCACGTAGCGGGTCTGGGTCTCCTCGTCGTCGAGGAAGACGTGATAGAAGGCGCTGTCGACGACCGTGTCGAAGCGGCCCTCGAAGCCGTCCAGCACCGTGGCGTCGGCGACCTGGAAGTCGACCGCGACCCCGGCGGCCGCGGCCCTGCGCCCGGCCTGCTCGATCGCCGACGCCGACCCGTCGACCCCGGTGGTCGAGTAGCCCTTCGACGCGAAGTGAATGGCGTGATAGCCCGGACCGGTGCCCGGGTCGAGCACCTGACCGCGCAGTCCGCCGAAGGCCACCAACTGCTGGACCACGGGCTGCGGCCCGCCGATGTCCCACGGGACGCGGCTGGGTTCGGACTGGCCGTAGAGCGCCTCGAAATCCATGTGGGGCCGGTCGCTCATCAGCTTCCCCTTTTGTAGACAGACTCGTTCTCTAATTCGGTCGAGCCTAACGCGTTGCGCCGGGGCCCGCCAGCGGCGACACGCACCGTGTCGCACCCCGCGCGCACAATCGGAGCATGAACCGACGACGACACCGCCGAGGTCGTGGAACCCACCCGGGCGATCGCCCCCGCACCGGCGTCAGTGGTGTACGCGTGGGGTGACGAGCCCGAGGAGGCGTGGCGACACGGCAGGTGGTCCCTGCTGCGCAGGCTCGCCGACGGCCGGCTCGTCACCGCCGTGATTGCGGCGGTGGCTGTCGCGGCGGTGTCCGTCGCGGCGACGCTGGCGCTGACCGCACCGCACGGGGAGCACTTCAGCATCAGGCCGCCCGTCGAGGTGCTGCCGCCGCCCGCAGCGGCACCCGCACCGAAAGCGGCGCCACCCCAGGCGCCGCCGCCCAAGGCATCCCCGCCACCGGTGCGACCGGCGCCGCGGGTCCGGGCGGCACCGCCGGTCCAGCCGTTCCCACCCGCCGCGGAAGGAAGATTCGCCGATGCACTGCGCGGCGACGACGGGATGTGGTTGCGGAATCCCGCGCGGGCCGACGCTCAGGCCGGGCAACTCTGCAGCGACCTGGCCGGTGGCGGCAGCGTCGACGACTACATCAGGGGGACGCTGCGCAAAAGTCCGCAGCTGACGCCGCAGGAGGCGACGCGGGCCGTCTGGGACGCCGTGGACGCCTACTGCCCGCAGTACGGCGACCGATAGGGGCGCTGGGATCCAGTGGGAATGTTCAGGTGCGGCGTTCGGCGGCGGCGATGCCGCCTTTGAGGAGCTCGTCGATGACCTTCTTGAACACCGGATACATCAGCCGGTCGACACCGGGGATCTTCAGCGTCGACCGGAGATGCCAGCTGACCTCGGTCCCCGTTTCTGTCTCACGCAGCTGGACCGTGCCGACGTGATCCCGGGTGGGCGCGCCCGAGAGCATCCTGTACGCGTAGCGGGTGGGTCGCTCGTAGTCGATGATCTCCTCGACGAATGGGGGTCCGATCGCCACCAGACGTCTGATCGCGCCGACACCGTTGGGTGCAGGGGTGCCCTCGCGATCGAGCGTGCTGCGCCGGATTGCCCACATGTAGTCCGCGATCCCGCGGTGGTCGGTCAGGGCGTCGAACACTGTCTCGATCGGCGCCGTCGAGGTCCGGGTGAGGGTGAACTCGATCATCCGCACTTCAACCTGCTGCTGTGCGCCGCCGCCATCCGGCTGTCCGCCATTGTCATACAGAGAACATAGCCCCACGGCGTGCGGGACATCGACGCCGCACAAGACCGCGTGGTCGATGAAGTCACAACCGGACGGCACGCCACAACGCATTGGGACCACCACTTTCTTCCCATTCATCGCCGCACTCAAGGAACGGTGAGGGCGGCCTTGCCGTCCTGATACCCGCCGGCACCGGCTCTCTTATTTGGGGACTAGTGTCCCCGCCTGACAGGTTGCGTCAGCCAGTTGGGTGATTACATCCCGGGGATTATTCGCAGGCCACACCGTCGCTATCGCGGTCAAGCCCGGGTCGATATCCGGGCTGTCCCGCATAGATCGGCGCCGCGCCGGCGTCCCTTGCCGCTCTGCAATTTGGGTAGTAGACGGGCAACCCGCTATCGGGCACCGATGCAGGAGGTGGCGGGAAATATGCGGGGGCGGTGTCCGTCGGCGGCGGCTCGGGGTCCGCGGAGGGAGCCCCGCAGCTTGTCAATATCCGAGCGATCGCATCGTGTTCGGCCTGCGTCACCCAAAGCCCATAAGCGGTCTTCACCTCGACGATGCGAGAGACGTACGCGCAGCGGTAGGACTTGTTGGGTGGCAACCACGTTGCAGCGTCGCCAGCACCCTTCTGCTCGTTCATCGACCGGGTGGTGGCCTGCAAATTGATCGGGTCGTTGGCGAAGTTGCGCAGCGTGGCAGCATCCCACTGCTGCGCACCCTTCTGCCATGCGTCCAACAACGCGACCACATGGTCGATCGGCACCAGCGATGACGTGCCCTGGCCGCGGTGAAACTCGACCGTGGTGCCGCTGTACGGGTCGCGCAGCACACCAGAGATCACAGTGCAGTCGCCATTGCGGACAATGTCGGCGAGGTCGCGCGAGAGGATGTCGTCGCGGGTATCGCAGCCGTTGTGTCCGTCGGCCACCGTCACGTCGTCAGTCCAGGCATCGCCGAAAAGCCCACGGTGATAACCGGTTTTGGGTGCGCGGCCCTTGATCGGCAAGGTTGCGAGTCGCGCCGCGGCCGCCGCCGCGTCCACCGGTTGTTCCAGCGCCCCTGGGACGAAGGACAACGGCAAGCCGGGAGACGACGAAGGCCCGGCCAATGCAGCTGATGAAGGCGGTGTGGTCGCCCCGATTCTCCCCGGGTGGGGCGATCCCTGAGGGGCACCGCTTTTGCCTGCAAAGCCCAGCCCGTCGATGATGACCGCAACCAAGACCGCACATACCACCCCGACACCGGAGAGTCCACACCGAACGCCACGGACGGTGCAGCGACTCCGTCTCGGAATCTCCCTGCGACCAAGCAAGTTCGGGGGCTGCCTGGGCAGGTGCGGGCACGACCGTGGTCGCATCATCGCATGGTCCTGCGGCCGTCGCGGGCTGATCGTGGTCGTCATGGGTGATCATCGTCGTTCACCTGTCCGCACACTTAGTGCGGCGAGAATCTGACAAGAGTATCTCTGCAGCGTCAACTGTAAACAGGATGCAGGCTCTGCTGCGGCGTTGCACACTGCTTCAGGCCTGGGACACACACGACCCCTACAGCCACCGGGATGCTGCGCGCTCACGGGGGAAGCCTCTGCTCACGCTCGACATTCAATCTCTCGTACAGATTGCCGCATCATTCGGCGGCTTCGGACGTCCAATGCTTCACAGAACAAACACCCTGCACGGAACACTCACTGGTACGGTTCGCAAGCAAGTCCGTCGTTGTCGCGGTCAAGCTTCTGAGTGTAGGCCGGATCGCCTTGCGGGATGTTGTAACGACCATCCGCGTGCGCCTGCGAGCAATTCCTATACGGTGGGTCTGCCTGGGCTGCGGGTGCGCCAGGAACTCCGATCCCGGCGATTGCGGCAACTGCAACCACTGCGGAGACGAGATGGCGGAATGTCATTGGCTCGATGCCCCTTCCGTTGGTGGTCGGTAAGGAGCTTAGGAAAGTCCTGGTTTCAGCGGAGCGGAATTTCCGACCTCATATGCGCCTCATAGAAAGTTGTACCCGTGGCGCCGATTGAACACGCGCCGCCAACGGGCGAAAGACTGGCGCGCTTGTGCCGGCGCGCAGGTGCCGCGTCAGACCCTGATTTTTCAGCCGGCTTGTGATGATCTTGTTTTCGGTGATCTGGTTGATGGTGGCTGCGCGCTGATGG
>NZ_VMQU01000409.1 GCF_007714205.1 Mycobacterium helveticum | reverse complement strand
CCCCGAACCCGCCGGCCCCGCCGGCGCCGCCGCTGCCCAACAGCCCTGCCGCGCCGCCGGCTCCGCCGGGCACGCCGTCCGCGCCGGACCCGCCGGCACCGCCGTCGCCCAGCAACCACCCGCCGGGCGCTCCGCCGGCCCCGCTGCCCGCGGCGCCGGGGGCGCCGTTGCCGATCAGCGGGCGCCCCGTCAGGGCCAGGCTGGGCGCGTTGATCGCGTTGAGCACCGCCGCCGGCAGCAACAGCCCGTT
>NZ_VMQU01000408.1 GCF_007714205.1 Mycobacterium helveticum | reverse complement strand
GGGCTGCGGCGGGTTGCTGTACGGCTGGGGCGGTCACGGCGGGGCCGGCGGCGACGGCGGCACCGGCGGTGTCAGCGGCAACGGCTCGGCCGGTTACGCCGGGGGTGCCGGCAGCCTCGGTGGCGGATCCACGGGCTTCATCGGCGGGTCCGGGGGGGGCGGCCGCGCGCCGCCCGGCGCCGGCGGCCGCGCCGCGGCCGGGTGGCGCGCGCCGGGCAGGCGGCGCGGCGGGGGAGCGGAGCCCCCCCCCCCC
>NZ_VMQU01000407.1 GCF_007714205.1 Mycobacterium helveticum | reverse complement strand
GGTGAGTTCGTGGATGCGTCGCTGCGGTTGGTGGCCCCGGGCGGGGTGTTCTTGGAGATGGGCAAGACCGACATCCGTGACCCGGAGGCCATCGCCGAGCAGTATCCCGGGGTGCGGTACCGCGCCTTCGACCTCTTCGAACCCGGCCGCCCCCGCATGCACCAGTACCTGCTCGAACTCGCCGAGTTGTTCGAGGCGGGGGTGTTGCGGCCGTTGCCGGTGACGACGTTTGACGTGCGGCGCGCGCCGGCGGCGTTGC
>NZ_VMQU01000406.1 GCF_007714205.1 Mycobacterium helveticum | reverse complement strand
GGGTGGACGACGGACTTCGCCGGTGGAGTCGGCGGTGGCCAGTGCGTGAACTAGCCGCGCCCCCGGCCGGAAGCGGATTGCGACCGGTTCTCGGTGATGCCGGGCTCCCCTTGGTCGGGCACACCCTCGACTACATCCGGTTTGGGTCCGACCTGGGCAGAGAGCGCTACGAACGGTTCGGTTCTGTCTCGTGGATGGGAGCGTTCGGCACCAAAATGGCGGTCATCGCGGGCCCCCAAGCTACCCAGGAGGCGCTCAC
>NZ_VMQU01000405.1 GCF_007714205.1 Mycobacterium helveticum | reverse complement strand
GACGCCGCCGTGGACCGGCTGCTCGGTCATGACTGCGAGGCGTTGACCACCCCGGAGTTGTTGGCGTGGCTGGCCCGCGTGGAAAAGGTGCGCCGGCGCCTGCCCGCATTGGAGCATGCGGTGATCAACACCCTGGCCCACCAGGCCACCCCGGAGGAGTTGGGCGGCACGCTGTCGCACGCGGTCGCCGAGGCGGCGTTGATCACCCGCACCGACGCCTCTCGGCGGGTGCGCGCGGCCGCCGACCTGGGCCCCCGCCAC
>NZ_VMQU01000404.1 GCF_007714205.1 Mycobacterium helveticum | reverse complement strand
ACGCAGCCGGAGGCCAAGGACTCCGAGACGGCCACGGAGAAGCTCAACGCCCGCGGGCAGGGCCTCGGACACCCGGACGGGAGCGACAACGCGCGCCAGCGCCGTCGCATCGGCGGCGCGCTCAGCGCCCAGGACCTGCTGCGGCGCGAGGGCCGCTTGTAACCCAGGCGCTCAGTCGTCGGCGCCCTCGGGGTGGTCGGGCTTCGCCTGGAAGATCGCCCCCACATCGTTGTCGCCGGTCTGCCTGGTGGCCTCGGCTTCGG
>NZ_VMQU01000403.1 GCF_007714205.1 Mycobacterium helveticum | reverse complement strand
TTTTTCCCCCCCCACCCGCCAAACCGACTTTTCGGCCTGGGGGGGGGGCGCGTTGTTGTTTAGGCGCCGGCGGCGACGGCGGTCAGGGCGGCGCCGGCGGGGCGGCCGGAGCCGCCAACGGCGGCACCCCCGGCATCCAGGGTGCTGGTGGTGACGGCGGGAACGGCGGGCAGGGCGGTGCAGGCGGGACCGGCGGAACCGGGACCAACAGCAGCGACCCGAATACCGCCGCGCAGGCCGGCGGCCAGGGCGGTACCGGTGGCAC
>NZ_VMQU01000402.1 GCF_007714205.1 Mycobacterium helveticum | reverse complement strand
GAGCCCGGCGCCGATGTGCTGCACAGTCTGCACCAATTGGGTGTCGACGCCCAGGCGGCCGTGCCCAGCTATCTCGGTCTCAGCGTGACCGTCGACGGCAGTATTCCGCCATTCACTTTCACCACCCTTGAGGACGGCGCGGCCAAGAATGTTCGCACCTCGCTTCGGCTGATGCTGCCCGGTATCGATGACGGCCGCGCGGCACCATTGGTTGCGCTGATCCTCTACGCGGGCACGCCGGGAACGTTCGTCGACCTCGCCGCAG
>NZ_VMQU01000401.1 GCF_007714205.1 Mycobacterium helveticum | reverse complement strand
GCGGCGGCGCTGGCCGGCACGACGCGTTTCGGGGCGTTCCTGGACGACATCGAGGGTTTCGACGCGGAGTTCTTCGAGATCTCCCCGCGTGAGGCCGCCACGATGGATCCCCAGCAGCGGCTGCTGCTCGAGGTGGCCCACGAGGCCCTCGAGCACGCCGGGATACGTGCGGATACCCTGCGCCGCAGCCAGACCGGGGTTTTCGCGGGTGCGTGTGCCGGTGAGTACGGGTATTTGGCGTCCTCGGATTTGAGTCGGGTGGATGC
>NZ_VMQU01000400.1 GCF_007714205.1 Mycobacterium helveticum | reverse complement strand
GCGGCGGCGCTGGCCGGCACGACGCGTTTCGGGGCGTTCCTGGACGACATCGAGGGTTTCGACGCGGAGTTCTTCGACATTTCGCCCGGCGAGGCCGACAGGATGGATCCCCAGCAGCGGCTGCTGCTCGAGGTCGCCTACGAGGCCCTCGAACATGCCGGTATTGCGGCCGAATCGTTACGGCAGACGCAGACCGGGGTTTTCGCGGGTGCGTGTGCCGGTGAGTACGGGTATTTGGCGTCCTCGGATTTGAGTCGGGTGGATGC
>NZ_VMQU01000003.1 GCF_007714205.1 Mycobacterium helveticum | reverse complement strand
CTGCAGGGCGTGCCAGAAGATGGAACCCAGGGCGTCCTGTCGCCGCGCGGTCGGGGAGTCGTGCGCGAGCCGGACCGCCAGCGACGAGTCCAGGTAGGTGGGGACGGCGGGGTTGGTTCCCGCGCCGGCCAGTGCGGCGCCGACCGCCGGGTCGAACGGCGCGACCACCACTTGCGGGGACACCCGCCGGGGCGTCGTGTCGGCTGCGTCCGGGAGGCTGCGTCCCGGCGCGCCCGGCCCGTCGTGTACGGCCAGGTCGGCGGCCGCGATGGCGACCGTGCTGCCGTTGACCCCGCTCTCGGTGGCGCTGAGCAGGTTGACCGTGCGGCCGGTCAGCGGTCCGTCCGGCAGCAGCGTGGCGCCGCGGGTGGCGGCCACGTCCAGGATGCGATCGACGATGCCGCCCACGCTGGTGGTGGCGATCGCGCTCAGCCCGGGATCGTTGACGCGTTGCAGCGCGTCCAGGTCGGCCTGGGCGTACGGCAGCGGCGCGACGCAGAGCCGATGGGCCAGGGCGCGCAGCCGGTTCAACCAGGCGATCGCCGCGGCCTGGCCGGTGCCCGGATGCGTCGGGGTGCCCGGCCGCTGGGCGGGACCGTCGGGCGCGTCGGACACCACGTAGCCGGCGGTCATCGCGTTGACGGTGACCAGCAGGTCCGGATCGACGGCCAGGCACAGCGCCCGCCCGACGGCGCCGTCGGGGTCGACGTCGTGGCTGGTGGCGACCTCGGCCGCGGACAGCAGGATGTCCAGCCGCCCGCCGGCGGCCAGGGAGGTGGCCAGCTCGTCGTCGACCAGCCGGACCGGGATGCTGCCGCCGGGAAAACCGGGGGCCAGCCGGGGCCGGTCGGCCAGCGGCCACAGCATGGTGATCCACACGGGTTTGGACGTGTCGGGGGCGACGGTGGAGTCCAGGTCGTCGGCGCGGTCGGGCGGGACGCCGACCACCGGCAACAGGAACCGCGCGTTGTCCAGGCGGGCGGGCGCGCCGTAGTCGGGCGTCCCGTTGACGTTGACCAGCACCGGGTAGATCCCCGGTGCGTCGATGCCGAACGACGACTTCGTCAACGGGCGCAGCGGAGCCGAGAGCGTGAAGCCCGCCCCCTGCCCGCGCTGCAGCTCGGGGGCCACGGTCAGGAAGTCCGACACCGGCTGGTACTGCTCGGTGCCGCCGTCCAGCGAGGTGCGCAGGCCCGTGGAGGCGGTGACCGCCGCGGCGTGCTCGAGCCGGACCATCACGTCGTGGACGGGGCGGTCGCCGATGTTGGTGACCATGCCGCTGACCGTGATGACGGGCGGGCTGGTGGTGGTGACCACGTCCGGGGTGACCTGGTCGATGCGGATACGCACGAACGGCGTGGCTCCGGGCTCGCCGGCCGCCGCGCGGGGCGGGGCGGCACCGGTGAGCACGGCGAAGCCGGCGACGATGGCAACCACCACGGCGAGGCGCATCGAGCCGGCCCAGCAGAGTCGCGGCGCGGTCACGGGCCGGGCCCGTGACCGTTCTTCCGGCCCGTGGCGGGCTTGCCGGCATGGCGGGTCCGCGAATGGGTCTGCGGGCGCAGGCGCGGCGCGCTGGGCGGCAGCGGCGGCAGCGAGGACGGCCCGTCGTTCTGCAGCTTGTCGATCAGCTCGTCGGCCACCTGCGCCAGCCGCCGTTCGTCGGCGTAGGCCAGCCGCGACGGCAGCTCCTCCACCGGCACCCAGGCCACCTCGGCGACTTCGAGGTCGTCGTCGGACAGCTCGCCGCCGGAAAAGCGCATCAGATAGTGGTGGACCGTCTTGTGCACCCGGCGGCCGTCGGTGACGAACCAGTAGTCGATGCGTCCCAGGGCGGCCAGTACGCTGCCCCGGATCCCGGTCTCCTCGGCGACCTCGCGCATGGCCGTCTGCTCGGCGGTCTCGCCCAGTTCGATGTGGCCCTTGGGTAGCGACCACAGCATCCGCCCGCGCCGGTCGACGCGCCCGATCAGTGCCGCCACCTGAGAGTCACGCGGCCCGTCGAGGCCGTCGATGACCAGCCCTCCGGCCGATGTCTCGTGGACCGTGCGCAACCGCTCCGCGCCGCGGCGGGTTGGCCGTCGGTCTGGTTCTCCGACGATGCCGCGGCACCACGACCGCGGCGCCGACCCCGACGCCGACGCGGTTTGGCTTGTTCGCCGTCCGACACCCAAGCGATAGTAGCTGGCACGGGCCGCTGTTCTTGACATACTCGCCGGTTGTCGTCACGGTCCGATCGCGGGATCGCGCCCTCATTGAGCTTTCCGTACCTGATGCCGTTCCCTTGACTCTCGATGCATCCGTATCCGTCCGTGCCGACCCCACCCTCCTGGCCGAACTGCCCTTCCGTCCGGCCGCCTCGGCGACCCCGGTCGCCGGCCGGGGTGAGGCTCGGTGAGATCGCGCCGCACACCGACGCCGTGTTGCCGGTGCTGATCCTGTTGGTGCTCAATGGGTTTGCCGTGGTGGCCGCGATGCGTTCGGCGGGGCGGCCGACGACGTCGCCAGCTCGGCCAAGCGCGGGTCAAAGCGCGCCTATCCCCTTTGCGACAGCCCAGGCCAAAGCGAAGACGATCAGCGAAAGCGGCGCCGACAGGCTGCCGAGGAACATTCCCCGCCCGACCTGACCGACCTTCCCCGGATTCCGCGCGAGAACGGCCGCAATCCCCATGTAGATGAGCACCGCCGGAAGTACAAGCACGATCGAATAGGGCATGAAAAGCCACGTGGTGCCGTTCACGATGAGAACGTGCAGCAGCGTCACCGTGAAGCTCAGGGGACCGTAGCGACTGTTCGCGCGGCCGGCGGCAGAGTCACTCGTCATCCTCGACGCCTTCACCGCAAGATCAGGTAGGCGTAGACGGCACCGCCGCTGAGGACGATGGCCGACGAGCCCGCGATGCTGAGGGAAAGCCCGCGACGAGCAGGCGACGGTGACCGTAGCAGCGCGCCGCTGACCGCCAGCGTGACCACGGTCGTGACCAGCAGAGCCGTCAGCATCCAGGCCCGTTCGCTGCGCCCACTTTCGGTCGTGAACAGCCACTTACCCAACGCCCACATGGCGAGGAGAAGCAGGGCCAAGACGCCTTGGACGACGAATGGCGCCGACACCGTCGCCGTGCGCCACCCCCGGGCGTCCAGGCCGTACCGCCTGACGAAGGATCTCATCCGTTATCGCTCCCCTGTCACTGTGCGATCAGGCCGGTACACCCTCACCGACGGGCAGGGCAAACACCGACGGTGGGTTGGAAGCTGGGCCGAACTGTGTGAGCGGCAACCCAGAAGGCACATCGTATGTGGGATTCCACGCGCCGGTGTCGAACGGCGCGAATGCTTTGCCGCCCAGCGGACCGATGTCGTGGTGGCCGGAGAGGTTGAGGGCAGGCCCCCACGATCTGCCCGACTTCGCGTGGTCGATCAGCGCTGTGAGGGTGCTGCCGTTCGGGAGGTCCTGATACACCTCCATGGACGGGTAGTCGGTGCGAGTCCCGTTGACTTGCACTCCGTCCGGTCCGGGTGTGAACACCAGATCGCCGTTGACGGTGATCGTATGATCGGCAAACGGCCCCGTGGGATCGGCTGTGATGCCCGGGGCGAACGGGTTGCCGGCGTCGTATTTGATCCGAACCGAACCGTCGGGGAGCTGGGTCACGCTGCCCTTGGGTGTGCCGACCTTGACCCTGCCCGGTCCGCCGGTCGAGGTCTCCTCGACGGACGGATTCTGTCGCAGCACCACGAGGCCGTTCTCGTAGTCGATGTAGGTCGCGACCTTCGTGTCCTCCGGGTCGAAATGAGCGTTTGCAACCCTGTTGTTCCCGAGGTCGCGCCGCCAGAACGGAAAGCTGGTCACATCCCGCTGCTCGATCCATTGCGAGACCCGGACCAGGCCCTGCCCGGGCACCGTGCGGATTTTCGCCACTTCGATCTGTGGTCCGGTGCCCTGGAACTTCGGGTCGTAACTGTGCGGGTCGAGGGCGGCCGCTGTCTCCCAGTCGGCGGCCGCAACCGGTTCGCGACCGAAGATCTGCTTGAACGCCTCGATCTGGTTGTGCCGGCGCTCGTCTTGTCCCTGAACGGTTTCCGGTTTGTCGCCGTCGAACCCTTCGATCGGCGCCAGGTCGTAGCCGTCCTGCTTCTGCAAGTTGACTTTTGCGAGGTGCAGTTGCCGCGAATACTGATCCCGGATCCCCTCGACCTTGGTGAGTGACTGCTGGGTGTCACCGATGGCCCGATCTTCGAGTCCGGTGATGTGTTCGTCGAGGAGCCGCCGTTCCACCGCGCTCAAGGCCGGGTCTTTCTCGAGCTCGACGGCTTGCCCCAGCTGATCATCGATGTTTTGCAGCCGGCCTTCGAGAGAAGAGATCGCGTCATTTCCGGAGCGCTGCGCCTCGGCCAGGGCCGCCGCAACCTCCTCCAGATCAACGCCGATCCTGCGAAGCTGGACCACTTGAAGCCCCAGCGCTCTGGTGGCGCGACGAACTTCGAACGAGCCGTTGATCGGGTTACCCCTGCCCCGGTGGGTCCAGGACCTCTGAAAGCGGTCTTGCGCGCGACCAAATGCAGCGTCAGCTTCGGCCGTGGATAGACCTGCGTCGTAAAACGCTTGGGCGAGATCGGAGATTCGAGCCGGCAGCCCGCTTTGCAAGGTCGCATTGACCTTCCACGGATCGCCGCCGGCGAACATGATCAGCGCCGCCTGGCTCATGTACCGAAGCTGCATCGCGTCATCCTTAACGTCACGGCGCCACGCGCCTTCGCGCATGCGACTTCGCAGCCCTCCAATGTGGGGCCGCCCTCCAGTGTGGGTAGGAAAACACCGCCGACCCTCCCTGTCTCGCGTAACGCTACTGGCACCCGGTGGCAGGTCAATTCACTCTTGAGATGCCGGCTCACTCTTGAGATGCCGGCGCAGTTGCCGGAAGCGATTCATCGAGGTTCCGAACACGGAAATCCCGGGAGTTCCGCCTCGGGGATAGCGCTCATCCCAGCCGCGATCGTCGTCCGACTAGGCTGGTCGAACGTGCCTGACGCCGATAACGACCTGCTGACCGCCGCCGCCGTGGCCCTCAATCAGCACGCCCCCATGCTGCGCGAGTTGGGCGCGGCGTTCGAGGCCGCGGGCCGCCAGTTGTACCTGGTCGGCGGTTCGGTGCGGGACGCGCTGCTGGGCAGGCTGAGTCCCGACCTGGACTTCACCACCGACGCCCGCCCCGAGCAGGTCCAACAGATCGTGCGCGGATGGGCCGACGCGGTGTGGGACACCGGGATCGACTTCGGCACCGTCGGCGTGGGCAAGGGCGGGCACCGCCTGGAGATCACCACCTTCCGCGCCGACAGCTACGACCAGGTGTCGCGCCACCCCGAGGTGCGTTACGGGGATCGCCTCGAGGACGACCTGGTGCGCCGCGACTTCACCGTCAACGCGATGGCGGTGCGCGTCACGCCCGCGGGTGCGGGCGAATTCCTTGATCCGCTGGGTGGTTTGGCCGCGCTGCGCGAGCAGGTGCTCGACACCCCCGCCGCGCCGTCGGTGTCCTTCGGCGACGACCCGTTGCGGATGCTGCGCGCCGCGCGGTTCGTGTCGCAACTGGGCTTCACCGTGGCCCCGCGGGTACGGGAGGCGATCGGCGAGATGGCCCCGCAGCTCGGCCGGATCAGCGCCGAGCGGGTGGCCGCGGAACTGGACAAGATGCTGCTCGGTCAGGACCCGGTCGCCGGCATCGACTTGCTGGTGCAGACCGGGATGGGGCAGGTGGTGCTGCCCGAGGTCGGGGGCATGCAGATGGCCATCGACGAGCATCACCAGCACAAGGACGTCTACCAGCATTCGCTGACGGTGCTGCGGCAGGCGATCGCGCTGGAGGATGACGGCCCGGATCTGGTGCTGCGCTGGGCGGCGCTGCTGCACGACATCGGCAAACCGTCCACCCGCCGGCACGAGGCCGACGGCGGCGTGAGCTTTCACCACCACGAGGTAGTGGGCGCCAAGATGGTGCGAAAGCGGTTGCGGGCGTTGAAGTTTTCCAAGCAGATGGTCGAGGACGTCTCGCAGCTGGTGTTTTTGCATCTGCGGTTCCACGGCTACGGCGACGGCAAGTGGACCGACTCGGCGGTGCGCCGCTACGTCACCGACGCCGGTCCGCTGCTGCCGCGGCTGCACAAGCTGGTGCGCGCGGACTGCACCACCCGCAACAAGCGCCGGGCCGCGCGCCTGCAGGCCAGCTATGACCGGCTGGAGGCGCGGATCGCCGAGCTGGCCGCGCAGGAGGATCTGGCCCGGGTGCGTCCCGACCTGGACGGCAACCAGATCATGGAGCTGCTCGGCATCCCGGCGGGCCCGCAGGTGGGGGAGGCGTGGCGCTTTCTCAAGGAGCTGCGGCTCGAACGCGGGCCGCTGAGCACCGAGGAGGCCACCGCCGAGCTGCTGTCCTGGTGGCAAGCGCGCGGGAACCCCTAACGGTAGGCCGGCGTCGGAGTAGTCGTGGACTACTGCCTCGGTGGTGACGACGGCACGGCGGCGATGCTGCACGGCACACCCGACCTGGACCTGGACGGCGACGGCCACTTCGATGCGGTGGGCGTGGATCTCGACGGCGACGGGCTGCGCGACGACGCGCTGGCCGACCTCGACGGCGACGGTGTGGCCGACCATGCCCTGCTCGACGTCGACAACGACGGCAGGCCCGAGGCGTCGTTCACCGACGACGGGACCGGCACGTGGTCGGTCGCCGGGCACCGGGACGGGCAGCTGCGCTGGTACGGGCTCGACGGCGTGCAGCACACCGGCGGCCCGTTGGTGGACTTCGACGGGCGCGGCGGCGCCGACGACCGGCTGTTCGACACCGACGGTGACGGGGTGGCCGACCGCGTGTTGTGCCCGGGGGAGAACGGGGTGACCGGATACGTCGACACCGACGGCGACGGCCACTGGAACGTGCGGCTGACCGACAGCGACGGTGACGGTCTGGCCGACGGCGCCAGTCCGCTGTGAGGGCCGCTCGTCGTGAATTGATCGGCACCGGCGCCGTGATTAGCCTGGTCGGCAGGCTTGCCGCCGCGGTCAGCAAGGCGCGGAGGCGGAAAGGGGGGCCACGATGTTCGTCGACCCGGGATTGCTGCAGCTGGGGGCCAAGGAGTCCCACCGCGCCGGAGCGCACGCCCGCGACGGGGCCGATCACCTGGCGCGGGGGCCGGTTGCGGCGGGCATGTTCGGGGACTTCGCCGCCGCCGATGCCTTTCACGAGGCACTGAGCGCGGCCCGCGACGCGCACGCGAGGAGCTTGCAGGCCCACCACGACGCGCTTGCCGCTGTGGGCGCCAAGGCGAATTACGCCGCCACCGAGTTCACCGCAATGGACGAGCGCGGCGCCGAGGAGCTGCGCGCGGTGCGGGGCAATTCGGTCGCGTAGTTGTCCGGACCACGCGTATGGTGAGCCGATTCGGCGGACGGCTGCCCGGAGTGGAATAACCGTGCCGCTACTGTGATTGCTGTGACAAGTGACCACGGTTTTGGGTAAGCATCTTCGGCGATGGCCTGCCCGGCTTGCGGTTGCGGTGCTGATCGCAACCGTCTTGGTGCTTGGGGGGTGTTCGGCGAGGCTTCCGTCCGGGCACCAGGCCAACAAGCCCGAGCAGCCGCTGTCCGATGGGCAGTCCATCGCACAGGTGGTCGCCGCCGCCAAGCAGATCGCCAAAGTGTCTCGGCTGCAGGATGTTTCGGGAAGCTATCGCTGGGAATCGTGTAATGACCAGGGGGAGAAGCCGTATCGTGGCCGCCTGGACATGACGTTCGTCGTGCCGCAGGGTTCCGATCACAGCGCGTACTTTCAGCGGATCGCCAATACGATGGAGTCCAACGGCTGGTCCGCGGGCCCGCCGCACGGGCAGCACGCCTCCGGCACGGTGATCCACCAAGACGATGTGATGGCCAGCATCGGCATCAGCCCGTACCCCGACGCCGACGGGTCGGTGAAGCTTCTGGGCCAGTGCCGCAACATGAATGACCATCGCCGTGACAGCGGGTTCAGTGTGACGGACCAGCTGGTTGGGGGATGAGGTGGGACGCGGGACCCTTTGCCGTGCTCGGCCACACATCGACTGAAAGGGGCATGGTTACCGCGTCCCCGCGGCCGAGTCTTTGGCCGATCGCCGCGCCCAGGTATTAAATTAGTACCCAAAATGTGCCCACGGCCGTGCGGTCTTGTCCCGGGTCGACTTGCGCGAGCAGAACCGGGCTACCCCAGCGTTCCGGTACGGGCAGTGTCGGCGATTCGTACTCATCCCGGCGGGCATCATCATCACTCGAACAACGGGACAGCTGTCACGCCTCTGGTGCACACTCTTAGCGGGAGAATGATGACGACCTCGGATGACAACGATGCCGATCAGCCACCGACCGCAGCGGCAGGCGACGGTGACGCGACCACCTTCGTGCCGCCGCCGACGCAGGCCGCGCCGGAACTCGCGTGGTCAAACGCGGACGACGCTGGGTTTATTCAGCGCCAGTTGTGGCGCCTGACGTGGGGACACGTCGCGGTGCTCCTTGCGTGCGCCGGCGTCGTGGCGCTGACGATCAGCTTCGTTGCGTGGGCGTTGACGCGGATGCACGAGAACACCACTAAGCCTCAGCCCGCGACGAACCCGTCCACGACGTTGGCCGAACTGCCGCACCCGATATGGATGCCGCGCACCACGCCACCGCCGGAACGCACAACCGCCCAACTACGCATCAACAGCAGCCTGCCCGGAACTGATGACCTCGGCTGGACCGCTTACCCTGCGGCACGCTGCGATTCGGGAACCAAGCCGGCCGCAATGGGGCGCACCACGCAGTCCGTGGTGGTCGTCTGCGAAATCCAGCCCGGCAACTTCTACTATCGCGGCGTCCGGCTCAGCGACGGCGCGAGCATCGAACTGGCGAACGCGGTGGACTCCTCGGCAGGCTTCGACGCAACAAACCCAACAGACGGGACCGTCTACCGAATCCGGCCAACGAGCCTGACCATTGCGCCGCCGGATGGACCGGCGTCCTCCGAGCCGATGCTTGAGTACGCATCCAACTGAGCAGCGGCGTTATGACCTTACCTCCACCACTCCCACCGCCGGGTTGGTATCCCGATCCGAACGGCGCTCCAGCTCAGCGGTATTTCGACGGCTCGAACTGGACAGATCAACTCGCACCGCTGAGTATGCCCATGGTTGCCTACCCGGTGATTCAGGGCGGCCCAATGCCTCCGTCCAAGTCGGCCGTAGCCGCCGGGCTATTGCAAATCTTCTTCGGCACCTTCGGGGCCGGGCGCTTTTACATCGGCACTACGGGTACTGCGGTCACACAATTGGTGCTGGGCCTAACGGGACTGTTCTTCACGTTGTTCTGCCTCATCGGCATTGTGCTTCTGGTGCCGCTTTGGATCTGGACCTTGTGGAGGGAATCATGATGTTCGCTGGCGCAATCCCCGATGCCTACGGCCGAAAGTTGCAGTGAAGCGCCGATCGTCTCCGCGGGCCCGTCCTCCTAAGCGCTAATGCTGTCTGGTGACATCGCCTCAGGCCAACGATTAGCCTTGCTGGGGTGACGACCCCGCACCCGCCAGCTTCTGCTCAGCCGACTTCACCCCAACAGATGCTCGGACAGCGATCGAATGGCGGCATCGTTCTCGCCCTTGCCGCTGTTGGCATCATTGCGGTGACCGCGCTCGCAGTGGGAATAGTCGACCTCACTCGGTCGACTGCGAGTCCCGCAAGTACAGGTTCGTTACCCGCTACCCGTTCGTCGACATTTACTCCTCAGCAAGCAGCTAATGCAAAGAAGAATCTTTGTGATGTATATCAGGTAGCGGCACGATCGGTTAAGGAGGAGACAAACGGCAGCGACGTCGCTTTAGCGCGGATTTCGCTGACGAATGCGGCCGGCATGCTTTACGCAGCGACAGACAATCCAGCCTTGGACGGCAGTGAGCGAGATGCCGCTCGGAAGCTCGCTGACGCGTATCGCAACGGAGTTGCAATTGCTAGCGCGTTCGATAAGGACTCGTCGGTTTTCCAGGCCTCGGTGGACGAAGTAAACCGCGCCGACGCGCCAATGGCTGCTATGTGTCGATAGCGGCATATGCACTCTTTGAGGGTGTTATCCGCGCATCGGCCGACCACTCACGGTGCACTAGCTCGGCGTGGAGGGTTGAAGTACCTACGGTTGGTTCCAAACCAAGTCGAGCGCCCCTTCTATGACTATGACGTGCTAGGTGCTTTGAAGGCGGGAACCGCCACGCCTGCTTGGCCGGCCTGGAAGCTTGACGGTAGGCGTCTAGGGAACGCTCTCACCCCGTGGAAGCGTAGGCATCGAAGCCGCTGAATGACCAGGCTTGGCTTCCGAACGGCAGAACACGGCCTTGGTGATTTGCCGCCGCTTCGCGGACGTCCCAAGATGGATAGTCCAAGGTGCACTGAGAACCCGACGATCTGCGGGTTGCCTGGAAGATATGTGAGTGGGGCTTATGGCGGGAGACTTGCCGTCCGGAAAGTACACCGCCGCCCTCGTGGGCGCATGGTGGCCGCAACCGTCGTCGACACTGCATGCGGCAACTGAGCATTGGCGGTCGCAGCAACAGCAGCAGGAGCACTATGCCCACGAACTGCATAAAAAATGGACACAGTTAGCGTCAGAAAATCAGGGGCGCACGGTCGACGACCTTGTATCGCGCTTCCAACAGGGTGAGAAACAGCACCTCGACCTAGTCGAAAAATATAGAATAAAAGCCAGCTCCTTTGAGAGCGCTGCAGGGGCAATTGATTGCTTGCGCGAAGGGCTTAGAGGAGTCGCTGACGATTACAACGAACGAATCGCAAGTATCGAGAACTCGAAAGAACCGGCCCTTGCGAAAGCGGCAGAAATCGAAAGGCTCATCGCCGAGGCAAATGGGTTCGCCGGATACAAGTCTGGAGCAACGGTCGCTACGATCATGGACGCCGCTCAAAGAACCCTCGCCGCCGAGGGATTCGCGATGTCACCGCAGCAATTTTTCCAAAACGGGTTGGCTGGAGATGTCAAGGACCAACCCGTCAGCACCGGCTACGGGGCCACACACCGTGGAGGCAGCCATGGTGCTGCTGCAGCGGGAGAGGGTGCGGGCGGACATAGCGTGGGCCCGCCACACTTTGCGGAGGCGCCGGAGGGTGATGCGGCTGGTGCTCACGGCGCGGGCGTCATCAGTGGAGGCCCGCCGATTACCACCCCGTCCGGGGGTGTATGCGTACCCGGTGGTTCGCTAGCGGGCCCGCCGCTACCGGGCATGGGCGCCCCTCCCTCAGCCTCCCTAGGCCAAGGCCTGTCGCCCAACTCCCTCGGCCAGTCCTTCGCGACCGGAATGGCAACCGGTCAGCCAGCGAGTGCCGGCGCGCAATCGTTGTCCTCGGGCGCGATGCAGGCGATGGGAACAGGGTCGGCTCCGCCGCCGCAGGCCTCGCCACCGCTGGCGCCGCCCGTCACGCCGTCCATTCCCGTGGTCGGTGGTGAATCGTTCACTCCCGCGGGCAGTCCCATAGACGCAGCGACGACCTCGTCTCCGCTGGCACCGACGACCGGCGGCGGTGTGCCGGTGGCGCCCGCGGTGATGACCGGTGGTTCGTGGTCGGCGCCTGCGGCGCCGGTCGCCGGCGGGCCTGTCGCCCCGGTCGGACCGCTGCCCGCCTATGGCTCGGATCTGCGGCCACCGGTGGTCGCGCCCCCGGCGATGGCCTCGGCCCCGACTGCACCGGTGCCGGGGGCCCCGGTCGCGCCGTCGGCGCCGTCGTCCCCGTCGGCGGGCGGGGCGATGGTCTCTCCGGTGGAACGGGCCGCCTCCCCAACCGCCGCGGGGCAGGCGGGCCCGAGTTCCTCGACGTTGGCAGGTGCGTCGGTGTCGGCCGCGACCGGGGCGACTGCCGGCGCGGTTTCCAGCCGGGCCGCCGAACAGCAACGCCTACAGCGCATGGTCGATGCGGTGGCACGCCAGGAACCGCGTCTGTCGTGGGCGGCCGGGCTACGCGATGACGGCGCCACGAGCCTGCTGGTCACCGATCTGGCCGGCGGGTGGATTCCGCCGCACGTCCGCCTGCCCGCCCACGCGACGCTCCTCGAACCGGCGGCGCGGCGCGCCGATGTCAGCGTCGTCGACCTGTTGGGGGCCGTAGTGACCGCGGCCGCCCACGAGCCCGACGCCTACGTCGCCGAGCCCGGCCCGGACGCACCGATATTGAGCGGTGACCGGTCGGCGCGCTCCGAGGCACCCCAGATCGACGAGCTCGGGCCGAGCCTGGTGGACGCCGTGCGGCGCCGCGACGGTCTGCCGCGGATAGCGCTGGCGGTTGCGGCGCCGGCGGTGCGAAAGACGGGTGTGCTGGAAAACGAAGCCGCACTCTTGCGCGCATGCGTAACCGACGTCCGGCACTCGTTGTTGAGCGCATACCCGCGTCACGACGCGGCGGCCGTGGCGGACTGGATGCTGCTGGCTGCAATCGAGGCGCTCGTCGACGACCACGAATACTTGGCGAATTACCACCTGGCCTGGTTCAACGCGTATACCCGCCGCGGCGTCTCTTAGGCCATCTGCCTTGGCCGACGTGAATACCGTAAGACGCGTGCTGTGCCAAGATGGCGAAGACGGCCGACTATGCGTGACGCGGGCTAGAGGCTCGGAACGGCAGGGGAGGTGAAGATATGACCGGAGACAGTCCCGCACCCGGAGCCCCGGGCCCCAACTTTCCGCCCGGCACCACGATCAAGATGACGCCGGATACCTTGTCGCAGGCCCTGTACGGGGTACCGCTGCCGCCCCCGATCGCGCCGACCCCGCCGCCCCCGCCCGGAACCTCACCCGCCGATGCGGCGTCCAGCGCTCTGGTTGCCGCAAGCAACGCCGGTGTGCCCGGTGACGCCGCTTCCAGTGCCGAGGCAGACGCGGACCGCCGGGCACACGCGGCGGACGCGCTGGCGAAATTCCCTGCCAATGAAGCGAATTCAGCGCAGCAGATGCAAGCGGTCGGGGCGCAGGCGGGCGGTCAGCAGGGCATGCAAATGGTCCAGCAGATGGCCTCGAGCGTCACCGGTGCGCTCACCGGCGTCCTCGGCGGTGTCATGGGACCGCTCACGCAGCTTCCGCAGCAGGCCATGCAGGCGGGCCAAAGCGCGATGCAACCGCTGATGAGCGCGGTCCAGCAGGCCTCTCATGGTGCCGAGGCGCTGGCGGCCGGGGATCCGACACTTGTGGACAGCCTCGGTGCCGACCCGCAGGCCGGCGGCGGCGGCGGTGGTGGTGGTGGGATCGGCGGTGGCCTCGGCGGCACCACCCCGGCCGGCTCACTCGGTCCGCCGCCCGTGCCGGGATCGTCGCCGCCAACCACTCCTTCGGGGGCACCGGCGAAGCCGGCCGCGATCACACCGACCGAGGGCGCCACCCCGACCAGGGGGCCCGCGGGGATGACCGGCATGCCGATGATGCCGGGTGCGGCGGGCGCCGGCGGGGACGGCGGCAGCAAAGACAAGCCGGCCGAAAAGCGGGTTTCGGCGCCCGGGGTGCCCAACGGCCAGCCGGTCAAGGGCCGCCTGACGGTACCGCCGCCGAGCGCGCCCGTCGCCAAGCGCGGCGACGGCAAACCGAGCGTGGTAACCAACCGGCCCAATCGGCGGATCGTGATCATGCCGACCGAGGACGAGGCGAAGGAATAACATCGCCACCCCGAAAACCAGTTCAATGGCGGTAACGAGCGCAGTCGACGGCACCGACGGTGAGTGGTCAGCCGCAGCCGACGGCAGTAGTCTCGCGACGGAAACCCGACCGGATCGACCGGGCTGGGATCGCCGGTTACAGAAAAGAGCTCCGCCGTCTCATTCATGCTGTTGAGTGATGGTGCCGGCGGGAAAATGTGGGAGTTGTCCGGTATGGATGCGGTGCGCGGGGGCGCGACGACAGCACGGGGAGGGCGGGGAAGTCTTTGACCGGTCCGCTGATCGCCGAAGCCGTGGCGGCCTTGGCCCGCGGCCATTCCCTTTTCGCCGGAGAAGTTACCGGCGGCGATGTCGGTGATGTGCCCGCGCGAATTCGCGCCCATGCCGCTGCGATTGCAGCGGCGCGCAATATCCGGGCCGCGGCCGACCGGTCGAACAGCTCCACGCAAAGGCTGCGCGGCCTCGCCGACACCGACGGCGAGCTCGACCGGATCGTTGCGGCGGCGCGGGCCGACCACACGCACGCCAGGGCGGCGACTCGAATGATCCTGGCCGCCGCCAGGGCCGACGCGGCGCCGGGTGCCGACACCCCGGTGGGCCGGCGCGAGGCGGTCACCCGGATGGCGGCGCTGCTCCGAGCGCAGCACCGACACCTCACGCGGTCGCGGCTGCGGTCGCGGGTGTTGGCGCATCGGCTCCGCCGACTGCGCTACCTGCAGCAGCGACGCCACCATGCGGGCGGGAGCGGCCGTGCCGCCGTGCAGGCGGCGATCGGTAAAGCCCTGGACATCAAGGGCATTCATGATCCCGTTGCGCGTGCTCGCTGGAGGCGCGGCATGGAATTGGTCGCTCGACGCGAATCCGGCTACAACGCCGGCGCGGTGAACAACTGGGATGCCAACGCGGCCAACGGCACGCCGAGCAAAGGAGCGTGGCAGTTCATCGCGCCGACGTTCGCGGCGTATCACGAACCAGGAACGCCGACCGACATCCACGATCTGGTGGCGCAGGCCTGCGCGTTCATCAACTATGCGCGGGGCCGCTACGGGGTCGCCGCCGATGCGTCGAATCTGGCCGATCGGATCCGGCAGGCCGATCCCCGCCGATCGCCCAGGGGGTACTGATGCCGCTGAGTTTGTCCAATCGCGACCAGAATTCCGGACACCTCTTCTACAACCGGCGGCTGCGGGCCGCCACGACGCGCTTCTCGGTGCGGATGAAGCACGACGACCGCAAGCAGACCGCCGCACTGGCGTTGTCGATGGTGTTGGTGGCTATTGCCGGCGGCTGGATGGTTCTGCTGAACGTGCTCAAACCAACCGGCGCGGTGGGGGATTCGGCGATCATCGGGGACCGTGAGTCGGGCGCGGTCTATGCCCGCATCGACGGCCGGCTGTATCCGGCGCTGAACCTGACCTCAGCGCGCCTGGCGACGGGATCGGCGGCGCAGCCGACCTGGGTCAAACCCGCCGAGATCGCGAATTATCCGTCTGGACCGCTGATCGGGATCCCGGGAGCGCCGGCGGCCATGCCGGTGAACCGCGGCGCGATCTCGGCGTGGGCCGTGTGCGATACGGCGGGCCGCCCGCGCAGCGGGGACAAACCGGTGGTGACCTCGATCGCGGGCCGGCTCGACGGTGGTGGCCGCGCGACACCGCTGCGCGGCGACGCCGCAATGCTGGTCACCTTCCAGAGCGGCACGTACGTGATCTGGGACGGCAAGCGCTCACGGATCGATCCGAGCAATCGGGCGGTCACTTTGAGCCTGGGGCTCGATCCCGGCGTCACGTCCCCCGTCGAGACCTCGCGGGCGCTGTTCGACGCGCTGCCGGCGACCGAGCCGCTGAGCGTGCCGCAGGTTCCCGAGGCGGGCACGCCGTCGAAATGGGTGGTGGGTTCCCAGGTCGGCGCGGTGCTGCAAGCCCAAACCGCCGGCGGCGGGAGCCAGTTCTACGTCCTGCTGCCCGAGGGGGCGCAGAAGATCAACAGTTTCGTGGCGGATCTGCTGCGCAGCGCCAACTCCTACGGGTCGACGGCGCCGCGGGTGGTGACCCCGGACGTGCTCGTCAACACCCCGGAGGTCAATTCCCTACCGGTGGACTATTACCCGACCACCCGGCTGAATTTCATTGACTCCGCGGCGAATCCGACGACATGTGTGGGGTGGGAGAAGGCCTCGACGGATCCGCAGGCCCGGGTGGCAGTCTACAACGGGCGAGGCCTTCCGGTCCCCGCGTCGATGGACGAACGTATCGTGCACCTCGTCCGTGATGACCGCGACCCGGCGTCGGTGGTGGCCAACCAGGTGCTGGTGCTACCCGGGGCGGCGAACTTCGTGACATCCACCAGCGGGGTGATCACCTCCGATTCCCGGGAGTCGTTGTTCTGGTTGTCTCCCAACGGGGTTCGGTTCGGGATCGCCGCCGAGGACACGACGCTGCGTGCGCTGGGACTCGACCCGGCCGCCGCGGTACAGGCGCCGTGGCCGCTGCTGCGGACCTTCGCTGCGGGACCGGCCTTGTCGCAGCAGTCGGCACTGGTGGCTCGGGACACCGTTCCGGCGTTCGGAAAGGCGGCCGTGGTGACGACAACAGCGAGAGCCGGAGGCTAGAGGTGTCGAAGAGGGCGTTTGCCATCAACCGGCTCAAGATCGAGCCGCCGAAACCGGTTCGGGTGGCGCCGAGCGCGCCGATCGCGCTTCCGGAACGCGAGCCGCGCAATATCTGGGTGATGATCGGCGTGCCGGCGCTGATCGTGGCGCTGATCGGCACGGTGGTGATGCTCTACGTCTCGGGTGTGCGGAGTTTGACCACTGGCTTCTTTCCGCTGATGGGCATCGGCGCCTTCAGCATGCTGGCCTTCTCCGGGCGGTTCGGGCGTGCACGCAAGATCACCTGGGGTGAGATGGAACGTGGGCGTCGCCGCTACCTGCGCGACCTCGACGGCAACCGGGACGAGATCCAGACCGCGGTGTGCGCCCAACGCGAGTGGCAGCACGCGCTGCATTCCGACCCGCAGGGACTCGGGGCGATCATCGGCGGCCCACGGATGTGGGAGCGCGGCCGCGCGGACGCCGACTTTCTGGAGGTGCGGCTGGGCACCGGCGTGCAGCACGCCCCGGACTCGGTGTTGTCGGTGACCTGGCCCGACATCTCCTCCGACGAGGAACTCGAACCCGTCACCGGGCAGGCGCTCCGCGATTTCATCCTGGAGCAGCGCAAGATTCGCGACATCGCCAAGGTCGTCAACCTGCGGTCGGCGCCGGGATTCAGCTTCGTGGGCGACGACCTGGACCGGCTGCGGTCGCTGATGCGCTCGGTGTTGTGTTCGCTGGCGGTGTTCCACAACCCCCACGACGTGAAACTGATGGTGGTGACCCGCAATCCGGACGTGTGGTCCTGGATGGTGTGGCTGCCGCACAACCTGCACGACGAGCTGTTCGACGCATGCGGCTGGCGCCGGCTGGTATTCGCCACCCCGGAGGAACTCGAAGAGGCCTTAGGCGCCGAGTTGCACCTGAAGGGCAAGCGCGGCGCATGGACGCCACCGGTGGCGGCGAGCCCGACCGCGATGGGCTCGGCGTTGGAAACCGGGCAGGGCAAAGACGCGAGCGACCTGGGACCGCACCTGGTGATCGTCGACGACAACACCGGCAGCCCCGACGCCTGGGAGAGCGTGGTCGGTCAGGTCGGCAAAGCCGGCATCACCGTGCTGCGCATCGCATCCCGGGTAGGCACCGGAGTGGGATTCGCCGACGACCAGGTCTTCGAGATGCGCGAGCGGCACGGCGCGCCAAAGGTTTCGGTGAACGGCCAGCAGAGAGCCCCGCGAAACGGATCGGACTCCGACGATGACGACAACCGCACACCGCCGCTGCTGCGGTTCCGGGGCAAGTTCTTCGGCCATGCCGATCAGCTGCCGCTGCACCGGGCCTACCGTTACGCGCGCGCGATGGCACGCTGGTCGCCGACCAGCCGCAGCGACGCCGGCGACTCCGCCACCGGAGCCACGGAATTGCTGCGGGCGCTGGGCATCGGTGACCCCAGGGCGCTGGATGTCGACCGGCTGTGGGCCGAGCGGCGCGGCCGCGGCGACGAGCGGTGGTGTGAGATCCCCGTCGGCGCCAAACCCAACGGCGAGCTGCAGAACATCATCCTGCGGGCGAAAGACTTCGGCGGCTTCGGTTTTCACTCGGTCGTGATCGGAACCAGCGGCTCGGGCAAGTCGGAATTCTTCCTGTCGCTGGTCTACGGGATCGCGTTGACGCATTCCCCCGAGGCGTTCAACGTCATCTTCGTCGACATGAAGTTCGAATCGGCGGCACAGGACATCCTGGGCATCCCGCATGTGGTGGCCGCGCTGTCGAACCTCGGTAAGGACGAGCGGCACCTGGCCGAACGGATGCGCCGGGTCATCGACGGGGAGATCAAGCAGCGCTACGAGCTGTTCACCTCGGTGGGTGCGCGCGACGCCAACGACTACGAAGAGATCCGGCTCGCCGGGCGCGACCTGCCCGCGGTGCCGGTCTTGCTGGTCATCGTCGACGAGTACCTGGAGTTGTTCGCCAACCACGAGAAGTGGATCAACCTCATCATCCACATCGGGCAGGAGGGCCGCGGCGCCAACGTCTTCTTCATGCTGGGCGGACAGCGGCTCGACCTGTCGTCGCTGCAGAAAGTCAAGTCCAACATCGCCTTCCGCATCGCACTGCGCGCCGAATCCGGTGACGACAGCCGCGAGGTGATCGGCTCGGACGCCGCCTACCACCTGCCGTCGAAGGAGAACGGTTTCGCGCTGCTGAAGGTGGGACCGCGCGATCTGGAACCGTTCCGCTGCTTCTACCTCTCGGCGCCGTTCGTGGTGCCGAAGACGGCGCGGGTGGCCACCACCGTCGACATGACCCTGACCAAGCCGCGGCTGTACAACTGGCAGTACCAGCCGCTGGACGCGGGTGACGCCGCGGCGTTGGAGGCCGCCGCCGCCGTGGGTGCCGAACCCGACGAATTCCTGTACTACGAAGACGGTTTCAAGCGCAAGAAGATCGTCGACGTGCTGCGTGAGTCGCTGCACGGCGTGCCGCACCGCGCGCCACGCCGCCCATGGCTGGAACCGCTGGAGGACCCCGAGCCCGTCGACGTGCTGGTGGCAGGATACCGGGGCAGGCCCTGGCACGTCGACTACGGCCGCAACCCGGGTCTGATGTTCCCGGTGGGCGTGATGGACATCCCCGAGGAGTCGCGGCAGGTCGTTTACGCGGTCGACGCGCTGCGCAGCAACATCGTCGTGGTCGGGGCCAAGCAGCGCGGCAAGACCACCACCTTGATGACGCTGATGTGCTCGGCCGCAACGATGTACAGCCCGGCAAGGGTGACGTTCTTCTGCATCGGCGGGGCCACCATGGCGCAGGTGGCGTCGTTGCCGCACGTCACCGACATCGTGTCGCCGAAGGACAACGAGGGCATCGAACGCATCCTGAGCAGCATGGACGCGCTGATCGACGCGCGTGAGAACTCGTTCCGCCACCTCAAGATCGACCTCGACGGCTTCCGCGAGCGCCGGTTCGGTCCCGGCAGCGACGGCCTGGGCGGCACCGATCCCACCGATCCGTTCGGCGACGTGTTCGTGGTCCTCGACGACTACGACGACCTGTACTCGAAGGACACCCTGTTGGGGGACCGCATCATCTCGCTGAGCAGCCGCGGACCCGAATACGGCGTGCACGTGATCTGCAGCGCGGGCGGCTGGATTCACGGGCAGCGCCAGAGCCTGCTGCAAAACGCCACGGCCCGAATCCAATTGCGGTTGGCCGACCCCAGCGAGAGCCAGATGGGGCACTCGTCGATCGAGTCGCGGGAAGCGGCGCGGCGAACCCTGAACCGGCCCGGCTTCGGACTGACCGACAGCTTGCACGAACTGCGCGTCGGCGTGCCGGCGCTCGCGGATCCCGCGAGTGGCATGCTGGTGGGTATCACCGAGGTCGGCGGCCGCATCGCCGAGGTCGCCGGAGTGACCAAGCACGCGACGCTGCAGCGCCTGCCGCAGCGCGTGGAGCTCAGGGCGATCCTCGACTATGAGGCCGCCCACCCGAGCGGGGACGACCTGTCGATCGCCTTCGCCATCGGCGAGCGCCACGAGTTGGGCCCAGTTCCGCTGAAGCTGCGGGAAAGCCCCGGCCTGATGATCCTGGGCAGGCAGGGCTGCGGAAAGACGTTGTCACTGGTGGCCATCGGGGAGGCCGTCATGAGCCGGTTCAGCCCCGACGAGGCGCAACTGACGCTCATCGACCCCAAGACGGCCCCGCACGGCCTGCGGGACCTGCACGGCCCGGGTTACGTGCGCGCGTACGCCTACGACCAGGACGAGATCGACGAGGTGATCACCGAGCTCGCGCAGCAGGTCCTGTTGCCGCGGTTGCCGCAGAAAGGCTTGAGCCAGAAGGAGTTACGGGCCCTCAAGCCGTGGGAAGGGCCACGACACTTCGTGCTCATCGACGACGTTCAGGATCTGCGCCCGGATCAAAGCTACCCGCCCAAACCGCCGGTGGGGGCGGCGCTGTGGAAGCTGATCGAACGGGCCCGCCAGATCGGGTTGCACGTGTTCACGACCCGTAACAGCTCGAACTGGGCGACGCTGCAGATGGATCCGTGGATGCGGTTCCAGAACTCGGCAAAGGTGACGCAGCTCTACATGGACAACGACCCGCAGAACCGGATCAACCGGGCCGTCCGCGCCCAGGCGCTGCCACCCGGACGGGGCCTGCTGCTCAGCGCCGACGGGGACGTCGAGGGCGTCCTGGTCGGGATGCCGTCGACGGCTGTCGCGCCCCCGTGAGCCCGCATGCCGCGCTGAGCGGTTTGCTCGCGGCCCGCAGTCCCGCGGTGTATTTCGACGCCAAGATCGGCGACTCGATCCTGACGCTGCCGACGGTGGCCGACTTTGAGGCCGCGTTCACCGCCCCGATCACCATGATCGGCCCGAAGGTGGCCTTCGACCTGTGCTTCCGGGAGGTGAGCCCGCGCCATGTGGAGATCCCGGGATTCCATCCGGGCGGGCTGCCCCCGTACCGGCCGCCGGACTTCGATGTGCTGGCAGCCCAGATCGGTCCCGTTGACCTGTTCATCAACACCACGGTCTTCGGCTGGCCGTCGGACACCGGGCAGGCGCTTCGGCGGCGACTTGCTCCCGCGACCAGCATCGGCTTCACGAACGACTACGAGGACTACGACGTCGTCGTCCCGAAGGAGGCGTGTCACACGGTCGACCTGCTGTTCAAGTTGGCGCAGCTGTTCGATCCCGCGGCCCGGGCCGACCCGTACTCCCAGCCGGTGCCCCTCCCGCTCTCCGTACAGCAGGAAGCCCGGGCGATCCGGGCCGCGGTGCCCGCCGCGGTCAAGGTGCTCGTCGTGCACGCCGATACCGATTGGTCAGAGAAGCGTTGGCCGGTAACCAGGTTCATTGATCTGCTGGACCGGTTTTTGGCGCGTCACGACAACTTCGTCGCCTGGGTCGTCGGGATGGGACACGAGGAGCTCAACGTGGGGCACGAACGTGACCGCGTCATGCCCCGCCTCGGGCTGCCGTTGGACCTGTCGATGGGCTTGGTGGCCGAGGCGGACCTGTTCCTGGGAATCGACTCGTGCATGCTGCACGCCGCCGATCTGGCGCGGGTTCCCGGGGTGGGGCTTTTCGGGCTGACGCGCTCGACGACGTGGAGGTTCAGGTTCGGGCCGCACCGGCACATCGATCGGCGATCGACGGGGGATATCACCGTGGCGGAGGTGCTCGGCGCGATGGAAGACCTCGCGCAACAGCATGCCCTAAAACCATGCCTTCGGAATTGGACACCGAAAGCTGCATGAGGCCCTCGCGAACCATGTAGAAACCTGTCGATGATGTTCCTTTACGGAACAGCACCTGGCCCGAGGGCAGGAAGATCGCGCGGCTCTGTGCGGCCAGGAAGTCCACGTGTGCGGCGTCCAGCCCGTCGAACATGGGTGCAGACGCAATAGCTTGCCGCAAATCGTTATTCATCGAACCTCGACTCGTCTTCCGCTGTTAGCCATTATTGCCTCAGCATGAGCATTGCCGGTCACCGGGTGATTTCCTCTCCGAGGGCTGTGGCCCCACTCGTCGGCAGCGACGAAGGTGTCGGTGTGGCACCCGTCATTGCTAACCTTCATGGCCAACTCGAGCACCACACTTCCGGCCGTGATGATCCGAGAGCTCGTGAATAGAGGTTCTATAGCGAGCTATCGGTAACCCGTTGGGCTGCTGACGGATTCGCTGCGGGAAGGCTACTCACAATTGCGTTTTGGCGTAGACGATGCGGATGCGAGTGGCGATCGCGGGTTTCATCGCGATCATGGTGTCCATGGTCATGGTCACCCACGGGTGCAGTAGTTGTTCGTAACGGGCGATTTGTTCGGGGTCAGTGCTCGTGGTTGCCCACCCGGTGACCACGACGCTCCAGCCCACCCGCCGCTGGGGTGGAGGTCGTCAGCTTCATAGGTCCCCACCGCTCAATCGCACCGCGGTGGACACCGTCGCAGTCAGGCGGGTGCGCACGACAAAACTGACCCTCGCCGACGAGGTGGTTGACCGGGCGGATTGTGGGCACGTCAACGCGTGCCAGCGATCGCATCACCTCGGCGCGGTCGAGTTCGATTGCCTCGCGGGCGATGACGGCGGTGCCGCCCTGAGGGAGTCCTGCCCGTCCCAGACCCGCTGTTGGTCGAGCGGAAAGCGGCGAAAAAGCGGCAGCTCTCCGAAAAGCTGAAAGCCGGCGTCGACTCCACCGACCTCGACTACGTGGTGTGCAACGAAGCCGGGCAGCCGTACCACCCAGACACGCTGTCCAAGATGTGGGTCAACACCGTCACCGCGGCCGGTGTGCCGCGAATCCGACTGCACGACGCACGGCATACCTGCGGTACCACGATGCCCCTGCAGGGCGTGCCGGCCGCAGTGATCGCGGCCTGGCTCGGCCACGCCGACGTGGCATTCACGATGCGAACGGATGTGCACTCACAGCCAAACGCGCTGGCCGACGGCGCGCGGAGTTCGGCACGAGTTGTGACAATCCGTGACAATGTTGCCGGTGCTGGAGACCAAAACAGCCCATATCAGCTGCTAGTGAGCGCGCCCGAAGGGATTCGAACCCCCAACCTTCTGATCCGTAGTCAGATGCTCTATCCGTTGAGCTACGGGCGCTTGTGTTCAATTGTGTGTGCTCCTGGCGGAGGCGAGAGGATTTGAACCTCCGGTCCCCTTTGAGGGGGACAACTCATTAGCAGTGAGCCCCATTCGGCCGCTCTGGCACGCCTCCATCGGACTTCCCGAGGTTACCCGACCCTTCCCGGTATCCCCTTACCGCCGGAGGCATAGCGTACACAGCCCCGGCATATGCTGTCGAAGTGACCGCCCGTCTGCGCCCCGAGCTGGCCGGGTTGCCGGTCTACGTCCCGGGCAAGACGGTGCCGGGGTCGATCAAGCTGGCCAGCAACGAGACGGTTTTCGGCCCGCTGCCCAGCGTGCGTGCGGCCATCGAGCGGGCCACCTGCGACGTCAACCGCTACCCCGACAACGCCTGCGTCGCCCTCAAGGCGGCACTGGCCGAGCACCTGGGCCCGGGCTTCGGCCCCCGGCACGTCGCCGTCGGCTGCGGGTCGGTCAGCCTGGGCCAGCAGCTGGTTCAGATCACCGCGTCGGCCGGCGACGAGGTGGTGATGGGCTGGCGCACCTTCGAGCTGTATCCGCCGCAGGTGCAGATCGCCGGCGCGGTCGCGGTCAAGGTGCCGCTGAGCGACCACACCTACGACCTCGAGGCGATGCTGGCCGCCGTCACCGACCGCACCCGGCTGATCTTCGTCTGCAACCCCAACAACCCGACCTCCACGGTCGTCGACCCCGGGGCGCTGGCCCGTTTCGTCGCCGCCGTGCCGTCGCGCATCCTGGTCGCCATCGACGAGGCCTACGTCGAGTACGTCCGCGACGGCATGGCACCGGACAGCCTGGCGCTGGTCCGCGACCACGGCAACGTCGTTGTGCTGCGCACCTTTTCGAAGGCGTACGGGCTGGCAGGCCTGCGCATCGGCTACGCGGTCGGCCCCGCGGAGCTGATCACCGCCCTGGACCAGGTCTACGTGCCGTTCTCGGTGACCAGCGTCTCGCAGGCCGCCGCGATCGCGTGCCTGCGCGCCGCCGACGAACTGCTGGCCCGCACCGACTCCGTCGTCGCCGAGCGCACGCGGGTCGGCGCGGCGTTGCGGGACGCCGGGTACAACCTGCCGCCGACGCAGGCCAACTTCGTCTGGCTGCCGCTGGGGCCGCGCAGCGCGGACTTCGTGGCCCGGGCCGCCGACGCGCATCTGGTGGTCCGCCCGTTCGGCGCCGACGGCGTCCGGATCACCATCGGGGCCCCGGACGAGAACGACGCGCTGCTGGACTTCGCCCGCGACTGGATCACCCCTACCGAGGAGAGCCGATGACCCTGGCCCGCAAGAAGTTCACCGAACTCAAGGATCGCGGCGGACAGATCCCCGACGCCGAGCTCGACGAGTTCTGGGCGACCCTGCAGCCCGCGACCCTCGAGCAGATGCTCGGCGAGTGGAAGGGCGGCGAGTTCGTCACCGGCCACAAGATGAACGGCCTGCTGGAGCAGGCCGGCTGGTTCGGCAAGACGTTCACGTCGGTCGCCGACGTGCAGCCGCTGGTCTGCCTGGACGCCGACGGCAACAAGTTCTCCAACGTGGAGATGGGCAAGGGCGAGGCCAGCCTGTGGCTCGAGGTGTTCCGCGGCGAGGTCACCGCCACGATGGTCTACGACGGCCAGCCCGTGCACGACCACTTCAAGACGATCGACGACGACGCGGTGATGGGCATCATGAACGGCAAGGGCGTCCGCGATGGCGGACGCTACTACTACTTCTACCTCGAGCGCGTGTAGGGTACCTCGAGCGCGTGTAGGGCGACCCGGCCTCACTTCACCCGGGCCGGGTTGCGGCCGGTGAACGCGATCAAGCGTTCCAGCGCGCCGGCCCCCTCGGACGCTCCGACCGGGTCGTCGAACCCGGCCATGGCGCGCAGCTCCGGCCTGATGATCCGGTGTCCCAGCTCCAGCACGTACTCGGCCAGCGGTTCGCGGGCATCGACGTCACCGCCCACGGCGGTGGCGTAATCCCAGGCGTGGACCAGGAATTCGAGCGACCACGCGGCACAGGCGTCCCGGGCCGGCATCTCCCCCGTGCCGAACGCCACGCTGCCGTCCAGGCCGCGGCGGCGCCAGGCGTCCAGCGCCGGCCGGGCCGCGGTCACGATCTGGCGCTCCACCGAGTCGGAGTCGTCGCACGGCGGGATCTCGGCGCCCACCATGCCCCCGAGCGCCCTGATGGAGTTCAGCAGATGCCCGGTCAGCTGGCGCACGTCGTATTCGGAACACGGCGTCCGGCG
The DNA here is from genome assembly GCF_007714205.1 of Mycobacterium helveticum. Lineage (GTDB taxonomy): Bacteria > Actinomycetota > Actinomycetes > Mycobacteriales > Mycobacteriaceae > Mycobacterium > Mycobacterium helveticum. The sequence goes on along the minus strand of NZ_VMQU01000003.1, from coordinate 78,755 downwards.
GGACAGGTCGTCACCGGAGAGGGGATGCACGACGTGCTGCAGCACCGCCAGGCAGGCCTCGGCGCTATCCAGCTCGTCGGTGGGCGGGGAGTCTGGTCCGGGTCGCAGATCACGGGGCATGCGCGCCACGCTACGGTCTCGGCATGGCCCACGAAGCAAGAGCGTACGAATCGCTCGCCGTCGAGACCCAGGACCACGTCGCGCGGGTGACGCTGCTCGGACCCGGCAAGGGCAACGCGATGGGGCCGGCGTTCTGGTCGGAGATGCCCGAGCTGTTCGCCGCCCTGGACGCCGACCGCGACGTGCGGGCCATCGTGCTCACCGGATCCGGCCGCAACTTCAGCTACGGCCTGGATGTGCCCGCGATGGGCGGTACGTTCACCCCACTGCTGGCCGGCGACGCGCTGGCCCGCCCGCGGGCGGAGTTCCACGCCGAGATCAGGCGCATGCAGAACGCGATCAGCGCCGTCGCCGACTGCCGCACCCCCACCATCGCCGCGGTGCACGGCTGGTGCATCGGCGGCGGCGTCGACCTGATCTCCGCGGTCGACATCCGCTACGCCAGCGCCGACGCGAAGTTCTCGGTGCGCGAGGTCAAGCTGGCGATCGTCGCCGACGTCGGCAGCCTGGCCCGCCTGCCGAGGATCCTGGGCGACGGCCACGTGCGCGAGCTCGCGCTCACCGGCAAGGACATCGACGCCGCGCGCGCCGAGAAGATCGGCCTGGTCAACGGCGTGTTCGACGACGCTGAGGCGACGCTGGCCGCCGCGCACGCCACCGCGGACGAGATCGCCGCCAACCCGCCCCTGACCGTGCACGGCGTCAAGGATGTTCTCGACCAGCAGCGCGTGGCGGCGGTCTCGGAGAGCTTGCGTTACGTCGCCGCGTGGAACGCCGCGTTCCTGCCGTCGAAGGACCTGACCGAAGGCATCTCGGCGACGTTCGAGAAGCGCCCGGCGCAGTTCACCGGCGAGTGAGGCACGTACCCTCGCTGAGGTGACCACACCCGACGGCAAGATCCGCGTGCCGGCCGACCTGGACTCGGTGACCGCGATCGGCGACGAGGACCACTCCGGGATCGACCGGGCCGCCGTCGAACGCATCTGGCAGGCCGCGCGGCACTGGTACGCGGCCGGCATGCATCCGGCCGTCCAGGTGTGCCTGCGCCATAACGGGCGGGTGGTGCTCAACCGGGCGATCGGCCACGGGTGGGGCAACGCCCCGACCGATGCGCCCGACGCCGACAAGGTCCCGGTCGGCACGGACACGCCGTTCTGCGTGTACTCGGCGGCCAAGGGCATCGCCGCGACCGTGGTCCACATGCTCGTCGAGCGCGGCGTCTTCTCCCTCGACGACCGGGTCTGCGAGTACCTGCCGACGTTCACCAGCCACGGCAAGGATCGCATCACGATCCGGCACGTGATGAACCACAGCGCCGGCCTGCCCTTCGCCACCGGGCCCCGGCCGGACGTCACCCGTGCCGACGACCACGACTACGCGTGCGAGAAGCTCTCCGAGCTGCGCCCGCTCTACCGCCCGGGCCTGGTGCACATGTATCACGCCCTGACCTGGGGTCCGCTGATCCGCGAGGTCGTCTGGCGGGCCACCGGCAAAGAGATCCGCGAGATCCTGGCCACCGAGATCCTGGACCCGCTGGGCTTCCGGTGGACGAATTTCGGTGTGCCCGAACACGACGTCGGGCTGGTCGCGCCCAGTCACGCGACCGGCCGGCCGGTGCCGCCGGTCGTGGCGAAGATCTTCCGCAAGGCGATCGGCGGGACCGTGCACGAGGTCATCCCCTACACCAACACCCCGCTGTTCCTGACCACCATCGTGCCGTCGTCCAACACGGTCTCGACGGCCGACGAGCTGTCGCGGTTCGCCGAAATGTGGCGCCGCGGAGGTGAACTCGACGGCGTGCGGGTGCTGAGCGAGGCGACCATGCGCGGCGCGGTGCGGCAGTGCCGGCGGTTGCGGCCCGACGTCGCGCTCGGCCTGATGCCGGCCCGCTGGGGCACCGGGTACATGCTCGGCACCGAGCGGTTCGGGCCGTTCGGGCGCAACGCCCCGGCGGCGTTCGGCAACCTCGGCCTGGCCAACATCGCGATCTGGGCCGACCCGCAGCGCGGCCTCGCCGCCGGCGTGATCAGCAGCGGCAAACCGGGCCGGGACCCCGAACTGCGCCGCTACACCGCGCTGATGGACACGATCGCCGCGCAGATCCCCGCCGGTTGAGCCCGGGCCCGAAATCGGGCACGGACCCGCCGGTGAGCCGCGGTGGCGGAGGGATTTGAACCCCCGGACGGTGTTAGCCGTCTCTCGCTTTCAAGGCGAGTGCATTAGGCCGCTCTGCCACGCCACCGCTGACAAGCGTAACGGGGCCCGGCTGCCCGCCCGGGCCGGCTAGTAGCGTGGCCGTCATGCACGCCATCGTCGCCGAATCCTCCGGCCGGCTCTCCTGGCAGGAAGTCCCCGACGTGTCCGCCGGCGCCGGCGAGGTGCTGATCGAGGTCCGCGCGGCCGGGGTCAACCGCGCCGACGTGCTGCAGGCCGCCGGCTACTACCCGCCCCCGCCGGGCGCCAGCGAGACCATCGGCATGGAGGTCTCCGGCGTCGTCGCCGAAGTCGGCCCGGACGTCTCCGAATGGTCTGTGGGACAGGAGGTTTGCGCGCTGCTGGCCGGCGGCGGATACGCGGAGTACGTCGCCGCCCCGGCCGGGCAGGTGCTGCCGGTTCCGCACGGGGTCGACCTGATCGACGCCGCCGGGCTGCCGGAGGTGGCATGCACCGTGTGGTCGAACGTGGTGATGACCGCCCACCTGGGCAAGGGCCGGCTGCTGCTGGTCCACGGCGGGTCCAGCGGCATCGGGAGCCACGCCATCCAGGTCGCGCGGGCGCTGGGCGCCCGGGTGGCCATCACCGCCGGATCGGCGGAGAAGCTCGAGTTCTGCCGCGAGCTGGGCGCCGAGATCCTGATCAACTACCGCGACGAGGACTTCGTCGCCCGGCTGCGCGACGAGGCCGGCGGCGCGGACGTGATCCTCGACATCATGGGCGCGGCCTATCTGGACCGCAACCTCGACGCGCTGGCCGCCGACGGGCAGCTGGTCGTCATCGGCATGCAGGGCGGGGTCAAGGGCGAGCTCAACCTCGGCAAGCTGCTGTCCAAGCGGTTGCGGGTCATCGGCACCACGCTGCGGGCCCGGCCGGTGAAGGGGCCCCACAGCAAGACCGAGATCGTGCGGGCGGTGACGGAATCGGTGTGGCCGATGCTCGCCGACGGCCGGGTGCGGCCGGTGATCGGCGCGCGGCTGCCCATCGAGCGGGCCGGCGACGCGCACCGCCAGATGGTGGACGGCAAGGTGAGCGGGAAGATCCTGCTGACCGTCTAGCCCAAGGACGCCAGCGCACGCACCAACTGGTCGACCTCGGCCGTCGTCGAGTAGTGCGCCAGCCCGACGGTGACGGCGCCGCCGATGTCGTTGACGCCCAGGACGTCGAGGGCGCGCGAGCTCTCGTCGATGACCGCCAGGATGCCGTTGTCGGTGAGGCGCTGCATCACCCGCGCGGCGGGCACGTCCTGCACGGCGAAGCTGACCACCGGTATCCGCGCCTCCGGTTGGCCGATCAGCATGACCAGCGGCAGCGACCGCAGCGACACCATCAGGTAGCCGAAGACGCGGTTCAGGTAGGAACCGGCGGACTGCATGGACAGGGGCAGGCGTTCGCGTCGGGTGCCGCGGGCGGATTCGTCGAGGGCCGCCAGGTACTCGATGCTGGCGACCATCCCGGCCAGCAGCCCGAACTGGTGCGCGCCGACCTCGAGTCGCGCCGGGCCGGCGGCCCGGGGGTGGGTGGAGATCGAGGCGAACGAGTTGATCATCCCGGGATCGCGGAACACCATCGCCCCCACGGGCGGACCACCCCACGCCGCGGCGTTCACCGCCACCACGTCCACGTCGGTCTCCTTGGCGTCGAGCAGCCGGTAGGGGGCGGCGGCGGAATGGTCGACCACCACCAGCCCGCCGACGTCGTGCACCAGCTTGGTCATCGCCCGCAGGTCGGTGACCGTGCCCAGCGTCGCCGACGCCGAGGTGACCGCGACGAGCCTGGTGGACTTGCCGACCAGGCTCTCCCACTGCCACGTCGGGAGCTCACCGGTCTCGATGTCGACCTCGGCCCACTTCACCTTGGCGCCGTAGCGGTGCGCCGCCCGCAGCCACGGGGCGATGTTGGCCTCGTCGTCGAGGCGGCTGACGATCACCTCGTAGCCCAGGCCGGCGCGCGAGGACGACGCTTCGGCCAGCGCGGACAACAGGATTGCGCGGTCGGCGCCCAGCACCACGCCGGCCGGGTCGGCGTTGAACAGGTCGGCAACCGCCGCGCGTGCCGCCTCCAGCACGGCCGCGCTGCGCTGCGCCGACGGGTGCGCGCCCGCCATGCTGGCACTGGACCTTCGGAAAGCCGTCGACACCGTGGTGGCGACCGAATCGGGGATCAGCATCCCGGCCGGGGCGTCGAAGTGCACCCATCCGTCACCCAGCGAAGGATGCAATCCGCGCACCCGGGCAACGTCGTAAGCCATGCCAGCCACCTTAGAGCTTTCGCCGTCCCGCGAAATTGTGACGGTAGCGGGTGCCCAGACATCCCGGCCAGACAGTGGCATCCCGAGCCGCGGCACCCGGGCAGCCATACTAGTCCAGTGGGCCTCTGGTTCGGAACGCTGATCGCACTGTTCCTGCTGATCGCACCGGGCACGATCGTCGCACGCATCAACCAGCTGAGCTGGCCGGTCGCCATCGCGGTCGGGCCGCCGCTGACCTACGGCATGGTCGCGTTGGCGATCATCCCGCTCGGCGCGGTCGGCGTCCCGTGGAACGGCTGGACCGCGCTGGCGACGCTGGTGCTGGTGTGCGCGGTGATGACGGGTCTGCAGCTGCTGCTCGCCCGGTACCGGGACACCGATTCCATCGAACAAGACGAAGCTCGCGGGATCGGCCGCGGGCCGGCGCTGACCGTGGCCGCCGGCGTGCTGCTGGGTGCGTGGGCGATCATGTGGGCGGCCTGGCGCGGCCTCGGCGCGCACTGGCAGTCGGTCCCCAGCACCTGGGACTCGGTCTGGCACGCCAACACCGTGCGTTTCATCCTCGACACCGGCCAGGCCTCCTCCACCCACATGGGCGAGCTGCGCAACGTCGAGACGCACGCCCTGCTCTACTACCCCTCGGTCTTCCACGCGCTGACCGCGGTGTTCTGTCAGCTCACCGGGGCCGCGCCGACCACCGGCTACACGCTGAACTCGGTGGCCGTGGCGGTCTGGCTGGTCCCGGTCAGCGCGGCGGTTCTCGCCTGGCGCCTGCTGCGCGCGCGCACGACGGTCTGGCGCACCGCGGGCGCGGCGGCCGCCGCGGCGGTGCTGTCGGCGTCGTTCACCGCGGTGCCCTACGTCGAGTTCGACGTCGCCGCGATGCCCAACCTGGCGGCCTACGGTGTCGCGGTGCCGACGATGGTGCTGATCACGTCGACGCTGCGCCACCGCGACCGCATCCCGACGGCCATCCTGGCGCTGGTCGGCACGTTCTCGGTGCACATCACCGGCGGGATCGTCGTCGTGATGTTCCTGTTGGCCTGGTGGCTGCTCGACGCGCTGTGGCATCCCGTGCGCGGACGGCTCGCCGACGCCCTGACGCTGGCCGGCGTCGCGGTCGCGGGCGGCCTGATCATGCTGCCGCAGTTCATCAGCGTGAAGCAGCAGGAAGACATCATCGCCGGGCACTCCTTCCTCACCTACCTGAGCAAGAAGCGGGGCCTCTTCGACGCCGTCTTCCAGCACTCGCGTCACCTCAACGACTTCCCGGTGCAGTACGGGCTGAGCGCGCTGCTGGCCGTCGGCGGGCTCATCCTGCTGGTCAAGCGGATCTGGTGGCCGCTGGCGGTCTGGCTGGTACTGGTCGTGGTCAACGTCGACGCGGGGACCCCGCTGGGCGGTCCGGTCGGCGCGGTCGCCGGGGCGCTCGGGGAGTTCTTCTACAAGGACCCGCGCCGGGTGGCGGCCGCCACGACGCTGCTGCTCCCGCCCATCGCCGGTGTCGGGCTGTTGGCGATCGTCGGGGCCGTCGTGTGGGCGGCCAGGCGCCTGACCGCGCGGTCCAAACCACTGCCGGAACGCGCCTGGGCCGCGGCGACGGCGGTCCTGGTGGCGGTGGCCGGGGTGCTGAGCGCCTGGCACTACTTCCCGCGTCACGCGTTCCTGTTCGGCGACAAATACGACTCGGTGATCATCGACCAGCGCGACCTCATGGCGATGGCCTACCTCGCCAAACTGCCCGGCGCCCGCGAAACCCTGATCGCCGACGCGAACACCGACGGCACCGCGTGGATGTACGCCGTCGCCGACCTGCACCCGCTGTGGACCCACTACGACTACCCGCAACAGGCGGGGCCGGGCTACAACCGCTTCATCATCTGGGCCTACGCCCGCAACGGGGTTTCCGATCCGCGGGTGGTCGAGGCCGTGCGGGCCCTGCACATCCGCTACATCCTGATCAGCAAGCCGACGGTTCGGGGTTTCGCCGTTCCCGACGGGCTAATGTCATTGGAGAAATCGCAGTCGTGGAACCTGATCTACGACAACGGCGGGGCCAAAATCTATGAATGGCGCGGGCAGGCCGCGGCGCCACACGCTTAGCTCCGAGAAGGATGGTGGCCCAGAAAGATGGTGACCCAGTGAGTACGGGCAACGAGGATGACGGCATCGAGGTCATCGGCGGCGTCGACCCGCGGATCATGGCGGTCGATGACGACTCCGACGAACGCTCGTTGACCGACCTGGTCGAGCAACCCGCCAAGGTGATGCGCATCGGCACGATGATCAAGCAACTGCTCGAGGAGGTGCGCGTGGCACCCCTGGACGACGCGAGCCGCAACCGGCTGCGCGAGATCCACGCCACCAGCATCCGCGAACTCGAGGACGGCCTGGCCCCGGAACTGCGCGAGGAACTCGACCGCCTCACGCTGCCGTTCAGCGAGGACACCACCCCGTCGGACGCCGAACTGCGCATCGCCCAGGCGCAGCTGGTCGGCTGGCTGGAGGGGCTCTTCCACGGCATCCAGACCGCGCTATTCGCCCAGCAGATGGCCGCCCGCGCACAGCTGGAGCAGATGCGCCAGGGCGCGCTGCCCCCGGGCATGGGCAAGGCCGGCCACGCCGGGCACGGCCAATACCTGTAAGAGGTCGCAAACAGGTGACGGTGCCCGGTTCCGGTCCTCACATCGAGACGCACAACGCGTGGGTGGAGTTTCCCATCTTCGACGCCAAGTCGCGCTCCCTGAAGAAGGCCTTCCTCGGTAAGGCGGGCGGCACGATCGGACGCAACAACTCCAACGTCGTCGTCATCGAAGCGCTGCGCGACATCACCATGTCGCTCGAACTGGGCGACCGGGTCGGCCTGGTCGGCCACAACGGGGCCGGCAAGTCGACGCTGCTGCGGCTGCTGTCGGGCATCTACGAACCCACCCGCGGCTGGGCGAAGGTCACCGGCCGGGTGGCGCCGGTCTTCGACCTCGGCGTCGGCATGGACCCGGAGATCTCCGGCTACGAGAACATCATCATCCGCGGCCTGTTTCTCGGCCAGACCCGCAGGCAGATGCTGGCCAAGGTCGACGAGATCGCCGAGTTCACCGAGCTGGGCGACTACCTGTCGATGCCGATGCGCACCTACTCCACCGGAATGCGGGTGCGGCTGGCGATGGGCGTGGTCACCAGCATCGACCCCGAGATCCTGCTGCTCGACGAGGGCATCGGCGCGGTGGACGCCGACTTCCTGAAGAAGGCGCAGTCCCGGTTGCAGAGCCTGGTGGAGCGGTCCGGGATCCTGGTGTTCGCCAGCCACTCCAACGAATTCCTCGCCCGGCTGTGCAAGACCGCGATGTGGATCGAGCACGGCGTCATCCGGCAGTCCGGCGGCATCGAAGACGTGGTGCGCGCCTACGAGGGCGAGGACGCGGCCCGGCACGTGCGCGAGGTGCTGGCCGAGACCCGGTCCGTGGGATGAGCGAATCCGTCACCGAATCCGTCATCGCCGTCGTCGTCACCCACCGGCGTCCCGATCAGCTCGCCACGTCGCTCGACGCGCTGAGCAGCCAGACCCGGCTGCCCGATCACCTGGTCGTGGTGGACAACGACGGTGCCGCGGACGGCCGGGTGCGCGATCTGGTGCAGGGGCAACCGCTTGCGAGCACCTACCTGGCGTCGCACCGCAACCTCGGCGGAGCGGGCGGTTTCGCGCTGGGCATGCTGCACGCGCTGGCGCTGGGCGCCGACTGGGTGTGGCTGGCCGACGACGACGGGCGCCCCCGGGACAGCCGGGTGCTGGCCACGCTGCTGGCCTGCGCGCACAGGCACGGGCTGGCCGAGGTGTCGCCCATGGTGTGCAACTCCGACGACCCGCGGCGCCTGGCCTTTCCGCTGCGGCGCGGCCTGGTGTGGCGCAGGCTGACCAGCGAATTGCGCACCGAGGCGGGCGACGACCTGCTGCGCGGCATCGCGTCGCTGTTCAACGGGGCGCTGTTCCGGGCGGCCACGCTGGAGTCGGTCGGGGTGCCCGACCTGAGGCTGTTCATCCGCGGCGACGAGGTCGAGCTGCACCGGCGGCTGGTGCGCTCCGGGCTGCCGTTCGGCACCTGCCTGGACGCCGTCTACCTGCACCCCTGCGGAACCTCCGAGTTCCGGCCGATCCTGGGCGGCCGGATGCACACCCAGTACCCGGACGACCCCGGCAAGCGCTTCTTCACCTACCGCAACCGCGGCTACCTGCTCTCGCAGCCTGGGTTGCGCAAGCTGCTGGTGCAGGAGTGGGTCCGCTTCGGCTGGTTCTTCCTGGTGACCCGCCGCGACCCCGCAGGGTTCCGGGAATGGATTCGGCTGCGCCGCATGGGGCGCCGCGAGCAGTTCGGCACGCCTGGAGGCCCGGCATGACACGCGCCGACGACGATGCAGAGCGAAGCGATGAGGAGGAGCGGCGCCGATGACGTTGCTGGATGCGGCGACACAGTCACGCACGCTGGCCCGCGCACGCCGCGACCTGGCCGACGGTTTCCGGCGTCACGAGCTGTGGCTGCACCTGGGCTGGCAGGACATCAAGCAGCGCTACCGCCGCTCGGTGCTGGGCCCGTTCTGGATCACCATCGCGACCGGAACCACCGCCGTGGCGATGGGCGGCCTGTACTCCAAGCTGTTCCACCTCGAGCTGTCGGTGCACCTGCCCTACGTGACGCTGGGCCTGATCATCTGGAACCTGATCAACGCCGCCATCCTGGAGGGCGCCGACGTGTTCGTCGCCAACGAGGGACTGATCAAGCAGTTGCCGACGCCGCTGTCCGTGCACGTCTACCGGCTGGTGTGGCGGCAGATGATCTTGTTCGCGCACAACATCGTCATCTATGTCGTCGTGGCGATCATCTACCCCAAGCCGTGGTCGTGGGCCGACCTGTCGGTGCTCCCGGCGCTCGTGCTCGTCGTGCTCAATTGCGTCTGGGTGGCACTGTGCTTCGGCATCCTGGCGACCCGTTACCGCGACATCGGCCCGCTGCTGTTCTCGGTCGTGCAGCTGTTGTTCTTCATGACCCCGATCATCTGGAACGACGACACCCTGCGCCAGCAGGGCGCCGGGCGCTGGGCGAGCATCGTCGAACTCAACCCGCTGCTGCACTATCTCGACATCGTCCGCGCCCCGCTGCTGGGCGCCCATCAGGAGCTGCGGCACTGGGCGGTGGTGCTGGCGCTGACCGTGGTCGGCTGGCTGCTGGCGGCCTTCGCGATGCGGCAATACCGCGCCCGCGTGCCCTACTGGGTCTGAGCCCGGGCCGCGCCGGACGTCCGGTCCCCCTTGTTGCAAGCCGGCGGCAGAGCTCGCCGAGGATATTCACTTCTGTCCTTTTGGATATACTCGGCGGATGACGAAGCGGCTGATCGATGTGGACGACGACAAGCTTGAGCAGGCGCGGCGACTGCTCGGCACGTCGACGGCCAAGGCGACGGTGAACGAGGCTCTGGCGGAGGTGTTGGCGCTCGCTCAGCGGCGTCAAGCCCTGCTGCACCCTGAGGTGATAGCGGGCAGTGCGGAACTGGCCGCCGACGAGCAGCGCGGGTCCGCGTGGGCTTGAAAGCCCATTTTCTCGGCGACACCTCCGCCGTCGCTCGTGTGACCAAGCCGGCCGTGGCGCAGCGGCTGATCCCGCTGATCGAGGCCGGGCTGGTGGCCCGTTGCACCATCACCGACCTCGAAGCCGGGATCAGCGCGCGCAACGGGCGGGATTGGAAACGCACCCGGCACGCTCGGTCACCCTGGCCCCGGGCGACGATCGATCAGGACGTGCTGGACCGTGCGTTAGAGGTGCAAGGGGCGCTCGCCGTGGCAGGTCTGCACCGCACGGTGAAACTCGGGGATCTGCTCGTCGCCGCCGCCGCCGAACGTGCGCGGCTCGTGGTGCTGCACTACGACCATGACTTCGATCGGATAGCGACGATCACCGGTCAGCCCACGGAATGGGTGGCGCCACCAGGAGCCGTCGACTAGGTCCGGCTGCCCGCATCCGGTGCCCGCAGCCACGCCAGGTCCCCGTAAGCGTTGCCGCATAACGGAATGGGCGGCGCTGTCGATCTTCCCCTTCAGCTCGGCCTCCGCCTTGGCGGCGATGCCGGCGATGCCGGCGATGTTGAGCGCGGACGCCATGTTCGCGCGCTGCGGGACGCAGATGCTGCTCGTCCTGCCGTAGGGATCCCGATACGGCGCCCCGTACAGCAGCGGGATCAGCGCCGGCCCGGCCGGCGCAGCGGCGCCGAACGGGTAGTCCGGTCGACCGGACCGAGATCGGTGTGTATAACCGACGGAAAACCAGGCGGGGCGGAAGGACGGCGAACGTGAGCGAGAATGCCCCGTCAGCGGCGGATGCGGCGCGCGAGAACCTCGCCGCGGAGTTGGACCGGCTGCGGCAGCGCCGCGAGCGCCTGCAACTGGAGGTCAGAAACGACCGCGGCATGGTCGGCGACCACGGCGACGCGGCGGAGGCCATTCAGCGCGCCGAGGAACTGGTCAGCCTCACCGACCGGATCACCGAATTGGACCGGCGGCTGCGCGGGGGTCCGCTGCCCGCCGAAGACGGCGCCCCCACGCTGCCCGCAGGCACCGAGGTGACGCTGCGTTTCGGCGACGGCGAAGTCGTCACCATGCAGGTGATCTCCATCGTCGAGGAGACACCCGCGGGCCGCGAGGCCGAGACCCTGACCGCGCACAGCCCGCTGGGGCGGGCCCTGGTCGGGCGCCAGGCCGGCGACACCGTGACCTATGCGACGCCGCAGGGCCAGAACCGGGTCGAAGTGCTCGACGTGAAGCTGCCCGGCTGACGCACCCCGGGTCGCCGAGCCGCCCCGTTAGACTCCTCCCGATGATCCCCGCCGAGTCCGGCGCGGCGCCGCCGCGCCCGCACCTGAACCTGATGACGCAGGTGGGGCGTTTCGTCATCGCCGGCAGCCTGGCCGGGATCGTGGACTTCGGCCTGTACCTGGTGCTCTACCAAGCGGTGCACCTACAGGTCGACCTGTCCAAGGCGACCAGCTTCGTCGTGGGCACCATCACCGCCTACCTGATCAACCGCCGGTGGACGTTTCAGGCGGCACCGAGCACCGCCCGGTTCATCGCGGTCATGGTTCTCTACGCGGTCACCTTCTCCGTGCAGGTGGGGCTCAACCACCTGTGCCTCGCGCTGTGGCACTACCGGGCGTGGGCGATACCGGCCGCGTTCGTGGTCGCGCAGGGCACCGCCACCGTCATCAACTTCGTCGTGCAGCGGGCCGTCATCTTCCGCATCCGCTGAGCCCGGACGTACAGGCGGTACCCTCTTTGACGATGTCGAGCAGTGACGTTCCCACCACCCCCACCCGGCTGACGGGCTTCGGCCGCACCGCGCCCTCGGTGGCCCGGGTGCTGTCGACCCGCGATCCCGAGGTGATCGCCAAGGCGGTGGCCCAGGTCGCCGACGCGGGCGGACGCGGCGTCATCGCACGCGGCCTGGGCCGGTCCTACGGCGACAACGCCCAGAACGGCGGCGGCCTGGTGATCGACATGACGGGGCTCAACACCATCCATTCGATCAGCGCCGACTCCCGGCTCGTCGACGTCGACGCCGGGGTCAGCCTGGACCAGTTGATGAAGGCGGCGCTGCCGTTCGGGCTGTGGGTCCCGGTGCTTCCGGGAACGCGCCAGGTCACCGTCGGCGGGGCCATCGCCTGCGACATCCACGGCAAGAACCACCACAGCGCGGGCAGCTTCGGCAACCACGTGCGGTCCATGGACATGTTGACGGCCGACGGCGCCGTGCACCACCTGACTCCGGCCGGCGAGGAGTCCGAGTTGTTCTGGGCCACGGTCGGGGGCAACGGGCTGACCGGGATCGTGCTGCGCGCCACCATCGCCATGACGCCGACGGAGACGGCATACTTCATCGCCGACGGAATCGCCACCAAGGACCTCGACGAGACGGTGGCCGCCCACCTCGACGGCAGCGAAGCCAACTACACCTACTCCAGCGCGTGGTTCGACTCGATCAGTGCGCCACCCAAGCTGGGCCGTGCGGCGATCAGCCGCGGCAGCCTGGCCAAGGCGGAGCAGCTGCCACCCAAGCTCGCCAAGAATCCGCTGCAGTTCACCGCCCCCCAGTTGCCCGCGGTGCCCAACATCTTCCCGGTCGGCGTGGTGACCAAGCTGACGGGCAGCATGGTCGGTGAGGCGTTCTACCGGATGAGCGGGAACTACCAGGACAAGATCGTCAACCTGACGCAGTTCTACCACATGCTTGATTTGACGACTGGGTGGCAATATGCCTATGGCCCAAGAGGTTTTGCGCAACACCAGTTCTTGGTGCCACCAAATGCGATGGAGGAGTTCAAGGGCATCATCCGCTGGATTCAAACCCGGGGCCACTACTCATTCCTCAACGTGTTCAAGCTCTTCGGTCCGGGCAACAATGCGCCGCTGAGCTTCCCGATGGCCGGTTGGAACGTCGCGATGGACTTCCCGAACAAGCCCGGCGTCAACGAATTCCTCAACGAGCTCGACGCCCGGGTGCTGGAATTCGGCGGTCGGGTCTACACCGCCAAGGACTCGCGCACCACCGCCGAGACCTTCCACGCCATGTACCCCCGCATCGACGAATGGATTGCGTTGCGCCGCAAGGTCGATCCGACCGGAGTGTTCGTCTCGGACATGGCCCGACGTTTGGAGCTGCTGTAAATGGTGCTTGACGCCGTGGGAAACCCCCAGGCCATCCTGCTTCTGGGCGGCACGTCGGAGATCGGGCTGGCCATCTGCGAGCGCTACCTGCGCAACGCGCACGCGCGAATCGTGCTGGCCGCCATGCCGAACGACCCGGGCCGCGACGACGCGGTGGCCCAGATGAAGGCGGCGGGCGCGCGGTCGGTGGAGCTGATCGACTTCGAGGCCACCGACCCCGAGAGCCATCCGAAGACGATCGATGCGGCGTTCGCCCGAGGCGACATCGACGTGGCGATCGTGGCCTTCGGCGTGCTCGGGGACGCCGAGGAACTGTGGCAGGACCAGCGCAAGGCCGTGCTGGCGGCCGAGATCAACTACACTGCAGCGGTTTCGGTGGGCGTGCTGCTGGGCGAAAAGATGCGCGCGCAGGGCTTCGGCCAGATCATCGCGATGAGCACGGTCGCCGGCGAGCGGGTGCGGCGGTCCAACTTCGTCTACGGCTCCTCCAAGGCAGGCCTGGACGGCTTCTATCTCGGCTTGGCAGAAGCTCTGCGGGAGTACGGGGTTCACGTCCTGGTGATCCGGCCGGGGCAGGTACGCACCCGGATGAGCGCGCACGTCAAGGAAGCCCCGCTCACCGTCGACAAGGAGTACGTCGCGAACCTCGCGGTGACGGCGGCGGCAAAAGGTAAGGAATTGGTTTGGGCGCCGGCAGCATTCCGCTACGTGATGATGGTGTTGCGACACATCCCGCGGAGCGTCTTCCGCAGGCTGCCGATCTGACCATGCGCAACGCGCTGCACGGCCTCGGCCAGATCGCCGCGGCCGTGCTGGTCGCCGTCGCCGTCGCCGTCGTGTCGCTGGTCGCGATCGCCGGTGTCCAGTGGCCGGCCTACCCGTCCTCCAACCAGCTGCACGCGCTGACCACCGTCGGACAGGTCGGCTGCCTGGCCGGGCTCGTCGCCGCCACCTGGGCGTGGCGCCGGGGCCGTCGTCTGCTCGCCCGGCTGGGCGGGCTGGCGTTCGTCTCCGCGTTCGCCGTCGTCACCCTGGGCATGCCGCTGGGCGCCACGACGCTGTACCTGTTCGGGGTCTCTGTGGACCAGCAGTTCCGCACCGAATACCTGACCCGGCTCGCCGCCAGCCCCGCCCTGCACGACATGACCTACCTCGGCCTGCCGCCGTTCTACCCGCCGGGCTGGTTCTGGATCGGCGGCCGCGTCGCGGCGCTCACCGGCACACCGGCCTGGGAGGTGTTCAAGCCGTGGGCCATCACCTCGATCGCCGTCGCGGTCGCGGTGGCGCTGGTGCTGTGGTGGCAGCTGGTCCGCTTCGAGTACGCGCTGGTGGTCACCGCGGCCACCGCGGCGGCGACGCTGGCCTACGGCTCGCCGGAGCCCTACGCCGCGATGATCACGGTGCTGCTGCCGCCGGTGCTGGTGCTGACCTGGTCGGGCCTGCGCGCCGGCGCGCGCGGCGGCGGCTGGGCGGCGGTCATCGGCGCCGGGCTGTTCCTGGGGTGGACGGCGACCTGGTACACACTGCTGTTCGCGTTCACCGCCTTCACGGTGGTGCTCATGGCGTTGCTGCCGGCCGGGGCGCGCTGGCGGCACGGCGGCGCCGAGGCGGCGCTCGACCCGCTGCGGCGGCTGGCCGTCATCGCCGTGATCGCGGCGGCCATCGCGAGCACCACCTGGCTGCCGTTCCTGCTGCGCGCCGCGCACAGTCCGGTCAGCAACACCGGCAGCGCCCAGCACTACCTGCCCGCCGACGGCGCGGAGCTGACCTTCCCGATGCTGCAGTTCTCCCTGCTGGGAGCGGTGTGCATGCTGGGCACGCTGTGGCTGGTGGTGTGTGCCCGGTCGTCGGTGCGGGCCGGCGCGCTGGGCATCGGCGTGCTGGCCGTCTACCTGTGGTCGCTGCTGTCGATGCTGACCACGCTCGCGCGCACCACGCTGTTGTCGTTCCGGCTGCAGCCCACGCTGACCGTGCTGCTGGTCGCGGCCGGGGCGTTCGGCTTCCTGGAGGCCACCCGTGCGCTGGCCGACAGGAGCCGCGCCGCCCTGCCGGTGGCCGGCGCCGTCGGCCTGGCCGCGGCGATCGCGTTCAGCCAGGACATCCCCGAGGTGCTGCGCCCCGACCTCACCATCGCCTACACCGACACCGACGGCCACGGGCAGCGCGGCGACCGGCGGCCGGCGAGTTCGGAGAAGTTCTACGCGAAAGTCGATGCCACCATCCGGCAGGTGACCGGCCGGGCACGTGAGCAGACCGTGGTGATGACCGCCGACTACAGCTTCCTGTCCTACTACCCGTACTGGGGGTTCCAGGGGCTGACCTCGCACTACGCCAACCCGCTGGCGCAGTTCGACCTGCGGGCGGCGCAGATCAAGAAGTGGTCGACGCTCAAGAGCGCCGACGAGTTCGTCCACGCGCTGGACACCTGCCCCTGGCCGCCGCCGACGGTGTTCCTGATGCGTCGCGGCGCGAACGGGAACTACACCCTGCGGCTGGCCGAGGACGTCTACCCCAACCAGCCCAACGTGCGGCGCTACGTCGTCGATTTGCGGGCGGCCCTGTTCGCCGGCCCCCGCTTCGCCGTCGACAGCGTCGGCCCGTTCGTCCTGGCCATCCGCAAGCCCGGGAGCGGCGGCTGATGGTCACCGAAACCCCAGCTAGGGCCGAAGAACTACCATCTAGCTCCGTGAGCGACGCGGGAACCAACCACCGGATCGCTCGGCTCGTGGCGACCGTCGCCGGTTTACTCGGGGCCCTGCTGGCCGTCGCCACGCCGCTGCTGCCGGTCAACCAGACCTCCGCCCAGCTCGACTGGCCGCAAAACGGCACCTTCGACAGCGTCGAGGCGCCGCTGATCGGCTACGTCGCCACCGAATTGAACGTCAGCGTGCCCTGCCGGGCCGCCGCCGGGCTGGCCGGGCCCGAGAACGCCGGCAAGACGGTGCTGCTGTCCACGGTGCCCAAGCAGGCCCCCAAGGCCGTCGACCGCGGCCTGCTCATCCAGCGCGCCAACGACTACCTGGTACTGGTGGTGCGCAACGTCCCGGTGGTGACGGCCCCGCTGAGCCAGGTGCTCAGCCCGGCCTGCCGGCGGCTGACGTTCACCGCGCACGCCGAGAAGGTGGTCGCCGAATTCGTCGGGCTGCGCCAGGGGCCCAACGCCGAACATCCCGGGGCGCCGCTGCGCGGGGAGCGCAGCGGCTACGACTTCCGGCCGCAGATCGTCGGCGTGTTCACCGACCTGAGCGGCCCCGCGCCGCCCGGGCTGAGCCTCGCGGCGACCGTGGACACCCGCTACAGCAGCAGCCCCACGCCGCTGAAACTGGCCGCGATGATCCTCGGGCTGCTGTGCACCGCCGCCGCCCTGGTCGCGCTGCACGTCCTCGACACCGCCTTCGAAACCGCCGGGGCCACCCGGCACCGCCGCTTCCTGCCCGCGCGGTGGTGGTCGATCGGCGGTCTGGACGCGCTGGTGATCGCGGTGCTGGTGTGGTGGCATTTCGTCGGCGCGAACACCTCCGACGACGGCTACATCCTGACCATGGCCCGGGTGTCCGAGCACGCCGGCTACATGGCCAACTACTACCGCTGGTTCGGCACGCCCGAGGCCCCGTTCGGCTGGTACTACGACCTGCTGGCGCTGTGGGCCCACGTGAGCACCGCCAGCATCTGGATGCGGCTGCCGACCCTGATCATGGCGCTGACGTCCTGGTGGCTGATCAGCCGCGAGGTCATCCCCCGCCTGGGCCACGCCGTCAAGCGGAGCCGCGCCGCAGCCTGGACCGCGGCGGGCATGTTCCTGGCGGTGTGGCTGCCGCTCGACAACGGGCTGCGGCCCGAGCCGATCATCGCCCTGGGCATCCTGCTGACGTGGTGCTCGGTGGAACGCGCGGTGGCCACCAGCCGGCTGCTGCCCGTGGCGGGCGCCTGCATCATCGGCGCGCTGACGCTGTTCTCCGGGCCGACGGGCATCGCCTCCGTGGGTGCGCTGCTGGTCGCGGTCGGGCCGCTGCGGACCATCCTGCACCGCAGGTCCAAGCGGTTCGGGTTGCTGCCGCTGCTGGCGCCCATCCTGGCCGCGGCGACCGTGACGGTGATCCTGATCTTCCGCGACCAGACCCTGGCCGGGGAGATGCAGGCCACCGCGCTCAAGCGCGCCGTCGGCCCCAGCCTGACCTGGTTCGACGAGCACCTGCGCTATGAGCGGCTGTTCATGGCCAGCCCCGACGGCTCGATCGCCCGCCGGTTCGCGGTGCTGGCGGTGCTGCTCGCGCTGGGCATCTCGGTGGCGATGGCGTTGCGCAAGGGCCGCATCCCCGGCACGGCCGCCGGGCCGAGCCGGCGCATCATCGGGATCACCATCATCTCGTTCCTGGCGATGATGTTCACCCCCACCAAATGGACCCACCACTTCGGGGTGTTCGCCGGGCTGGCCGGATCGCTGGGGGCGTTGGCCGCGGTCGCGGTGAGTGCCGGGGCCATGCGTTCGCGCCGCAACCGCACCGTGTTCGCGGCCGTGGTGCTGTTCTTGATGGCGCAGTGCTTCGCCAGCGTGAACGGCTGGTGGTACGTCTCCAACTTCGGTGTGCCCTGGTCGAATTCGTTCCCCAGGTGGCACTACGGCGTGTCGACGGTGTTCCTCGGGCTGACGATGCTGGTGCTGCTGCTGGCCGCGTGGTTCCACTTCGTCGCCGTCGGCGCGGTCGGTTCCCCGGGCGCGTCGAAAACCCGTCTCGGGTCGCGGCTGGCCGGAATCGTCCAGTCCCCCTTGGCGATTGCCGCGTGGGCACTGGTGGTCTTCGAGGTGGCGTCGCTGACCGTGGCGATGGTCGGCCAATACCCGGCGTGGTCGGTGGGCCGGTCGAACCTGCAGGCCCTGACCGGCAACACCTGCGGCCTGGCCGAGGACGTGCTGGTGGAGCAGGACCCCAACGCCGGGATGCTGGCCCCGGTCACGGGCCCGGTGGCGGCGGCCCTGGGCGCCGGCATGTCGGAGGCCTTCACGCCCAACGGCATTCCCGCCGACGTCCGCGCCGACCCGGTGATGGAACGACCCGGCGACCGCAGCTTCGTCGGCGACGACAACCCGATCACCGGGACCGGGGCCGGCACCGAGGGGGGCACCCGCGCCGCGCCCGGTGTCAACAATTCCCGCGCGCAACTGCCCTACAACCTGGACCCGGCGCGCACCCCGGTGCTGGGCAGCTGGCGTCCCGGCGTGCAGGTGCCGGCCAGGCTGCGGTCGGGCTGGTACCGCCTGCCGCCCCGCGACCAGGCGGGCCCGCTGCTGGTGGTCAGCGCGGCCGGCCGCTTCGACCCGCGCGAGGTCCAGGTCCAGTGGGCCACCGACGCCGAGGCTGCCGACGGGCACCCCGGCGGGGCGTTCGAGTTCGCCGACGTCGGGGCGTCCCCGGCGTGGCGCAACCTGCGGCTGGCCCTGTCGGCGATCCCGGCGTCGGCCACCCAGGTCCGCCTGGTCGCCGACGACGAGGACCTGGCGCCGCAGCACTGGATCGCCCTGACCCCGCCGCGGATCCCGCGGCTGCGCACGCTGCAGGACGTCGTGGGCTCGACGGACCCGGTGTTCCTGGACTGGCTGGTCGGGCTGGCGTTCCCCTGCCAGCGGCCGTTCGGCCACCAGAACGGCGTCGACGAGACACCGAAATGGCGCATCCTGCCGGACCGCTTCGGCGCGGAGGCCAACTCGCCGGTGATGGACAACAACGGCGGCGGCCCGCTGGGCGTCACCGAACTGCTGGTGAAGGCGACGACGGTGGCCAGCTACCTCAAGGACGACTGGTCGCGGGACTGGGGCTCGCTGCAGCGGCTGACGCCCTACTACCCCGACGCCCAGCCGGCTCGGCTGCGACTGGGGACGGTCACCCGCGGCGGCCTGTGGAACCCCGGGCCGCTGAGGCACTGAGGGCGGGGCGCCATCGCGCGGCCGCCCAACCGAGAAAGTCGCCCAATTCACCCGAATGTCGCCGTGTCGCGCGGGCGCGCACCCGCTGGGGCCTATCGCCGCGTCCATGCCCCGCGTCCTCAGCGGCGTCGCTTACCATCGAGCCTCGTGTCCCCCGACGGTAATCGGCCATCCCGGCGCGTCCTGCGGCTGGTGGCCGTCGCCGCGGGAATCGCGGGTGTGCTGCTGTGCGCCTGCGTCCCCCTGCTTCCGGTGCGGCAGACCACCGCAACCATCCTGTGGCCGCAGGGCACCGCCGACGGGCACGTCACCCAGATCACCGCGCCGCTGGTGTCCGGGGCGCCGCGCACACTCGACATCTCCATCCCCTGCCCCGCGATGGCCACCCTGCCCGCCGACGGCGGACTGGTGGTTTCGACCCTGCCCGCCAACGGCGTCGACGCCGGCAAGAACGGGCTGTTCGTGCGCGCCAACAAGGACGTGGTCGTGGCCGCGTTCCGCGACTCGGTGGCCGCGGTGGCGCAGCGCTCGGCGGTCGCCTCGGCCGCCTGCAGGGCGTTGCACCTGTGGGCCGACGCGGGGTCCGTCGGCGCGGACTTCGTCGGCATCCCCGGCGCCGTCGGTGTCCTGCCGGCGGAGAAGAAGCCCCAGATCGGCGGCATCTTCACCGACCTGACGGTGCCGGCCCAGCCCGGGCTGTCGGCGCGCGTGGACATCGACACCCGCTTCATCACCGCACCCACCCCGCTGAAGACGGCCGTGATGGTCGTGGCTGCGCTGTCGGTGCTGGCGGCCGTCGCCGCCCTGGCCGCGCTGGACCGGCGCAGCCGCGGCCGAATCCGATCGGGGGCGCCCCGGCGCGCCGGGGCCGCGATCCGGCTGGCCGACGCCGGGGTGATCGCGACGCTGCTGGGCTGGCATGTCATCGGTGCCACCTCGTCGGACGACGGGTACAACCTGACCATCGCCCGCAACGCGGCCAGGGCCGGCTACGTGGCCAACTACTACCGCTTCTTCGGGGCCACGGACGCGCCGTTCGACTGGTATCTGTCCGTGCTGTCCCGGATGGCGTCGGTGAGCACCGCCGGCGTGTGGATGCGGCTGCCGGCCACGCTGGCCGGGGTCGCGTGCTGGCTGATCATCGGGCACTGGGCGCTGCGCCGGCTCGGACCGGGCCGCGGCGGCCTGGCGGCCAACCGGGTCGCGGTGCTCACCGCGGGCGCGGTGTTCCTGGCCGCCTGGCTGCCGTTCAACAACGGGCTGCGGCCCGAGCCGCTGATCGCCCTCGGGGTGGTGGCCACCTGGATGCTGGTGGAACGCGCGATCGCGCTGGGCCGGCTGGCTCCGGCTGCGGTCGCCGTCATCGTCGCGATGCTCACCGCGACGCTGGCGCCGCAGGGCCTGATCGCCGTCGCCGCGCTGCTGACCGGGGCGCGGGCCATCGCCGTCGTGATCCGGCGGCGCCGGGCCACCGACGGGGTGCTCGCGCCGCTGGCGGTGCTGGCGGCGGCGCTGTCGCTGATCACCGTCGTCGTGTTCCGCAGCCAGACGCTGGCCACGGTCGCAGAGTCGGCGCGCATCAAATATGAGGTCGGCCCGACGATCGCCTGGTACCAGGACTTCCTGCGCTACTACTTCCTGACCGTGGAGAGCAACGCGGAGGGCTCGATGTCGCGGCGCTTCGCCGTGCTGGTGCTGCTGCTGTGCATGTTCGTGGTGCTGGTGGTGCTGCTGCGGCGCGGCCGGGTGCCGGGCGTGGCCAGCGGCCCGGCCTGGCGGCTGATCGGCACCACCGCGGTGGGGCTGCTGCTGCTGACCTTCACCCCGACCAAGTGGGCCGTGCAGTTCGGCGTGTTCGCCGGGCTGGCCGGCCTCCTCGGCGCCGTCACCGCGTTCGCCTTCGCCCGGATCGGCCTGCACAGCCGGCGCAACCTGACGCTCTACGTCACCGCGCTGCTGTTCGTGCTGGCGTGGGCCACCTCGGGCGTCAACGGCTGGTTCGACGTCAACAACTACGGGGTGCCCTGGTACGACATCCCGCCGGTGGTCGCCAGCCACCCGGTGACGTCGATGTTCCTGACGCTGTCGATCCTGACCGGGCTGCTGGGGGCCTGGTACCACTTCCGGATGGATTACGCCGGGCACACCGAGGTCAAGGACAACCGGCGCAATCGGGTGCTGGCCTCGACCCCGCTGCTGGTGGTCGCGTCGATCATGGTGATCGGCGAGGTCGCCTCGCTGGCCAAGGGCGTGGTGTTCCGCTACCCGCTCTACACCACCGGCAAGGCCAACCTCGCGGCCATCACGTCCGGACTCACCAGCTGCGCGATGGCCGACGACGTGCTGGCCGAACCCGACCCGAACGCCGGGATGCTGCGGCCGGCCCCCGGCCAGCGGTTCGGGCCCGACGGCCCGCTCGGCGGGCTCGACCCGGTGGGTTTCAAACCCGACGGGGTGGGTGACGACCTGCGGTCCTACCCGGTGGTGACCAAACCCGGGGTGGTGAACTCCGACGCCTCCCCCAACAAGCCCAACGCCACCATGAGCGACTCCGCGGGCACCGCCGGCGGCAGGGGGCCGGTCGGGGTGAACGGGTCGCACGCGGCCCTGCCGTTCGGGCTCGACCCCGCCCGCACCCCGGTGATGGGCAGCTACGGCGAGAACTCGCTGGCCGCCACGGCGGCCTCCGCGTGGTACCAGCTGCCGCCCCGCACACCGGACCGTCCGCTGGTCGTGGTCTCGGCCGCCGGTGCCATCTGGTCCTACAAGGAGGACGGCACGTTCACCTACGGGCAGTCGCTCAAGCTGCAGTGGGGAGTCACGCGCCCCGACGGCAGCACCCAGCCGCTGAACGAGGTGCAGCCGATCGACGTCGGACCGGAGCCGGCGTGGCGCAACCTGCGGTTCCCGCTGGCCTGGGCGCCGCCGGAGGCCAACGTGGCGCGCATCGTCGCCTACGACCCGAACCTGAGCTCCGAACAGTGGTTCGCGTTCACCCCGCCGCGGGTCCCGGTGCTGCAGACCCTGCAGCAGCTGCTCGGATCGCGGACACCGGTGCTGATGGACGTCGCGACCGCCGCGAACTTCCCGTGCCAGCGGCCGTTCGCCGAACACCTCGGCGTCGCCGAACTCCCCGACTACCGCATCATGCCCGAACACAAGCAGACGGCGGCGTCGTCGAACGGCTGGCAGGCCGGCGAAGCCGGCGGTCCGTTCCTGTTCACCCAGGCGATGATGTACACCTCGACCGTCGCGACCTACCTCCGTGGCGACTGGCACCGCGACTGGGGCTCCGTCGAGCAGTACCACCGTTTGGTGCCGGCAGCGAAAGCCCCCGACGCCGCCGTCGTGCCGGGCGTGACCATTGTGCCCGGCTGGAGCCGCAAAGGACCGATTCGAGCCCTCCCATGAGCGTCATCAACTCCGAACGCCGCGGGGCCCCCGCGAGCCGCGTCACCCGCCGGGACGTGCGGGCGACGCGCTGGGTCGCGACGATCGCCGGGCTGGTCGGTTTCCTCCTGTCGGTCGCCACGCCGCTGCTGCCCGTCGTGCAGACCACCGCCACGCTGAACTGGCCCCAACACGTGGATGGGCGCGGCCAGCTCGACAGCGTGACGGCGCCGCTGATCTCGCTGACCCCGGTCGACGTGACGGCGAGCGTGCCGTGCTCGGTGCTGCGCGCCCTGCCGCCCGAGGGCGGCGTGGTCCTGAGCACCGCACCCAAGAAGGGCAAGGACGCCGCGCTCAACGCCTTGTTCGTCGTCGCCGGGCGCCAGCGCGTCGACGTCACCGACCGCAACGTGGTGATCGCCAGCGCGCCGCGGGACCGGGTGGCGTCCCCGAACTGTCAGCGCATCGAGATCACCTCCACCCGGGCCGGCACCTTCGCCACCTTCGTCGGGCTGACCGATCCGGCGGGCAGGCCCGTGCGCGGCGGCTTCCCCGATCCCAACCTGCGACCCCAGATCGTCGGGGTGTTCACCGACCTGACCGGCCCCGCCCCGGCCGGCCTGCGGCTCTCCGCGACGATCGACACCCGGTTCTCCACCACCCCGACCACGCTGAAGCTCACGGCGATGGTGCTGGCCGTCGTGGCGACCATCGTCGCGCTGATCGCGCTGTGGCGCCTCGACCAGCTGGACGGGCGCCGCATGCACCGGCTGATCCCCACCCGCTGGCGCACGTTCACCCTGGTCGACGCCACGGTGATCTTCGGCTTCCTGCTCTGGCACGTGATCGGCGCGAACTCCTCCGACGACGGCTACATCCTGGGCATGGCCCGCGTCGCCGACCACGCCGGCTACATGTCCAACTACTTCCGCTGGTTCGGCAGCCCGGAGGACCCGTTCGGCTGGTACTACAACCTGCTGGCGCTGATGACCCACGTCAGCGACGGCAGCCTGTGGATGCGGCTGCCCGACCTGGTCGCCGGGCTCGTGTGCTGGCTGCTGCTCTCGCGTGAGGTGCTGCCCCGGCTGGGGCCCGCGGTCACGGGCAGCACGGCCGCCAACTGGGCGGCCGGCCTGGTCCTGCTGACCGCGTGGATGCCGTTCAACAACGGACTGCGGCCCGAGCCGATCATCGCGCTGGGTTCGCTGATCACCTACGTGCTGATCGAGCGCTCGATGTGCGCCTCGCGGGTGACGCCGGCGGCGCTGGCCGTCGTCACCGCCGCCTTCACCCTGGGTGTGCAGCCCACCGGTCTGATCGCGGTCGCCGCCCTGATCGCCGGTGGCCGCCCGGTGGTGCGGATCATGGTCAAACGGCACCGCCTGGTCGGCACCTGGCCGCTGGTGGCCCCGATGCTGGCCGCCGGCTTCGTCATCCTGACCGTCGTGTTCGCCGACCAGACGCTGTCGACGGTGCTGGAGGCCACCCGGATCCGCACCGACATCGGCCCCAGCCAGGCCTGGTACACCGAGAACCTGCGCTACTACTACCTGATCCTGCCCACCGTCGACGGCTCGCTGTCGCGCCGGTTCGGCTTCCTGATCACCGCGCTGTGCCTGTTCACCGCGGTGTTCATCATGTTGCGGCGCAAGCGCGTTCCCGGCGTGGCCCGCGGGCCCGCCTGGCGGCTGATGGGCGTCATCTTCGCGACCATGTTCTTCCTGATGTTCACCCCCACCAAGTGGGTCCACCACTTCGGGTTGTTCGCCGCGGTGGGCGCGGCGATGGCCGCGCTGACCACGGTGCTGGTGTCGCACCGGGTGCTGCGCTGGTCGCGCAACCGCATGGCGTTCACCGCGGCGGTGCTGTTCGTGCTGGCGCTGTGTTTCGCCACCACCAACGGCTGGTGGTACGTCTCGAGCTACGGCGTGCCGTTCAACAACATCATGCCCAGGCTCGGCGGGATCAGCATCAGCACAATGGTTTTCGCGCTCTTCGTGGTCGCGGCCGGCTGGGCGGTGTGGTTGCACTTCGCTTCGCGCGAGCGCGGGGAGGGCCGGCTGGCGCGGGCCGTCACGGCGGCGCCGGTGCCGATCGCGGCCGGGTTGATGGCGCTGGTGTTCGTCGCGTCGATGGTGGCCGGGATCGTGCGCCAGTACCCCACCTACTCCAACGGCTGGGACAACCTGCGGGAGTTCTCCGGGGGCTGCGCGCTGGCCGACGACGTGCTCGTCGAGCCGGACAGCAACGCCGGCTTCATGACGCCCCTGCCCGGCGACTACGGCCCGCTGGGACCGCTGGGCGGAGTCGACCCCACCGGGTTCACGCCCAACGGCGTCCCGGAACGCACCCTGGCCGAGGCGGTCCGGGAGACGGCGGTCCCGCAGCCGGGCACCGACTACGACTGGTACGGGCCCACCAAGCTGAAGTCGCCGGGGATCAACGGCTCCATGCTGCCGCTGCCCTACGGCCTGGACCCCGACCGGGTTCCGCTGGCGGGCAGCTACACCACCGGTCCCCAGCAGCAGAGCAGGCTGACGTCGGCGTGGTATCGGCTGCCCAAGCCGGACGACGGGCACCCCCTGCTGGTGGTCACCGCCGCGGGCAGGATCACGGGCAACAGCATCCTGCACGGCCACACCGCCGGGCAGACCGTCGTGCTGGAGTACGGCAGGCCCGGCCCCGGCGGCGACCCCACCACCGGCATCGTCCCGGCCGGCCGGCTGACGCCCTACGACCTCTACGGCGAACAACCCAAGGTGTGGCGCAACCTGCGCTTCGCCCGGTCCCAGATGCCCGCCGACGCGGTCGCGGTCCGGCTGGTGGCCGAGGACCTCTCCCTCACGCCGGAGGACTGGGTGGCGGTGACCCCGCCGCGGGTGCCCGAACTGCGCTCCGTGCAGGAATACGTCGGCTCGTCGCAGCCGGTGTTGATGGACTGGGCGGTCGGGCTGGCCTTCCCGTGCCAGCACCCGATGCTGCACGTCAACGGCGTCACCGAGATCCCGAAGTTCCGCATCACGCCGGACTACAACGCCAAGAAGCAGGACACCGACACCTGGGAGGACGGCGTCAACGGCGGGCTGCTGGGCATCACCGACCTGCTGCTGCGCGCCCACGTGATGTCGACGTATCTGTCCCACGACTGGGGCCGCGACTGGGGATCGCTGCGCAAGTTCGACACCATCGCGCAGGCGCGTCCCGCCCAGCTGGACCTGGGCACCGCGACCCGCACCGGCTGGTGGTCGCCGGGACCGATCCGCATCAAGCCCTGACGCGGGGGAGTTCGTGGCGGCGGTGACGACCAGGGCGTCCGCGCCGGGGAACACCGGCGCCGATCATGCGCGCCGGGGCAGGGCCATAGGTCCGCACGAACGGGACTTCGGTCCCTAGCCCGGCGCTGTCCCGGGTGGTCCGATTCAGGTATGGGACCGGCATCACACGGAGGCACGGCAATGAACGCTCCACCGGAATCGCAGGCCAGGACCCGCATGTTCGCGCGCGTGCTCGGCCTTTTTCTCGTCATCGTCGACGTCACCGCCGTGGCGCGCGCCTCGGACATGCAGGCGCTGCTGGCGCAGTTCGAGGCGAATTCGCTGTGGACCTGGGTTGCCGGTGCGTTCGTCCTGCTGTCCGGCCTGATCGTCGTCGCAGCACACCAGTATTGGCACGGCGCGGCCGCGATCACCGTGTCGCTGCTGGGCTGGTTGATCACCCTGCGCGGGGTGCTGCTGCTGTCTTTCCCCCAGGCCTTCGTCTCGCTGGCGGACAGCATGATCGGCGCGCAGGGCCTGTGGGTCTCCCTCTGCGTCGCGTTCGCCTTCGTCGGGCTGTACCTTACCTACGTCGGCTGGTGGCCCGCGGCGGCCCGGCCGACGTCGCCGGCCGCCATGGCGGCGCCCGACCTCCCGCGGGCCGCGTGATCCGCCACCGGAGCGCCGCGCAGGACGCGAGCGAGCGGGGCCACGCGCCCGACGACCACACGGCCCACCTGGCCTCGCTCGCCGATGTCCGCGACGAGCTCGCCTGGCCGGGCGACGACACCGAAGTCGAGGCGTTGCCGCGCGGGTCGGCCCTGCTGGTCGTGAAGCGCGGCCCCAACGTCGGAGCCCGGTTCCTGCTGGACGCGCCGGTTGCGACCATCGGCCGCCACCCCGCCAGCGACATCTACCTCGACGACATCACCGTCAGTCGCCGGCACGCCGAAATACGCAGGGACGACGGCGCCGACGCGTTCCGCATCGTGGACCTCGGCAGCCTCAACAGCACGTATCTGAACAGGGAGCCGGTCGACTCGGCGGCGCTGTCCCACGGCGACGAACTGCAGCTCGGCAATTTCCGCCTGGTTTTCCTGGCCGGATGAGGAGGGCTCCGATGGGCGCCGCACCCGATGTCACGTCGGGCGACGAGGACCGGATCCTGGCCCAGACCCTGAGGCGGGCGGGAATCCTGCGTCACGTCGAGCCCGCCGCGGCGTCGGCGTTGACCCGGCAGCTGTACACAGACGAATTTCGTTCG
Organism: Mycobacterium helveticum; assembly: GCF_007714205.1. Lineage (GTDB taxonomy): Bacteria > Actinomycetota > Actinomycetes > Mycobacteriales > Mycobacteriaceae > Mycobacterium > Mycobacterium helveticum. The sequence continues at coordinate 51,635 of NZ_VMQU01000003.1, read as the reverse complement.
GGCGAAACAATATTCACCCAGGGCGACCCGGGCGATCGGGTGCACGTCATCGTCTCGGGCACGGTGAAGATCAGCCTGCGGGGCCCGGGGGGCCGCGAGAACCTGCGGGCGATCCTGGGCCCGACGCACGCGTTCGGCGAGCTCGCGGTGTTCGATCCGGGCCCGCGCAGCTGCACGGCGAGCGCGATCACCGACGTGCGCGCGGTGTGGTTGGACCGTGCCACGTTGCGCACCTGGATCGCTCGCTGGCCGGTGATCGGCGAGCAGCTGCTCCAATCCCTGGCGCAGCGGCTCACCCACGCCGAGGAGCAACAGGTCGAGCTGGTCTCCAGCGACGTGGCGAGCCGGGTGGCGCGCCAACTGCTGCTGCTGGGCGGGCGCTTCGGCACCCCCGAGGCCGACGGGCTGCGCCTGGAGCACGAGCTCAGCCAGGACGAGCTGGCGCAGCTCGTGGGGGCCGACCGCGTGACGGTCAACAAGGCGCTGCGCACGTTCACCGCCCGCGGCTGGATCCGGCCGGACGGCAAGAGCGTGCTGATCCTGGACCCCGACGCGCTGGCCCGCCGCGGCGCGGGCGGCGGAACAGGCGCGTATCGGAGGCGACCGCTGCGCGCGTCGGCGTGACCCCTGTAATACCGTCACGTCATGAGCGATTACGCCCCCGAGTCGGTGGACCGGCTGCCCTTCTCCACCCCCGAGAAGGCGCAGCGCTACCAGACGGAGAACTACCGCGGCGCCGTCGGTCTCAACTGGTACCGCACCGATCCCACGCTGCAGGCCACCATGGCCTACTACCTGCGGTCCGACGAGTTGGCCGCCGTGGAGCCGCAGCTGTCGCGCATCGGTGAGCTGATGGGCGGCCCGGTGGCGCGGTGGGCCGAGGAGACCGACCGCAACCCGCCCCGGCTGGAGCGCTACGACCGGTGGGGACACGATGTCAGCCGGGTCGTCATGCCGGAGTCGTTCGCCCAGTCCAAGCGCGCGGTGCTGGACGCCCAGCAGGTGCTGCGCTCCGAGGCGAAGGCCGCCAAGATGAGTTCGGCGCTGCCGCTGTTCGCGTCGAACTACCTGCTCAACCAGGCCGACATCGGGATGGGCTGCGCGCTGGGCACCGGCGGCGGCATGGTGCAGTCGCTGGTGGCGGCCTACGCTCCGGCCGACGTGCGCGAGCACGTGCTGGCCAAGTTCGCCTCCGGCGAGTGGGCGGGTGAGACGGCGCAGCTGCTCACCGAACGCACCGGCGGTTCCGACCTGGGGGCGCTGGAGACGACCGCGACCCGCACCGGTGACTCCTGGCTGCTGAACGGCTTCAAGTGGTTCGCGTCCAACTGCGCCGGTGAGGCCTTCGTCGTGCTGGCCAAGCCGGAGGGCGCCCCGGACTCGTCGCGCGGGGTCGCCAACTTCCTGGTGCTGCGCACCCGCCGCGACGGATCGCGCAACGGGGTGCGGGTGCGCCGCCTCAAGGACAAGCTGGGCACCCGCTCGGTGGCCTCCGGCGAGGTCGAGTTCGTCGACGCCGAGGCGTTCCTGCTGTCCGGGGAGCCCAGCGACGCGTCCACCCCGTCCGACGGCAAGGGGCTGGGCCGCATGATGGAGCTGACCAACGCCGCGCGGCTGGGCATCGCGTTGTTCGGGCTGGCCAACGCGCGCCGCGCCCTGGTCGAGTCGCTGTGCTACGCGCGGCAGCGCCACGCGTTCGGCGGGGCACTGGCCGACAAGCCGCTGATGCGGCGCAAGCTCGCCGAGATGATCGTCGACGTCGAGGCCGCGCTGGCGCTGGTGTTCGACGGCACCGGGGCCACCAACCACCGCCGGCGCCCCGGTCCGCGGCAGCGCATCGCGGTGCCGGTCACCAAGCTGAAGGTGTGCCGGCTGGGGATCACCGCGGCGTCGGACGCCATCGAGATCCACGGCGGCAACGGCTACATCGAGACCTGGCCGGTGGCGAGGCTTTTGCGCGACGGACAGGTCAACACCATCTGGGAGGGCCCCGACAACATCCTGTGCCTCGACGTGCGCCGCGGCATCGAGCAGTCCCGCGCGCACGAGACGCTGCTGGCGCGGCTGCGCGACGCGGTCGCGGTGTCCGACGACGACGCAACCGCCCGGCTGGTCGCCGGGCGCATCGAGGACCTCGACGCGGCCGTCACGGCCTGGGCCAAGCTGGACCGCGACACCGCCGAGGCGCGGCTGTTCCCGCTGGCCCAGTTCATGGGCGACGTCTACGCCGGCGCCCTGCTCACCGAGCAGGCCGCCTGGGAGCGGGAGGCCCGCGGCGACGACCGCAAAGCGCTCGTCGCCCGGCTGTACACGCAGCGCTACCTGGCCGACCGGGGTCCGCTGCGCGGCATCGACGCCGAGTCCGACGAGGCGCTGGACCGTTTCGACGAGCTGGCCGACGGCGCGTTGAGCCTCTAGCGGCGATCGCAAGCACGGCGTAGCCGGGCGCCGCGGGTCGCCACCATCTCTCCAGCGGCGATCGCAAGCACGGCGTAGCCGGGCGCCGCGGGTCGCCACCACTGCTCTAGTTGCGGGCGGTGTTCAGCAGCCCGGCGGTGGCATCCCACAGCCGGGCCTCCCGGACTGGATCCTGCGCGAACGGTTTGACCTGGCGCTCTTGGTCTTTGACGACGAACGCACCGCCGCGCAGGTGCGCCCAGCGGTCGTCGAGGGCGATCGACGCGAGCGCCGGTCCGGACTTTCCGGGCGAAAAGACACCGGGGATTCGCTCGATGACCCGTCCTATCCGTTGCATTGCGGTGCCGTGCGCTCTGCTCAGCCCGGTGCCCGGCATGAATCCCGGCTCGATCACGATCACCGAGATGCGTCGGGCACATCCCGCTGGACTGCGACACACTCATCGTCGCCGCCGACGACATCCGCATCATGAACTACACCGCCGAACCCGCCACCGAGGACGCCGAGCGCCTCGCCCCGGCGATCGTGCTGGGCACCCAATCGCTCATCGACGGGGCGCCCGCGCCGCGAGCGTGAACTCAGACCGGGATCAGGCCGTGCTTGCGCGCGGTGCGCCACCACAGCTGCTTGTCGCGCAGCAGGTGCATCGACTTGCGGATCAGCAGCCGCGTCTGGTGCGGTTCGACGACCGCGTCGATGAAGCCGCGTTCGGCGGCGATCCACGGGATCGCCATGTTCAAGTTGTAGCCCTCGATGAAGTCCCGCTTGATCTGCTGGGCCTCCGGGGTCGTCGGATCCGGGAAGCGCTTCATCAGCAACTGCGCGGCGCCGTCGGCGCCGATCACCGCGATGCGCGCGGTCGGCCAGGCGTAGTTGAAGTCGGCGGTCAGCTGCCGCGAGCCCATCACGGCATACGCGCCGCCGTAGGACTTGCGGATCGTGATCGTCACCTTCGGCACGTCGGCCTCGACCACCGCGTACAGGAACCGCCCGCCACGCTTGATGATGCCGTTCTTCTCCTGCTCCACCCCGGGCAGGAAGCCGGGGGTGTCCACGACGAAGACCAGCGGGATGTCGAAGGCGTCGCAGAACCGGACGAACCGCGCGGCCTTGTCGGAGGCCTCGTTGTCGATCGCCCCGGACATGTGCATCGGCTGGTTGGCGACGACACCGACGGCGCGGCCGTCGACCCGCGCGTAGCCCGTGATCATGGCCTGCCCGGCCTGCGCGGCGACGTCGAGGAAGTCGCCGTCGTCGAAGATCCGCAGCAGGATCTCGTGCATGTCGTAGGCCGTGTTGTCCGAGTCCGGCACGATCGAGTCGAGCTCGAGGTCGCTCGCGGTGATCTCCGGCTCCAGGCCGGGGTTCACCACCGGCGCCTTGTCGTAGGCGTTGGACGGCAGGAAGGACAGGAAGTCGCGCACGTACTGGAACGCCGCGGCCTCCGATTCGACCACCTGGTGGATGTTGCCGTAGCGGGCCTGGTGGTCGGCGCCGCCCAGTTCGTCGAGCGTGACGTCCTCGCCCGTCACGTCCTTGATGACGTCGGGGCCGGTGACGAACATGTAGCCCTGGTCGCGCACCGCCACCACCAGGTCGGTCTGGATCGGCGAATACACCGCTCCCCCGGCGCATTTGCCCAGGATGACGGAGATCTGCGGCACCAGCCCCGACAGCAGCTCGTGGCGGCGGCCCAGCTCGGCGTACCAGGCCAGCGAGGTGGCGGTGTCCTGGATGCGGGCGCCGGCGGAGTCGTTGATGCCGACGATCGGGCACCCGACCATCGCGCACCACTCCATCAGCTTGGCGACCTTGCGGCCGAACATCTCACCGACCGAGCCCTGGAAGACGGTCTGGTCGTGGGAGAACACCCCGACCGGGCGGCCGTCGATCAGGGCGTGGCCGGTGACCACGCCGTCGCCGTACAGGGCGTTGGGGTCGTTGGGCGTCTTGGCCAGCGCGCCGATCTCCAGGAACGTACCGGGGTCGACCAGCGCGTGGATGCGCGCGCGGGCGCTGGGAATGCCCTTCTTGTCGCGCTTGGCGACGGCCTTCTCACCGCCGGGCTCCTTGGCCAGCTCCAGGCGGGCGTGCAACTCGGCCAGCTTCTCGGCCGTGTTGTGCTGAACGGGAGCCGGCCCTGGAGCTGTGTCCGTCACTAGTTGCCTACCTCACTCGTGTGGCGCTCGATCTCACTCAGGGCGTGGGTCATGTGCGCGCCCACCTTGCCGATGATCGGTTCGTCGATGGCCTGGATGTGCTCGCCACCGATCGGCACCACCTCGAGGTCGGACACGTACTCGCCCCAGCCACCGTCCGGCCGGCGAACGGCGTAGCGCGGCTCGAACTCGATGACGTCGTCATGGTAGCGATCGGCCATGTAGAGGGTGACGTGGCCGTCGTAGGGCTCGATCCGGACCGTCTCCAGCGCCCGGTTGTCCAGGTACGACGTGCGCTGGTGCTCGACGATGCCACCCGGAATCTGCACGCCGCTCTGCTGGACGACGTCCAGCACGAACTTGACCTGGCCTTCGTCGTCGAGCTCTTCGAGCTGCTCGTAGGGGATCGCGGGAATCTCGACGTTGAAGGTGCGCTCGGCGAACCTCGCGTACCGGTCCCAGCGCTTGCGGGTCTCTTCTTTGGTCTGCGGGATCTCCTCGCCGGGCCGGACGGTGTCGATCATGCCGACGAACGCCACGTTCGCGCCCATCCGCTTGAGCCCGATCGCGCACGCGTAGGCCAGCGCGCCGCCGAGCGACCACCCGGCCAGCACGAACGGCTTGTCCCCGTTGATCTCCAGCAGTTTGGGGACATACTGGGCGGCCCGTTCCTGCACGGTCCCTTCGACGCGCTCCAGGCCGTACATCGGGGTGTCCGCCGGCAACCGGTTCAGCAGCGGCTCGTAGACCACGGTGGAACCGCCGGCCGGGTGGAACACGAACACCGGTATCTGCGAATCGTCCCGCGGCGCCCTGATGGTGCGCACGAAGCCGTCGAGTTCACCGGCTTCGAGGTGGCCGCGCACCGTCTCGGCCAGCGCCTCGATGGTCTCCGCGGTCAGCACGTCCTGCGCGCTGACCGCCCCGTCGACGCGCTCGGAGAGCCGTTGCGCCATCGTGGCGGCGGTCTCCTCGTCCACCTTGGGCAGCGGGTTGAAGATGCCGCCCGGGGACTTGCCCGTCACGATCGCCCAGGTGGCGAACGTGACCCGCTCGGCGGCGTCGCGCGGCGGCACGTCGGCGTTGAGCGCCTTGGCCACCGCCTGCTGGTTGATCGCCTCGGCCAGATCCGGCTTGGCACCGTTGGTCGTGGGGCCCGACGGGTCGGTCGGGGGCGGCGGGACGGGGACGCCGGACGCCGGCGGTCCCTGGGTCTCGGGCTCGGCCTGCGGATCCGGCGCCGGCGTGACGCCACTGAGCAGCTGCGCCTGCTCCCTGGCGATCTCCTCGGGCGTCTGCGTCTTCTGGTGCTCGGCCAGCTGGCCGACCTCGTCGCGGTGCTCGACCGCGTACTGGATCAGCTGCTCGACGGCGTACAGGTTGGCGTCGCGCACCGCCGTCAGCTGGATCGGCGGCAGGTCGAAGTCGTACTCGACGCGGTTCTTGATCCGCACCGCCATCAACGAGTCCAGGCCCAGCTCGACCAGCGGCACCTCCCACGGCAGGTCCTCGGGTTCGTAACCCATGGCCGACCCGACGATCAGGCCGAGGCGCTCCCCGATGCTCTCGCCCGAGTCCGGCGACCATTTGCCCATGGCGGCCGAGAAGTACCGGTTGGTCAGGCTGTCCGTCAGCGTTTCGGCCCCGGCGTCGCCGGCCGGGGCCTCCGGCGCGGTCGGCGCAGCCGCGGCGACCGCCGTCGCGGCGCCGACGTGAGCGGTGAAGGCCGGCAGCACCGACTCGGAACCGCCCCGGGTGACCAGCGCGTCGTACACCAGCGTGAACGACTCGTCGATGCGGGCGTGCACCTGAACCGCGGCGCCGCCGGGGTGCCGGGTCAGCGTCGTCACCAGCCGCGCGCCCTCACCCGGAACCGCGCGCTGCTCGGCGGCCGTCAGTTGCGCATCCGGAAGCACCTCGGCGGCAGCGGCTTTCACCAACTCGGGCAGATTCGTCAGACCCCGGGATGTGTACTCCCACACGTGGCGGCCGTCCGGCAGCGCCACGTGGGCGCCCGGCATGATCACCGAGCTGGCGCCCGCGGAGAACGACACCGTCAGCCAGTGGTCTTTGCGCTTGAACCGGGTCGGCGGGATGTTCGCGTAGTCCTGCGGGTCGAAGCGCGCGGCCGAACTCCGGGAAAACAGCGTCCAGATGTCCAGGTCGTGGCCGTAGACGTAGAGCTGGGCCATGGCCGAGATCATCGAGGAGACCTCGTCCTGCTTGCGGGCCAGCGTCGGGATCAGCTGGGCATCATGAAGACCTGCCGACGCGGTCGTCAGGCCCACCTGCATCAGCGCCACCGGGTTGGGCGCCAGTTCCAGGAAGGTGGTGTGCCCGCTGTCGACGGCGTTGCGGATCCCGTGGGTGAAGTAGACCGAATGCCGCAGACCCTTCTTCCAGTAGTCGACGTCGTGGATCGGGTCGCTACCGGGCTTGATGTAGCTGCCCTCGTGCACGGTCGAGTAGATCCCGACCGTCGGGCTCATCGGCTTGATGCCCTGCAGCTCGGCGGCGAGCTCCCCGAGCAGCGGGTCCATCTGCGAGGTGTGGCTGGCGCCCTTGGTCGCGAACTTGCGGGCGAACTTGCCCTCGGACTCGGCGCGGGCGATGATCGCGTCGACCTGCTCGGGCGGGCCGCCGATCACGGTCTGGGTGGGAGCGGCGTAGACGCACACCTCCAGATCGGGGAAGTCGGCGAACACCGTCGCGATCTCGTCGGCGGAGTACTCCACCAGCGCCATCAGCCGGATGTACTCGCCGAACAGCATCGCCTCGCCCTCACCCATCAGGTGCGAGCGCGAGCAGATCGTGCGGGTGGCGTCGCGCAGCGACAGGCCGCCGGCGAAGTAGGCGCACGCGGCCTCGCCCAGGGACTGGCCGACCACCGCGGCCGGCTTGGCGCCGTGATGGCGGAGCAGCTCGCCGAGCGCGATCTGGATCGCGAAGATGGTGACCTGGGTGGTCTCGATGCCGTAGTCCTGCGAATCGTCGAGGATCAGCTCCAGGATCGAGTAGCCCAGCTCGTCCTGCACCAGGGCGTCGACCTTCTCGATCCACTCCGCGAACACCGGGTTGCGCAGGTACAGGCTCTTGCCCATCTTGCGGTGCTGGGCGCCGAACCCGGCCAGCACCCACACCGGCCCGCTGGTCACCGGCCCGTCCACGCTGTACACGTTCGGGCGCTGCTTGCCCTCGGCGACCGCCCGCAGGCCCTTGATGGCCTCGTCGTGGTCGTGGGCCAGCACCACCGCGCGCGAGCGGCCGTGGTTGCGCCGCGACAGCGACCGGCCGATCGACTCCAGCGAGGACGCCTGGCCCTCGGGGCTTTCCATCCAGTCGGCCAGCTCGGCGGCGGCGGCCTTCTTGCGCGAGGTCAGAAACGCCGACACCGCCAGCGGGATGAGCGGCGTGGTCGGTTCCGCGGCCTCCTGGGCCGCCAGCTCTTCGAGCGCGATTTCCTTGAGCCGCAGCGCCTCGTCAGTGACGCCCGGAAGTTCGGGCTCGGCCTCCTCCGCCGCGGTTGCTCCGAAGGGCGTGTCGGTGATGATCTCGCCGAACTCGTCGAACCGCAGCGAGTGGCCCTCCAAGGTGGGCGCCTCGGCGGGTTCGGCGGCCGCCTTGGCTTCGGCCTGAGGTTCGGGTTCACGGGCCACGACGTCACGGGGCAGGACCTCGCGCACCACGACGTGGGCGTTGGCTCCGCCGAATCCGAAGCTCGAGACGCCGGCCAGCGCGTACCCGCCGTACCGCGGCCAGTCGGTGGCCTGGTCGACCACCTTCAGATGCACCGCGTCCCAGTCGATGTAGGGGCTGGGGCCGGCGAAGTTGATGGACGGCGGCAGCTTGTCGTGCTGCAGCGCCAGCACCACCTTGGCCATGCTGGCCGCTCCCGCCGCGGACTCCAGGTGCCCGATGTTGGACTTGAACGCGCCGAGCAACGCCGGGCGGTCGGCGGGACGGCCCCTGCCCACGACGCGGCCCAGGGCCTCGGCCTCGATCGGGTCGCCGAGGACGGTGCCGGTGCCGTGTGCCTCGATGTAGTCGACGTTGCGCGGGTCGATGCCGGCGTCTTTGTAGGCCCGGCGCAGCACGTCGGCCTGCGCGTCCTGGTTGGGGGCGATCAGGCCGTTGGACCGCCCGTCGTGGTTGATCGCGGTGCCGGCGATGACGGCCAGGATCTGGTCGCCGTCGCGGCGGGCGTCCTCGACGCGCTTGAGGACCAGCATGCCGGCGCCCTCGGAGCGGATGTAGCCGTTGGCGTCCGACGAGAACGCCTTGATCCGGCCGTCCGGCGACAGGACGGCGCCGATCTCGTCGAAGCCCAGCGTCACCGCCGGCGTGATCAGCGCGTTGACCCCGCCGGCCACCGCGGCGTCGCATTCGCCGTTGCGCAGCGCCTGCACGGCCTGGTGGATGGCGACCAGCGAGCTCGAGCATGCGGTGTCGACCGCCACCGACGGCCCGCGGAAGTCGTAGAAGTAGGAGACCCGGTTGGCGATGATCGAGGTGGCGGTGCCGGTGATCGCGTACGGGTGCGCGCTCGTCGGGTCGGAGACCGCCATCATGGCGTAGTCGTTGTTGGAGACACCGACGTACACGCCCACGGCCCGCCCGCGCAGGCTGGACGCCGGAATGCGGGCGTATTCCAGCGCCTCCCACGTCAGCTCCAGCGCCATCCGCTGCTGCGGGTCGATGTTGTCGGCCTCGGTCTTGGCCACCGCGAAGAACTCCGAGTCGAAGCCCTTGATGTCCTTCAGGTAGCCGCCGCGGGTCTGGGCTTTGGCCACCCGCTCGGCCAGCCGCGGCTCGGCCAGGAATTCCTCCCACCGCCCCTCGGGCAGGTCGGTGATCCCGTCGCGGCCCTCCATCAGCGCCTGCCACGTTGCGTCGGGGGTGTCCATGTCACCCGGGAAGCGGGTGGACAGACCCACGATCGCGATGTCGACGCGCTCGGCGGGGCCCGTGCGCGTCCAGTCCATGTCGCCGTCGGCGGACGTGTCCGCCTCCGGTTCGCCCTCGACGATGCGGGTGGCCAGCGACTCGATGGTCGGATGCTGGAACGCCACCGCGACCGACAGCGTGACACCGGTCAGGTCCTCGATGTCGGCGGCCATCGCCACGGCGTCGCGCGACGCCAGCCCCAGCTCCACCATCGGCACCGACTCGTCGATCTCGTCCGGCGACTTCCCGACGGCGTTACCCACCCAGTTGCGCAGCCACTGGCGCATCTCGGGGACCGTCATTGTGCCGGTGGCGTCGCCGCCGGCGACCGCGGGCAGGTTTTCGGGGTTCGTGCCAGGTCCAGATTCTGTGTCAGCCATGGGTTCGGTGGGTTCAGTCGGAGTCGTTGGCGAAGGCGGTCGGGGACGCGACGCCGCTGCGCAGGCTTCCGTCGAGGTAAGCGGCACGGCACGCGCGGCGCCCGATCTTGCCGCTGGAGGTACGCGGAATACTCCCGGCCTGCACCAGCAGGACGTCGCGCACCGTCACCCCGTGCCCGACGGCGATGGCAGCCCGGATGTCGTCGGCGATGGGCTGGTATTCCAGCTTGTGCGTACCCGCGGCGCGCTCCCCGACGATCACCAACTGCTCGGAGGAGTCGTCCGGGTCGAACTTGATGCCGACGTGCGGGTTGTCGAACACCACCTGCGCCAGCTGGTTGGCCGGGACGGAGAAGGCGGCCACGTAGCCGACCCGCAACGCCTTGGTGGACTCCTGCGCCGTGTACTCGAGGTCCTGGGGGTAGTGGTTGCGGCCGTCGATGATGATCAGGTCCTTGATCCGCCCCGCGATGTAGAGGTGCCCCCGGTGGTAGGTGCCGTAGTCGCCGGTGCGCACCCACAGGCCGTCGTCGGCGGCCCCCTCGGCGTGCGACTCGCTGATCCGCGACTTGAGGATGTTGCGGAAGACCTCGGTCGACTCCTGCTCCTTGCCCCAGTAGCCGACGCCCAGGTTCTTGCCGTGCAGCCAGATCTCGCCGATCTGCCCGTCGGGCAGCTCGCTGGCGGTGTCGGCGTCGACGATGACTGCCCATTCGTCGACGCCCACCTTGCCGGCGGAAACTTGCGCGACGGCGTTGGGCGCGTCGGCGGGCACCTCCACGAAACGCTGCTTGTTGAGCGCGTCCCGGTCGACGTGGATGACCCTCGGCTTCTCGTCCATCGGGGTGGTCGAGACGAACAGCGTCGCCTCGGCCAGGCCGTACGACGGCTTGATGGCCTCCTCCTTGAGGCCGTAGGGCGCGAACGCCTCGTAGAACTTGCGCATCGACGCCGGCGACACCGGCTCGCTGCCGTTGAGGATCCCCTTGACGTTGCTCAGGTCCAGGGGCGGCTCGTCGTCGCGCGGCAGGCCGCGCAGCGCGGCGTGTTCGAACGCGAAATTCGGCGCGGCGGAAAACACCCCGCCGGTCTCGCCGGGCTTGCGCGCCAGTTCGCGGATCCAGCGGCCGGGCCGGCGCACGAACGCGGCCGGCGTCATGAAGGTGAAGTTGTGGCCCAGCACCGACGACAGCAGCGCCGTGATCAGGCCCATGTCATGGAAGAAGGGCAGCCACATGCACCCGCGGTCGCCTTCGGTGCCCTCCAGCGCGTTCAGCACCTGCAGCACGTTGGTGGGCAGGCTCAGATGGGTGATCTGCACGCCGGTCGGTGTGCGGGTGGAGCCGGAGGTGTACTGCAGGTAGGCGGTGGTCTCCTCGTTGGCCTCAGGCTCCTGCCACGTGCCGGCCACCTCGTTGGGCACCGCGTCGACGGCGATCACGCGGGGCCGCTCCTTGGCCGACCGGGCGCGGATGAACTTGCGGACCCCTTCGGCGGCCTCGGTGGTGGTCAGGATCGTCGACGGGGTGCAGTCGTCGAGCACCGCGTGCAGCCGGCCGACGTGGCCCGGCTCGGCCGGGTCGAACAACGGGACCGCGATCCGGCCGGAGTAGAGCGCACCGAAGAACGAGACGAGGTAGTCCAGGTTCTGCGGGCACAGGATGGCGATACGGTCACCGGGCTGGGTGACCTGCTGCAGACGGGCGCCGATGGCCCGGTTGCGCGCGCTGAAATCGGACCACACGATGTCGCGCGCCACGCCGTCGCGTTCGGTGGAGAAGTCGAGGAACCGATAAGCCAGCTTGTCGCCGCGGACCCTCGCCCACTTCTCGACGTGCTTGACCAGGTTCGTGTTGTCCGGGAACCTGATCTTCCCATTCACGATGAACGGGTTGTGGTAAGGCATACCGCTCTCCTGTGCTCTCTGTGCACGCTGGCCGGCTTCGACCCGATCGGGTGCGCGACTGAATCCTGGTTGCTCTTAAATTTCTCTTAATGTTACGGGGCCGTTCGCGGCACACCAAATCACAAGGTACAGCTGATCCCGTCCGGCTCCGACCTACCTGAGGCTTGTGTCCCCTCACCCGTGTTTGGGATGCGGTGCGTTCTGGATCAGTCCCCGCGCCCAGTTCAACGTCCACGCGGTCGCGGGTTCCCCGTCCATGCTCCAGAACTGCGGCGTGGCGTACAGCGCGTGCACCGGTCCCGCGGCGCCACCGGCCAGCGTGTTCAGCGTGGTCGGCAGGTTCGTGACGCTGAAGGCCTCGTTCGGGGCGGCGCAGATCAGGTCGCCGGGGGCGCAGATCTCGTTGGTCCTGTCGTTGAGCGCACCGAAACCGCCCGGCCGCGCACCGGTCATGGTCAGGCCGAGGTTGGACAGCATCGGCACCTCGTGCAGGGTGACCTCGGCACCCTCCCCGGGCGGGTTGGGGCCGACGTCGTTGCCCACCCCCGGCTGGCGGCGCCCGTCGGCGATCAGCGTCACGCCCAGCACCAGGTCGTCGTCGACCGGGCCGCGGCCGTTGCCGATGTCGCTGGCGAGGTCGCCGCCGATCACCGCGCCCTGCGAGAAACCGATCAGTACGTAGCTGGTCAACGGGCACTTGGTGTTCATGTCGGTCATCGCCTTGACCGTCGCGCGGGTGCCCTCGGCCCGGCTCGCGTTGTACGACATCTGCGTGTCGCCGCTCAGCGGGTTGTTGAACTGCGCCGTGTAGGGGACGGTGTAGGTCTCCAACCGGGAGGACGGGAACTCCTGGCGCAGCGGCCCGGTCACCTTGAGCAGCAGCGCGTTCGGGAATTCCGTCGGGTCGAGCGGATTGTCGTCCGGGGCCGACTCCCAGGTGCCGGGAATGGCGACCAGGTCCACGTCGGGGCAGGAGGCGTCCTGAGTGGCCGGGCGGGGCTTGTGGGGGTGCGTCGTCGTCGAGGCCGGCGGCAGCACCCCGGGCGGCACGGCGGTCGGCGGCGGCTGCGAGCTGCGCAGCAGCACCACGACGGCCACCAGCACCAGCAACACCACGCCCGCCACCGACAGGGCGGCGGCCCAGGCGAGCATCCGGTGGCGCTTACGCCGCGCGTTGGTTGCCATGTTCTCCTGCCGGCACAGTCGGAAAGTCGCAGCGGCGCGGCCGGCCAGCCTCCTGCTGCACCTTCTCCACGGTACCGGCTCGCCGCCTCAGCGAATGGCGCCCACGATGTCGCCCGACATCGCGCCGAGCTGGCCCGACCAGGAGCCCCAGCCGTTGTCGCCGCCGCCGGGGAAGTCGAAGTGCCCGTTGTGCCCGCCGACGCTGCGGTACTGCTGGTAGAACATCCGGCTGTTGCCCATCGCCTGGCCGGCCTGGCCGATCATCGCGGCGGGATCGCTGGCCCCTTCGGTGGTGGGGCTGTACACCCACACGCGGGTGTTGTTCTGCGCCAGCAGCGAGGCATGCACGTAGGGGTCGTGCCATTTCCAGCGGCCGAGCTGCGGGGCGCCCCACATCCCGTTGCCGTCGACGCTGCCGAATTGCTGCAGGCCTGCCAGGATCGAACCGCTGGTGGTGGTGTCCGAGGGGTACACGAACCCCGACAGCGAGCCGGCGAAGCCGAAGCGGTCGGGGTGGAAGCAGGCCAGCGCCATCGCGGCGTAGCCGCCCTGGGAGGCGCCGACGGCGGCGTGACCGCCGGGCGCCAGGCCCCGGTTGGCGGCCAGCCAGTCCGGCAGCTCGCTGGACAGGAAGGTGTCCCACTGCTTGCTGCCGTCCTGCTCCCAGTTGGTGTACATGCTGTAGGCGCCCCCGGCGGGCGCCGCCACCGAGATCCCCTTGCCGGCCAGCGTGTTCATCGCGTTGCCCGCGGTCACCCAGTTGCTCACGTCGGGGCCGGCGTCGAACGCGTCGAGCAGCACCACCATGTGCGGGCCACCCTTGAGGAAGGCCACCGGGATGTCGCGGCCCATCGCCGCCGACGGCACCATCAGGCTTTCGTAGCCGGCCGCGTCGGCTTTGCCGGCCGAGCCGCCCACCGCCACCACACCGCTGAACCCCACCGACAGCGCGGCGATGCACAGCATCCGCAGCAGCGTCGGAAGACCCCGTACGACCCTCATGGCCACCCTCCATCGTCTCGTCGTTGTCTGCACAGTAGCCAGGCCGCGGCCCGGCCGGAACCCAGGGTGGTGAAACAGCTCACACCGCCGCTGATCGCTTTGCTGTGGCTCAGTTACCGGCGCCGGCGTTGCCCGCGGCTGCGCCGCTGGCGGTGCCGGAGCTGGTGGCGGCGGGGCCGGCGCCGGGCGTGGCGCCCAGCGTCGACTGCAGGTCGGGCTTCATGGCCTGCAGCTGCGCGCCCCAGTACGGCCAGTCGTGCGTGCCGTTGTCGTCGAAGTTGAACACCGCGTTGTGCCCGCCGGCGGCGTTGTACGCGTCCTGAAACTTCAGGTTGCTGGTGCGCACGAAGCCTTCGAGGAACTTCGCGGGCAGGTTGTCGCCGCCGAGGTCGGACGGCTTGCCGTTACCGCAGTACACCCAGATGCGGGTGTTGTTGGCGACGAGCTTGCCGACCTGCAGCGTCGGGTCGTTGCGCGCCCAGGCGGGGTCGTCCTTGGGGCCCCACATGTCCGACGCCTTGTAGCCGCCGGCGTCGCCCATGGCCAGGCCGATCAGCGACGGGCCCATGCCCTGCGACGGGTCCAGCAGCGCCGACAGCGAGCCGGCGTAGACGAACTGCTGCGGGTGGTAGGCCGCCAGGATCAGCGCCGACGAGCCGGCCATCGACAGACCCACCGCGGCGCTGCCCGTGGGCTTGACGCTGCGGTTGGCGTTCAGCCACTGCGGCAGCTCACTGGTCAGGAAGGTCTCCCACTTGTAGGTGGTGCAGCCGGCCTTGCCGCAGGCGGGCTGATACCAGTTGGAGTAGAAACTGGACTGACCGCCGACGGGCATGACCGTCGAGATGCCCGACTGGTAGTACCACTCGAACGCCTGGGTGTTGATGTCCCAGCCGTTGTAGTCGTCCTGCGCACGCATGCCGTCGAGCAGGTACAGAGCCGGCGAACCGTTGCCGCCGCTCTGGAACTGGATCTTGATATCGCGAGCCATCGCCGCGGAGGGCACCTCCAGGTACTCCACCGGAAGACCCGGGCGCGAGAACGCCCCCGCGGTCGCCGAGCCCCCCACGGCGCCGATCACACTCGAGAGCAGCGCCGCGCCAACGGCCCCCACCACGAGCCGACGTGGCGTCCCCGCCACGGCGCCGCGCAACCTGTCGACAAGCGTCATCCTTGCTTCCTCATCCTTTCGGTGCATCCGAATCCGGGTGCATCGTCCTATCGCGGTCTATCGCGTCATCTCGCACGCGAATTACCACGCGAATTACGTAGTCCTGCATACGCAAGGCGCAGCAGTGCTCGTGTAGTCAACCACACCTGCGGGCCCCCGCTCACATCGAGAGCGGCGCGCAAAGCCCCGTCCGGCCGCGGATTCCGGCGGATTACCGGCGCGGTGGCGGCCGGGAATCCGCCCTCGGGCGCATGTGCCGGACCGCGGTGGCGCGCAGGTGGGGCACCGATGCGCGGTTGCTGCCGGCTCGGTGTCCGCGGGGGGCGCGCCGTCGTCGTGACCGATTCGAGATTTGTCACAAAATCGCCTCCCGCAAGGACCGCGCGGGGCCGCACGACTTCACTCGCGCGGCGGCGGGGTCTCCTCGGGCACCGGCAGCCCGCACCGGGCGAGTTCGTAGCGCGGCACCCGGTCGATCTGGTACCGGGTGAACTCGAAGGAGTGCAGGACATTGGAGACGAAGCGGTGCGGTGTCATCGGGGCGCGGATGGATCCCAGCACCGACTGGGTCTCGGGGCAGCGCAGGGCCGCTTCCGCCTCGGCGACCCACTGCTGATCCAGATAGCCCGGAATCCCCGGATACACCTTCACCCAGGGGCCGTCGGCGATCACCCAGTCCGGGAAGAGGTTCTTGTCGTGGCCGATGCGGCCGTGCTGCAGCCGCTGCGTGTGCTGCGCGAGTGGATTTGCCAGCCCGATCTGGTCGAGCACCCGGACGTCGAGCCCGACGTTCATGCCGACCATGCCGAGGTTGGTGAAAAACACTGCGTGCGCTGGCGTTTGCGACGCTACATCGTCCGCGGGACTGCCCGGCGCTGGGCGGGCCATCGGAACGATGTCCCATTGGATATAGTTGCCAGACGGCAGCAGCAACGCGCCGTCCGGGGTGTTGTCGAGCGCCGACAGGACGGCGGCCATCCGCGGGTAGTCCAGGTAGTCGGCGGCGGTCGTCGGGTGGGCGTGGCCGGTGGCCTGCGCGTAGAAACGGCGCTCGTCGACGATGCCGGTGTAGGCGACGCGGGTGGCGTCGTCGCCCATCCCGGGCGAGTTCGCCGCCCACAGCGACCAGCCGGCCACACCCAGCCACAGCGCACCGGCCGCCCCGGCCACCCAGTAGCCGGTCTCGCGCGAATAGTCCTGCCCGTCGGGAATCGGCGCCGGGATCACCGCGACCGGGGCGAGCAGACAGACCAGCGGCGCGAGCAACACCCGCCCGTGCATGAAGTCGCCGCCCTGACGGATCCAGTACAGCGCCTGCAGCAACCCGCTGACCAGCACGAAGGCGACCACAGCGGGCGGGCTCTGCACCGCGCGCGCCATCCGCCCGTAGTGGGGCGCCAGCATGGGGCGCAGGAACGACGGCCGGCGGCGCGCCGCCGCCAGCAGGACGCCCAGCGGGATCAGCAGCACCGCCGGCACCCACACCGCGTACGGCGCGTCGAAGTTCGCCAGATAGGTCATGCCCTGGGACCATTTGTCGCCGGCCGCGTCCTTGGCCAGCGCGGTGCCGGGCACCAGCAGGCCGTAATAACCCATCCGGAAGATCTGGTAAGCCACGGGCAGCAGTCCCCCGGCCGCCACGATCAGGCCGCGCCGGGCCCACGTCCGGGCCGCGATCAGCATCATCAACAGCGCCAACAGACCCATCAACGCCAGCTCGGGCCGCACCAGGACGCTGAACCCGGCGACGAAGGCCAGCACGCCGAGGAAGAACGGGGATTCCGGGCGGTTGCGCACCGGCTGGCCCCAGCGGACCATCATCCACCACAGCAGGCCCAGGTAGGCCAGCGTCAGCCCGCTTTCCAGACCCGAGGTGGCGAAGTCGCGCGCCGGGGGCAGCGCGATGTAGACGAGCGCCCCGGCGGGCAGCATGACGGCCTTGCGGCCCCGCAGGCTGGGCGCGTACAGCCGGCCGGTGCCCAGCATCAGCAGGGCCACGCCCAGCACCGACAGCCCGAGCGCACACGCCAGCGCCACGTATTCCATGCGCAGCGGCCCGCCGACCCAGCTGCCCAGATACATCAGGTAGGTCCACGCCGCGGAGGTGTTGGCCTCCACCCGTTCGCCCGCGTTGAACACCGGCCCGTTGCCGGCCAGCAGATTGCGCACGGTGCGCAGCACGATCAGCCCGTCGTCGGCGATCCAGCGCCGCTGCCAGGCACCCCACGCGAACAGGGCGCAGACCACCGCCACGCCGGCCCACAGGCTGGTGCGCACCACGGTGTCGTAGGGGAACGCCGTGCGGAAGACCCGCCGGACGGGCGGCCGCCGGCGCGTCGTCCTGACGGCGCCGGGGTGGGCTTCAGCCGAAGGCAACCGCGGCTCCGACTGTGGCGATCCAGGCCAGCGCGAGCAGTTGCAGCACCCGGTCGCGCAGCGCGATGTCCTCGGGCTCGCCGGCCAGCCCGCCGTCGACGTCCACGGCGTAGCGCAGGATCGCGATGGTGAACGGCACCATCGACACCGCGAACCAGGATCCGGAATGGTGGTCGCGCTCGAACGCCCACAGCCCGTAGCAGACCACCACCGCCGTGGCCGACATGGTCCACACGAACCGCAGGTAGGTGCTGGTGTAGCTCTCCAGCGACTTGCGGATCCGGGCCCCGGTGCGCTCGGCGACCTGCAGCTCGGCGTACCGCTTGCCGGCCACCATGAACAGCGACCCGAACGCCGCCGTCAGCAGGAACCACTGCGAGAGTGGGATATCGGTGGCGGCGCCGCCGGCGATGGCGCGGAGCAAATACGCCGACGACACGATGCAGATGTCGATCACCGCTTGATGTTTGAGTCCGTAGCAGTAACCCAGCTGCATGGCCAGGTACACGGCCATCACCAGCGCCAGGTTCGGCGTCGCCAGCCAGGACAGCGCCAGGGACGCCACCCCCAGAACGGCCGCCAGGGTGTAGGCCAGCCATTCGGGCACCACGCCGGCCGCGATCGGCCGGAACCGCTTGGTGGGGTGCTCGCGGTCGGCCTCGACGTCGCGCACGTCGTTGATCAGATAGATCGACGAGGCCGCCAGGCAGAACACCGCGAACGCCACCGACACCCTGGTGAGCACCTCGGTGTAGTGGTTGTAGTGCAGCGGGCCGCCCAACGCGGCCAGCGGCGCGGCCAGCACCAGCACGTTCTTGACCCACTGCCGCGGGCGCACCGCCCTGACCACCCCGGTGATCAGGTTCGCCGGAGGTTCGACCACCACGTCCTCACTCATTCGACCCTCCGTATCGGCCTGATGCCGAGACCCGATCACCATCCACCCAGAGTGCAAGGCGGGCGACCGCGGCGCCGAGCGCCACGCCGAAAACCACGTCGCTGGGATAGTGCACGCCGAGCAGTATCCGCGACAGCGCCATCGGCGGCACCAGGACCGCGGGGCACAGCCCGGCCGGCAGCCCGGTGGCCCGGCCCAGCAGGATCGCCGCCGCCGTCGTGGAGGTGGCGTGCGCCGACGGGAAGCTCAGCCGGCTGGGGGTGCCGACGTTGACCGCGACGGCCGGGTGATGCGGCCGTTGCCGCCGCACCACGCGTTTGACCAGCACCGCGGCGGCGTGCGCCGCCAACGTGCCCGCGCCTGCGAGAAGCCACTCCCGGCGGCGCTCCGGCTGGGGGTACCGCCCGCTTGCGGGGGACAGGACCGCCCCGGCCGACGCCACTGCCAGCCAGCCGATGCTGTGCTCGCCGAAGTGGGACAGTCCGCGGGCCGCGGTCAGCGCCCCGGGGCGCCCGGCCAGCGCCGCCTGCGCGGCCACGATGACGGCCGCCTCGCCGCGCGGCGCCGGGGATTGACCTGCCTCAGGCATGCTCGGGCTTGCCGGGGGCCGGCAGCAACACCGTCTCCCACTTCTGCGTGCTGGACAGCGCGGGCAGCGCGTCGCGGTAGATCCGGCGCATCTCGTCGAACCGGCTCGCCAGCCGCTGTTGCCGCCGCAGCGAGGCGGCCAGCAGCGTGAACATCTTGCGCCGGTCGCGCTGCCGGTAGACGACGCCGCAGCCGTCGGCCGTCGTCACGGTGACGCCGTCGACCGTGCACAACCGGAACCAGCGCGCGTCCTGGGTGGGCACGTTGAACTCCGGGCGCCGGTGGGCTTCCGGGTCGGCGGCGGTCATGTTGTGCACGATCCCCCGCAGCAGCCGGTAGCCGATCGAGACGGGATTGACCGGCGGCTTCATCGCTTTGCTCTGGTGCGACGGCGCCGGCAGCTCGCTGGCCGCCGGCAAGACGACCGCGTCCGGGTACTGCTTGCGGATGCGGTGCACCTCGGGCAGCGCCGACTCCAGGATCGAGAAGATGTGCTCGGGGCCGGCCAGGAAGTCGTCGATGGCCCTGTTCTGGATCGCCACCGTCGAATATTCAAGGCAAGCAAGGTGTTTCAGCGTCGCCTTGAGATGGCTGCGGACCAGTCCGGTGACGTCACCGTCCCAGTGCATCGCCGCGACCACCAGCCGGTTGCGCAGGTGGAAGTAGGCCTGCCAATCGATCGCGTCGTCCTTGTCGCTCCAGGCCATGTGCCAGATCGCTGCCCCGGGCAGCGTCACGGTCGGGTAGCCGTGCTCGGCGGCCCGCAGGCCGTATTCGGCGTCGTCCCACTTGATGAACAGCGGCAGCGGCTGTCCCAACTCCTCGGCGACCTGCCGCGGGATCATGCACGTCCACCAGCCGTTGAAGTCGACGTCGATGCGCCGGTGCAGCAGCTTGCTCTTGTCGTTGGTGTCGCTCAGCGGGTATTCGGCGAAGTCGTGGTCGTACTCGGCGTGCGGCGCCGCGGTCCACATGAAGTTGGCCCGGTTCACCACCTCGCCCATGATGTGCAGGTGGGAGGGCTCCTGCAGGTTGAGCATCTGGCCGCCGATCAGCATCGGGGTCCGCGCGAAGCGGTGCATCGCCAGCACCCGCAGGATCGAGTCGGGCTCGATGCGGATGTCGTCGTCCATGAACAGGATCTGCTGACAGTCGGTGTTCTTCAGCGCCTCGTACATGACGCGGCTGTAGCCGCCCGACCCGCCGAGGTTGGGCTGGTCACAGATGGTCAGCCGGTTGCCCAGCCGGGCGGCCGCCGCCGGGAAGTCGGGATGGTCGCGCACCTTGCGCACGCCCTGGTCGGGCACGATCACCGCGCCGATGACCTCGTCGACCAGCGGGTCGGCGGTGAGATCGGCCAGCGCGTTGGCGCAGTCAGCCGGCCGGTTGAACGTCGGGATGCCGACCGCGATGCTGGCCGTGCCGGGGGCGGGTTCGGCGGCGTACCAACCGCCGGAGCGCAGGGCGACCGGAGTGTCGGTGGTGATGTCGAACCAGATCCAGCCGCCGTCCTCGAACGGCGCCAACCCCACCTCGATCTCGACCGCGCACGGCTCGTCGTCGCTGCCGGCGAACTGGCGGCCCTCGACGAAGATCCGCGCGCCGGTGGCCTTGGTGCGGTAGACGTCGACGCGGCCCGCGCCCGTCACCTCGACCCGCAGCACGACCGACCTGCAGATCGTCCAGCGCCGCCAGTAGCTGGCCGGGAACGCGTTGAAGTAGGTGGCGAACGACACCTCGGACTCCGCGCCGATCTGCAGTGACGTGCGGGTGGTGGCGTGGGCGCGCCGGGCGTTGGTGGTCGACTCCTCGAGGTAGAGCTTGCGCACGTCGAGGGGCTCCCCCGGTCGGGGCAGGATGATTCGGGCCAGCAGGCTCACGGCGGTCATACGCCCGTCTCTCCCACGTCACTCAGGGGCGCGCCGTCGCGAAGGTGCGGCGCGAGGATGTTGTCGTACATGTTCAGCGCGCTGGCGATGGCCATGTGCATGTCCAAGTACTGGTAGGTGCCCAGCCGGCCGCCGAACAGCACCTTCGACGACGCGGTCTCGGACTTCGCCCGGGCCCGGTAGGCGGCCAGCACGGTGCGGTCGGCCTCGGTGTTGATCGGATAGTAGGGCTCGTCGTCGTCCCCGGCGAATCGCGAGTATTCCCGCATGATCACCGTCTTGTCCGTGGGGTAGTCCCGCTCCGGGTGGAAGTGGCGGAACTCGTGGATGCGGGTGTACGGGACGTCCAGGTCGTTGTAGTTCATCACGGACGTGCCCTGGAAGTCGCCGCAGTCGCGGAGCACCTCCAGCTCGAAGTCCAGCGTGCGCCAGCCGAGACGGCCTGCGGCGTAGTCGAAGTAGCGGTCCAGCGGGCCGGTGTAGACGATCGGCGCGTCCGGGCTGTCGGCGCGCAGCCGGTCGCGGACGTCGAACCAGTCGGTGTCGAGGCGGACCTCGATGCGGTCGTCGGCGGCCATGTTCTGCAGCCAGGCCGTGTAGCCGTGCACCGGCAGGCCCTCGTAGGTGTCGCTGAAATACCGGTTGTCGAAGGTGTAGCGCACCGGCAGGCGGGTGATGTTGGCCGCCGGGAGTTCCTTCGGATCGGTCTGCCACTGCTTGGCGGTGTAGCCCTTGACGAACGCCTCGTAGAGCGGCCGGCCGATCAGCGAGATCGCCTTCTCCTCGAGGTTGCGCGCATCCGCGGCGTCGATTTCGGCGGCCTGTTCGGCGATCAGGGCGCGCGCCTCGGTCGGGGTGAAGTATTTGCCGAAGAACTGCGACACCAGGCCCAGCCCCATCGGGAACTGGTAGGCCTGCCCGGCGTGCATCGCGAACACGCGGTGCTGGTAGCCGGTGAACTCGGTGAACTGCCGCACGTAGTCCCAGACCCGCTTGTTGGAGGTGTGGAACAGGTGGGCGCCGTACTTGTGAACCTCGATCCCCGTCTGCGGCTCGGCCTCGGAGTAGGCGTTGCCGCCGATGTGCGGGCGGCGTTCGACGACGAGCACGCGCTTGCCGAGTTGGGTAGCCACGCGCTCGGCGACGGTCAGGCCGAAGAACCCGGAACCCACGACGAGGAGGTCGAAACGAGCGGTCATCGGTTGCATAGGGTATCCGACCGCGCGGGCCCAACCCATTTGACGAGCCAGGGGCGTTCGGGTTGACCTACGTCGCGATTGGCTCACGATTCAATATCGCCACTCCAGTCACAGCATTCCCACTCGTACCATCGACTGTGTGTGGGTCATGCCGGATTCGACGGGCAGGACGCGCCGACACGAACACAGAGCTGGTTTGAAGCTAGATTGAGGAGACTTCCGTGCCGAACCGACGCCGACGCAAGCTTTCGACAGCCATGAGCGCGGTCGCCGCCGTGGCAGTGGCGAGTCCTTGCGCATACTTCCTGGTCTACGAGGCGACATCGGGTAGCAAGACACCCGAGCACCACGAATTCACGCAGGCGGCGATGATCTCCGACCTGCCCAACGAGCTGATGGGCGCGCTGTCGCAGGGCCTGTCCCAGTTCGGGATCAACATGCCTCCGGTGCCCGCGCTGACCGGGGGCGCCGGGGCCGCGCCCGGCCTGACCAGCCCGGGGTTGACGAGTCCCGGCCTGGGAACTCCGGGCCTGACCAACCCCGGCCTCACCAGTCCGGGCCTGACCAGTCCGGGCCTGACCAACCCGGGCCTGACCAGTCCGGGCCTGACGCCCGCGGCTACCGGGCTCGCCCCCACCGCCGCGTTGCCGACGACACCGGGCCTGCCCGCCGGCGGCCCGACCACCCCCGGCCTCACCAGTCCGGCCGCCGGGCTCACGCCGGGCCTGAGTCCCGTCGGCGGCGCCGGCGAGGTGCCGATCAGCACGCCGGCCGGCCTGGACCCCGGCGCCGACGGGACCTACCCGATCCTCGGCGACCCGTCCACCCTGGGCGGCGGCACGCCGTCCGGCAGCAGCGGCGGCGGCGGGCTGGTCAACGACGTGATGCAGGCCGCCAACCAACTCGGCGCCGGTCAGGCCATCGACCTGATCAAGGGCCTGGCGATGCCGGCGATCACGCAGCAGCTCCAGCAGAGCGGCGCCGCCCTGCCCGGTGCCGCCGGCGCCCTGCCCGGTGCCGCCGGTGCCCTGCCCGGTGCCGCCGGCGCCCTGCCCGGTGTCGCCGGTGCCCTGCCCGCCGCCGCAGCGGCCGTCCCGGCGGCGGCGCCGCCCGTCTAGCAGCTCGAAAATCCTGTCACCTGACGGCACCGCAGAGTTGTGTGGCTCTGCGGTGCCGTCGAACGTCGGGGTTTCTGCGACCGGCGCCGTGTCGCCACATAAATAACACGAGAAACACACGTAACATCGGCCCCGTGTCGTCCCGCCGCGCGCCCACGATGTTGCTCACCGCTTTCGCGGCGACCGTCGTGATCGTCGCGTCGGTGGCCGACGTGGTCCGCGACAAGCACGCCGCGGCCCCGCCGCCGGCCCGCGACACGCAGCTCACCGAGCAGCCGCTGGTCGGGCTGGGCGGCGGTGTCACGGTCCGCGAGCTCACGCAGGACACACCGTTCTCACTGGTCGCCCTCACCGGCGACCTGGCAGGCAGTTCGACCCGCGTGCGCGCCAGACGGCCCGACGGTACGTGGGGACCGTGGTACCAGACCGACTACGAGACCGCCGCCCCCGACGACCCGCAGCCCGACAGCGCGACGGAGGGGCCCCGCAGCACCGATCCCGTGTTCGTCGGCACCACCACGACGGTGCAGATCGCCGTCACCCGCCCGATGGACGCGGCGGTGACCCGGGCGCCGGCGGCGCCGGGCGCCGCACACCCGGACACCGGCCTGGGCTACCAACCGGCGGCCAAGGAGCAAAGCTTCGGGCAGAACATCTCCGCGGTCCTCATCTCCCCACCGCAGACGCCGGCGGAGAACCAGTGGACGCCGCCGTCGGGGGTGCTGATGCCGGGTCAGGCGCCGGCCGTCATCAGCCGGGCCGAGTGGGGCGCCGACGAGTCACTGCGCTGCGGTACCCCGCAGTACGACAACGGAATTCGCGCGGCGGTCATCCACCACACCGCCGGCAGCAACGACTATTCCCCACTGGAATCGGCGGGCATCGTCAAGGCCATCTACACCTACCACAGCAAGACCCTGGGCTGGTGCGACATCGCCTACAACGCGCTGGTCGACAAGTACGGCCAGGTGTTCGAGGGCAGCGCCGGGGGCCTCACCAAGCCGGTCGAGGCGTTCCACACCGGCGGCTTCAACCGAAACACCTGGGGCGTGGCCATGATCGGGGATTTCGACGACGTGCCCCCGACGCCAATCCAGCTCCGCACCGTCGGCCGGTTGCTCGGCTGGCGCCTCGGCATGGACGGCGTGGACCCCAAGGGCAGGGTCGCGCTCGAATCGGCGGGCAGTCACTACACCACGTTCCCGGCCGGCGCCATCGCCGACCTGCCCACCATCTTCACCCACCGCGACGTCGGGAACACCGACTGCCCCGGCAATGCCGCCTACGCGCTGATGGACGAAATCCGGGACATCGCATCGCATTTCAACGACCCGCCGGAAGAGCTGATCAAGGCGCTGGAGGGCGGTGCGATCTACCAGCATTGGCAGGAGATCGGCGGGATGAACAGCGTGCTGGGGGCGCCGACGTCGCCCGAAGCCGACGCCGAGGGCGGCGCCCGCTTCGCCACCTTCGCCCGGGGCGCGATGTACTGGTCGCCGGTGACCGGCCCCCAACCGGTCACGGGCGCGATCTACAACGCGTGGGCGTCCCTGAGCTACGAACGCGGCCCGCTGGGGCTGCCGACGAGCGCGGAAATCCAAGAGCCCCTTCAGATCACGCAGAACTTCGCGCACGGGACCGTGAACTTCGAGCGTCTCACCGGGGACGTCACCGAGGTCGTCGACGGCATCACCACCCCGCTGTCGAGCCCGTCGTCGACCCAGTCCCCGAGCGGGCCCCAGGTGCCGGCCGAACACTTCTCGCTGCCGACCCACCCGCCCGTATAGTCGTCAGAGCCACCAGCGTTCCAGCACCCGCCCCACCCCGTCGTCGCTGTTGGGCGCGGTGACCTCGTCGGCGGCGGCACGCACCTCGGGATGGGCGTTGCCCATCGCCACCCCATGACCGGCCCACCGCAACAGGGGCAGGTCGTTGGGCATGTCACCGAAGGCCAGCACCTCGCCGCTGACGATCTCCGACGCCTTGGCGAGCTCCTCGACACCGGTGGCCTTGCTGATCCCCAGCGGCATGATCTCCACCAGGCCGTTGTCGGTGGAGTAGGTGATGTCGCCCTCGATGCCGACATGGCGGGCCAGGGCGGCGGCCATGTCCGCGCTGCGGGCGCCGGCCCGGCGGATCAGCAACTTGATCGCCGGCGCGCTGAGCAGGTCCTCGATCGACACCTCGGTGTTGTCCGGATTCAGCCACGCGTGCTCGTAGCCCGGCGAGCTGATGAACTGCGGGGTGGCCGTGTCGTGGGCGCGTTCGCCGATCCGCTCGACGGCCAGACCGGCGCCGGGGATCACGCGCACGGCGAGCTCGGCCAGCTCGGCAAGGGTGTCGACGTCGAGCATGCGCGCCGACACCACCCGGTCGCTGCCGGGGTCGTAGATGACGGCACCGTTGGCGCACACCGCCATCGGCGCGAAGCCGAGCTCCTCGACGACCGGTCGTATCCAGCGCGGTGGGCGCCCGGTCGCCAGGACGAACTGCGCCCCGCCCGCGACGGCGGCCCGCACCGCCTCGCGCGTGCGGGGGCCGATGGTGTCGTCGTCGTCGAACAACGTGCCGTCGACGTCACAGGCGATGAGCGCCGGCAGTGTCATTTTTGCGCCACCGTCATTTTTGCGTCACCGTCATTTTTGCGTCACCGTCATTTGGGGCCACCGTCATTTTGGGGTCACCGAGACGATCCGCCCGCCGTCAGTGGATTCCGTCTTGCGCGCGCCCCGGTGGCGTCACGCCGTCGTGCCCGTACTTCTGCGCCCGTTGCCGCAGCTCGGCCGCCCGCATCGCCCGGGAGTCGTCCTGGGTGGGCGCGCCGCCACCCAGCCGCCGCGGCACCCAGAACTCGCCCTCCGGGTGCGGGTATTCCTCCTGGACCCGGTACAGCAGCGCGTTCATCGCCTGCCGCAATGCCGCGTTGAGCTGCTCGGGGTCGCCGCGCGGCGGCAGCGGCCGGCCGGCCGCCACGGTGATCGGGATCTTGTTGCGGAGCAACTTCTTGGGATGATCCTTGGGCCAGATGCGGTGGGCGCCCCAGACGATCAGCGGGACGATCGGCACCTGCGCCTCCAGCGCCATCCGCGCCACGCCGGTCTTGAAGGCCCTCAACTCGTAGCTGCGGCTGATGGTGGCCTCGGGGTGCGCGCCGACCAGTTCGCCCTCGCGCAGGTACCGGACGGCCGCCGCGTAGGCGTCGTGCGCGTCGCGGCGGTCCACCGGGATCAGCCGGGCGTGGCGGATGACGTAGTCGACCGCCTTCACGTCGGCCATCTCGGCCTTGATCATGAAGCGCAGGCGCCGCTTGCGCCGGTGGGCGGCCAGCGACGCGGGCAGCCAGTCCAGGTAGCTGGTGTGGTTGAGGGCGATCAGCGCCCCGCCCCGCGCCGGGATGTTCTCCAGCCCGTCGTAGGTGATCTTCGTCCCGTTCATCGCCACGACGGGCGGGACGATCGTCTCCGCGAAACGAAAAAACGGCTCGGCCATGTCTTTCCTCCCCTTTTACCGCACCTTATTACCGCACCTTTCAGCGCGCCTGGCCCGGCGAACGTCCCTGGGCCCGGGCCGCCGCCTCGTCGGCCTCGATCCGGGCCGCCTCGGCCGGGGTCGGCGCGCCGCCACCCAGCCGCCGCGGCACCCAGTACGCCCCGGGCTCGTGCGGGTAGCGCTCCTGGACCTGATGCAGCAGCGTCGTCATGGCCGCGCGCAGCGCCGCACCGGTCTCGGCGACGCCGGCGTGCGCCCGCAGCGGCGGACCCACCCGCACCGCGATCGGCACGTTGTTGCGACCCAGCTGCCGCGGCCGGTCCTTGGTCCAGATCCGCTGCGCCCCCCAGACGATAAGCGGCACGATCGGCACCCCGGCTTCCCCCGCCATGCGGGCGGCGCCGGTCTTGAACTCTTTGAGCTCGAAGCTACGGCTGATGGTGGCCTCCGGATACACCCCGACCAGCTCGCCCTCGCGGAGCCGCTGCACCGCGACCACGTAGGCGCCGGCCCCCGCGTGCCGGTCCACCGGAATGGTCCCGGTGTGCCTGATCAGGAAGTTGACCACCTTCACCTCCTGCATCTCGGCTTTGATCATGAACCTCAGCCGGCGGCGGCGCCGGTGCACGGCCAGCGCAGCCGGCAGAAAGTCGACGTAGCTGGTGTGGTTGACGGCCACCACGGCCCCGCCCCGCTCCGGGATGTTCTCCTCGCCGCCGTAGGTGATGCGGGTGCCGGTGGCCAGGACCATCAGCTGGGCCAGGATCTCCAGGCTGCGGAACGTCGGCTCCGCCATCAGTCCGGACCACCCGCGCCCTCGGCACGCCGCGCCGCCCTCGCCGCCGCCTCCTCCACGTCCATGCGGGCCGCCTCGGCCAGCGACGGCGCGCTCCCGCCGAGGCGGCGCGGGACCCAGAACTCACCGGCCGGGTGAGGTCCGTATTCCTCCTGCGCCCGTTCCAGCAGGTGCTGCATGCGCGAGTGCAACAGGCCGTTGAGCTCCGCCACGCCCAGCGTCGGCTCGATCGGTTCGCCGACGAGCACCGTGATCGGCACCTTGGGGCGCAACAGCTTCCTGGGATGCCCCTTGGTCCAGATCCGCTGCGCGCCCCAGACGATGTGGGGGACGATCGGCACCCCGGCCTCGATCGCCATCCGCGCGGCCCCCGTCTTGAATTCCTTGATCTCGAAGCTGCGGCTGATGGTGGCCTCGGGATAGACGCCCACCAGCTCGCCGTCTTTGAGGTTCCGCACGGCGGCCTCGTAGGAGGCGGTGCCCTGCTGCCGATCCACCGGGATGTGCCGCAGGCTGCGCATGATCGGCCCGGTGAGCTTGTGGTCGAAGACCTCCTGCTTGGCCATGAACCGCACTCTGCGGCCCAGGCCCTGCCGGTAGGCGGGCAAACCCGCGAACGTGAAGTCGAGGTAGCTGGTGTGGTTGATCGCCACGACGGCACCGCCGGTGGCCGGCAGGTTCTCGATGCCCGTAACGGTGATGGTCAGGCCCTGCACCCGCCACACCAGGCGGGCAAGTTGGATGACAGTCCCGTATGCCGGTTCCACAGCATTCCAGCCTAGTGCGCCCGGCTGTGTGCCGCCCGAAGTGCCGGAAAGAGCGAAATGCCCTTCTCCTCCTCGCCCCCGTCCTCGCCCCCGCCGGTGCGCCCCGAACACCCTGGTCGGCGCCGACGGCCACTGTTGCGGGCACGTCGACCTCGGCGGCCTCGGCGTGGCGGATCGGTGGGCCGACCCGGCCCGCATCGCCTTCTACCGGCGGTTGTGGCGGGCCGACGATGCCGCCGCGCGCTAAGCTCAGGGGCTGAGGAGCCGTAACCTCACCCCGAGCCGAAGGGAATTTGTGCAGGTCACCAGCGTCGGCCACGCCGGATTTCTGATCCAGACCCACGCGGGCAGCATCCTGTGCGACCCGTGGGTCAACCCGGCCTACTTCGCCTCCTGGTTCCCGTTCCCCGACAACAGCACGCTGGACTGGGACGCGCTGGGCGACTGCGACTACCTCTACGTCTCCCACCTGCACAAGGACCATTTCGACGCCCGGAACCTGCGGGAGCACGTCAACAAGGACGCGGTGGTGCTGTTGCCGGACTTCCCGGTCCCCGACCTGCGCAACGAGCTGGAAAAGCTGGGCTTTCACCGGTTCTTCGAGACCGCCGACTCCGTCAAGCACCGGGTCAGCGGGCCCAAGGGCGACCTCGACGTCATGGTCATCGCCCTGCGGGCTCCCGCCGACGGCCCGATCGGCGACTCGGCGCTGGCGGTTTCCGACGGCACCACAACGGTTTTCAACATGAACGACGCCCGTCCGGTCGACTTGGACGTGCTGGCAAGCGAATTCGGCCACATCGACGTGCACATGCTGCAGTACTCGGGGGCGATCTGGTACCCGATGGTCTACGACATGCCGGCGCGGGCCAAGGAGTCCTTCGGCATCCAGAAGCGGCAGCGCGGGATGGACCGGGCGCGCCAGTACATCGCCCAGGTGGGGGCGACGTGGGTGGTGCCGTCGGCGGGACCGCCGTGCTTCCTGGACCCCGGGTTGCGCCATCTCAACGACGACGGCTCCGACCCGGCCAACATCTTCCCCGACCAGATGGTCTTCCTGGAGCAGATGCGCAGCCATGGGCACGACCGCGGGCTGCTGATGATCCCCGGGTCGACCGCGGAGTTCTCCGGCGCGACGCTGACCGCGCTGCGCCACCCGCTGCCCGAGGACCGGGTCGAGGCGATCTTCACCACCGGCAAGGCGGACTACATCGCCGACTACGCCGACCGGATGGCGCCCGTCATCGCCGCGGAGAAGGCGGGCTGGGCCCCGGCCGTCGGGGAGCCGCTGCTCGAGCCGCTGCGCGCGCTGTTCGAGCCGATCATGCTGGCCAGCGGCGAGATCTGCGACGGCATCGGCTACCCGGTCGAGCTGGCGATCGGCCCCGAGACGGTGATCCTGGACTTCCCCAAAAGGACGGTGCGCGAACGGATTCCCGACGAACGCGTGCGCTACGGCTTCACGATCGCGCCCGAGTTGGTGCGCACGGTGCTGCGCGACCGCGAACCGGACTGGGTGAACACCATCTTCTTGTCCACCCGCTTCACGGCCTGGCGGATCGGCGGTTACAACGAATACCTGTACACGTTCTTCAAGTGCCTGACCGGCGAACGGATCGCCTACGCCGACGGATGGTTCGCCGAGACGCACGACGACTCCGCGTCGATCACGATGGAGGGCTGGCAGATGCAGCGCCGTTGCCCCCACCTCAAGGCCGATCTCTCCAAATTCGGCGTGGTGGAAGGCGACACGTTGACGTGCAATCTGCACGGATGGCAGTGGCGGTTGGCGGACGGCCACTGCCTGACCGCGCGGGGACATCAGCTGCGGAGCTCGCGGGTGTGAGCCGGGCCCACGGCCAGTCCTACGACGACGGCCTGGTCCAACTGGACCGGGCGGCGATCACCTTGCGCCGCTACCACTTTCCGTCCGGCACGTCGAAGGTGATCGCGCTGGACAACGTCCGCGGCTACAAGACCGAACCGCTGGGCCTGTTCGCCCAGCGGTTCCGCATCTGGGGCAGCTCCGACTTCCGCCGCTGGCTGCCCCTGGACATCCGCCGACCGTTCAAGTCGCTGCTGGTCACGCTGGACGTGCCGGGGACCTGGCCCAGCCCGGCGTGCACCCCGGAGCGCCCGGAGGAGTTCCTGGCGCTGCTCGACGAGCTGATCAGTCAGCGCGGGTAGCGGCGGGGCGCGCACCGGCCAGGCTGCGGCCGTGCCCGCCGTCGGCGACGCGCGCGTACACCGATTTCATCGCCCCCAGGTAGCGGTCGATGGATTCGCGGGCGACCGGATTGTCCGGGAACAGCACCGTCACCGTCGTCTCGTGCTGAAAGCGGTTGACCCACATCGATACTTGATGGGAGATCCTGCCTTCGTCGTAGATCCTGAAATTCAGGTCGGAGTTGGCCACGGTGGACAGGGGGGCGATGCTGGCATCCAGGAAGGACATCACGAAGTTGCCGGGCCGGGGCCTGGTGAGCCCCATCGCGGGTGGGGCCAACTCCACCACGCGGTCGAACGGCACCGTCGCCAACTCCAGGCCCGCGTCGAAGGAGGCCTGCGCCGCGCGGGCGGCGTCGGGGAAAAGCGTCGCGCCCGCGGGGACGCTGACCGGGACCAGCCCGGTGAACCAGCCCATCGTGGCGAGTTCCGTTGCGGTCCTGCGGGTATCGGTGGTGGTGACCACGGCGAACGCGTCGGCGCCGGTCAACTCGCGTTGCGTCAGGGCGGCGCAGGCGAAGACCCCGCCGCTGAAGCGGGCGCCCGCCGCGACGCAGGCCGCCTCGAACCGCTCCGACTGTCGTTCGTCCATCAGCGTTTCCGTGATCAGCTTGCCCGCATGGGGCACCGACAGGTCGCCCAGCGGCAACGGATAGTACGGCAGGGTCCCGCCGTTGTCGGCGGCGAAGCGCATCCACCCGCGGACCCGGGGAGACTCCACGGTCAGCGCGGCCGCGTCCCGCTGCTGGCGCAGGCAGTAGTCGGCGTAGCGGCCCGCATCCGGCAGCGCGACGGGCGGCTCGCCGCCCACCAACGCGCCGTACATCGCGTGGATCTCGGTGAACAGCACGCCCATGACCATCGGGTCGACCAGCAGGTGGGCGATGCTCGCATAGAAGGTGAAGTGGTTGTCGCTCTGCACGATTCCGAACACGAAGCAGTCCCACCGCAACGGGTGCGGCGCACCGATGTGGTGGCGCAGATCCGCCGCCGTCATCTCCGGATGCTCGACCGGCACGAGCTCGATGCCGGCGGGATCGGCGATGGTGTGTCGCACGATGCGCCCCGAAGCCTCGCAGTCGAACCAGCTGTGGTAGGAGTCGTGGCGCCGCAGGTGCGCGTTGAGGGCAAAACTCATCGCCCGCACATCGCACCGGCCGGCCACGTCCCAGGTGAAGATCATCAGCCGCGACAGATCGAGACCCCGGGCCGCGTGTTCGCGGTAACGGCGCAGATGCTGGGCCTGCTGATAGCTGGGCGGCACCGCGCTGACCGGCGCCTGCCGGGCCCTGTCCATCGCCGCGGGCGAGGCGTGCCAACAGACGACCGGTCCGCGCGACGGCGTCCAGTCCTGCAGTGTGGTGATGCCGAACACGTCCCCCCGTCCTGCCGCCGCACCCGGCCCCGAGGTTGTGAGCTTACCCGGTGAGGCGCGTTCGGGAGTGCGACGGCGGCGGAAACGTCCACGGACCCGGCCGTCGTACCGCGAGTTTTCCGCACGGCGCCGCCGCGCGTGCAGTAGGTTCACCACCATGTGGTCCACCGTGCTCTTGTTGGGGCTCTCGGTGGTGCTCGAACCGGTCCGCATCGGTCTGGTGGTCCTCATGCTGAACCGGCGCCGTCCCCTGGTGCAACTGCTCGTATTCCTGTGCGGCGGTGTGACAATGGGGGTCGGGGTGGGCCTGGTCCTGCTGTTCCTGATCGGTGCCACCCCGCTGGCCGGGCACCTCACCGTCGCCGGGGTGCAGATCTCCACCGGGCTGGTCGCGCTGCTCGTCGCGGTGCTGCTGGTCACCGGCGTGTCGGCCAGGTTCCTGCGCCGGGTTCCGGCGAAACCGGCACCGCCGGCCCGCGCCGGGTGGCTGTCGGCGACCGCGCGACAGCTCCTGCACGGCGACTCGCTGTACGTCGCCGCGGTCGCCGGGATGGGCGCCGCGCTGCCGTCCGCCAACTACCTGGGGGCGATGGCGGCCATCCTGGCCTCGGCTGCCGCGCCGGCGGCGCGGGCCGAAGCCCTGCTCGCGTTCAACGCCGTCGCGTTCGCGATGGCCGAGATCCCGCTGCTGAGCTACCTGGTGGCGCCGCGGCAGACGCGCGCCGCCGCGGCGGCGCTGAGGGACTGGCTGCGGGCCCGGACGCAACGCGGCGCCGGTTTCATGGTGGGGGCGGGCGGCTGCCTCATGCTCACGCTCGGGTTGAGCAGGCTCTGAGGATCGATGGATCGGCACCGGGAGACATCATGAACAGGCTGCTGGTCGGGGCGGTGACGGCGGTGCTGACGACGTGGGCGGCACCGTTCGGCGATGGTGTCGCGTCCGCCGACACCGCGTTGATCGTGCCCGGCACCGAGCCGTCCCCGTACAAGCCGTTGCGGTCGCTGTACCACTTCGACCCCGCGACGCAGCCGGATATCGGCGCCAACTACTACAGCCCCGAGGCGACGCGGCGCGTCATTGCGTATCCGGGCAGCTTCTGGCCGCTCACCGGCTGGCAGTCGCCGACCGTCGGCAACTCGGTGGCCACCGGGGCCGACAACCTCGACGCGGCCATCCGTGGCACCGGCGGGCCCATCTCGGTGGCCGGGCTGTCGCAGGGTGCGCTGGCGCTCGACCGCGAACAGGCGCGGCTGGCCAACGACCCGACGGCGCCGCCGCCGGGTCAGCTGACGTTCATCAAAGCCGGTGACCCCGACAACCTGCTGTCCCGTGCGTTCAAGCCGGGAACCCACGTCCCCGTAATCGACTACACGGTCCCGGCCCCGGTGGAAAGCCAGTACGACACGGTCAACGTCGTCGGCCAATACGACATCTTCTCCGACCCGCCCAACCACGTGGGGAACCTGCTCGCCGATCTCAACGCGGTCGCCGCGGGCGGGTACTACGGCCACAGCGCCACCGCATTCTCCGACCCCGCCCGCGTCGCCCCGTGGGACGTCACGACGACGACCAACAGCCTGGGCGCCACCACGACGACCTACCTCATCCGCGGCGGCCAACTCCCGCTGGTCCGGGCGCTGGTGGACATGGCCGGCCTGCCCCCCGAGGCGGCGGGGACGCTCGACGCGGTGCTGCGGCCCATGATCGACCGGGCCTACGCCCCGGGGCCCGCGCCGTCCGCGAACCCGGTCCGGCTGCTCGGCGGAGTCGGCCACGCTCCGGCCATCGCCCCCTCGATCAGCATTCCCCTGTCGAGCACCACCACCGGCGTCAGCGCCGCCACGGCCGCAACGAACGCGCTCCGGGGCGCCCGCGCCCTGCGGGGCGGCAAGGGCGTGCTGGGGACGATCAGAAGACTGCTCCCCAAACGGAAATGACCCCGGGCGCGCCCCGGCCGCTCCGGTAATGCCGAGAGCTTGACCGCCACTCGGTGAAAACGCTCGATCTGCCGACAGATCCGTCCCGCAGGTCGTACGCTCGGTGCGCGGTCGCCGGCGATGGCCGGGGCGCTCGACGTTCGTGACCGGGGAAACGACCCGGGTGGGGGAAGGATCGGCGTGATGAACTATCCGGTGTTGCCGCCCGAGGTCAACTCGTCGCGGATGTTCACGGGTGCGGGGCCGGGTCCGATGCTGGCGGCGGCGGCGGCCTGGGACGGGCTGAGTGCCGAATTAAGCTCGGCGGCATCGTCTTTCGGCTCGGTGATCTCGACGTTGACCGGTCAGGCGTGGCAGGGCCCGGCGGCCGTGTCGATGGCCGCCGCGGCGGCACCGTTGGCCGGATGGCTCAACACCGCGGCGGGGCACGTGTCGCACACGGCGCAGCAGCTGCGGGCCACGGCGGCGGCCTTCGAGGCCGCGCAGGCGGCGACGGTGCATCCGGTGCTGGTCGGGGTGAACAGGAACCAGCTGGTCTCGCTGGTGGCGTCGAACCTGTTCGGGCAGAACGCCCCCGCGATCGCGGCCACCGAGGCCGAATACGAGCAGATGTGGGCCCAGGATGTGGGCGCGATGTTCGGCTACCACGCCGGGGCCTCGGCGGCCGCCTCACCGCTCACGCCGATCATCCAGGAGCTGCAGAGCCTGGCCACCAACCTCGGTTACGGCAACGCCGGCACCTTGAACCTGGGCGGCGGCAACACCGGCAGCGGCAACGGGGGCGGCGGCAACACCGGCAACTACAACCTCGGCAACGGCAACACCGGCAACTACAACCTCGGCAGCGGCAACACCGGGAACCTCAACCTCGGCAGCGGCAACATCGGCAGTCTCAACTACGGCAAGGGCAATGTCGGCGGCTACAACATCGGTGGCGGGGACGTCGGCAGCCTCAACGTGGGCAACGGAAACCTCGGTTCGGGCAACGCCGGCAATGGAAACCTCGGCAACTCCAATGCGGGCGAGGGCAATACCGGCTACGGCAACGTCGGATTCGGCAACAACGGCACGCTCAACGTGGGCATGGGGAACAACGGCGGCGTCAACGTGGGCTACGGGAACAACGGCAACGACAACTTCGGGTCCGCGATCATCGGCAACAACGACGTCGGCCTGGGCATCACGGGCAGCCACGACGTCGGCCTGGGCCTGACCGGCAGCAACGAGGTCGGCATCGGCAACCTCTACTTCGACACCAGCACCGGCACGGTCCACCTCGGCGATCCGTTCAACTCCGGCACCGGGGACATCGGCCTGTTCAACTCCGGCAACAACGACGTCGGCTTCTTCAACTCGGGAAACAACGACGTCGGCCTCCTGAACTCCGGCAACGTCGACCACGGCTTCTGGAACTCGGGCAACGGAAACCTCGGCTTCGGCAACGGCGGCAGCTTCAACACGGGCTTCGGCAACTCCGGCAGCTACGACCAGGGATATTCCAACTCGGGCTACGCGGACGTCGGCTCGGCCAACTCGGGTGTCCAGGACGTCGGCCTCTGGAACGGGGGCAACCACAACGTGGGCCTCGACAACGGCGGCAACTACAACGTGGGCCCGTTCAACGCCGGCAACCACAACATCGGCGTCGAAAGTTCCGGCACCGGAAACATCGGGGCCGGCGACTCGGGCAGCATGAACACGGGTTTCGGGAATTCCGGCAGCACCAACACCGGCTTCTACGACTCGGGCAGCACCAACACCGGCGTCTGGGACGCGGGCAGCGCCAACACCGGGCTGGGGTTGGTGACCAGCACCGGCAACACCAGCTCCGGCTACGGCAACACTGGCATCGGGACCTCCGGCTTTGACAACACCGGCGACGGCACCTCGGGCTGGTACAACATGGGCAGCGGGGACAGCGGCTACGGGAACGTGGGATCGGGCCAGATCGGTTTGCAGAACAGCGGATCCGGCAACACGGGCTTCTTCAACTCGGGCACCGGCAACGTGGGCGCCAACAACACCGGCACGTCCCGGGTCGGGCTGAACTTCTGATACCGCAGCGACCTCAGAGCCGCAGGCCGTGATCCATCCGGAAGCCGATCAGGTCCTCGGCGTCGGCCGACGCGCGCAGTTCCTCGGGCAGCAGCGGTTTGCGCGCGGTTGGGCGGCTGCGCCGGCGGTCGCGTCGTAACGGCCGGCGGAACGACGGACGCCACCAGTTCGCCTCGCCCACCAGCACCGCGATGGCCGGCACCGTGACGGTGCGGACCAGAAAGGTGTCCAGCAGCAGCCCGGTGCCCAGGACGAAGGCGTCCTGGACGACGCTGCTGAGGCTGGCGAACAGCAGGCCGTACATCGAGGCGGCCATGATCAGCCCCGCCGCGGTGATCACCCCGCCGGTGGAGCCCACGGTGCGGATCACCCCGGAGCGCAGGCCCGCGGCCGACTCGTCACGCAACCGCGAGACGAGCAGCATGTTGTAGTCGGCGCCCACGGCGACCAGCACGACGAAGGTCAATCCCGGTACGCTCCAATGCAACTCGCGGCCAAGCAGGAACTGGAACACGATGACGCCGATACCCAGCGCCGACATGTAGGACACGATGACCGAACCGATCAGGTACAGCGGCGCAACGACCGCGCGCAGCAACAGGATCAGGATCAGCAATACGATGCAGATGGTCATGCCGACGATCAGCCGGACGTCGTGATCGGAGTAGTCGCGCATGTCCTTGAGCACGGCCGGTAAACCCACCACCGAGACGGTGGCATCGGCCAGCGTGGTGTTCGGCTGGGCGCCCCGGGCGACGGCCGTGATCGCGCGCAGCTGGTCCGTGGCGGGGGTGCCGAACGGATCGAGGTTCGACTGGATCAGGTACCGCACCGCGTGCCCGTCGGGTGAGACGAAGGCCGAAGCGAGTTTCCTGAGTTCGTTGACGTTCAAGCCGCCCAACAGGTCCCGCGCCCCGGGCGGCATCGCGGCGGGCTTCTCGCCCGCGCCCAGGGCGTACGACAACACCTGCCGGGGGATGTAGAACCCCGCCATCGCCGGCGTCGTCGCGTCGTCGCGCATGCCCAGCAGGAAATCCGACGCCTCGCCCAGCCCGAGGCCCATCTTCTTGACCTGGTCGACCAGCGACTGCACCCCGTCGGCCAGCTGCCGGCTCCCGTCGGCAAGCGAATTGGCCCCCTGCCGCAGGAAATTGACTTTGCCCCGCACGCCGCCCGGGTCACCCATCCCCAGCGCGCCCAGGGCGCCGACGACGGTGCTCAGCGCCCGGCGCAACCCGGACACCGTGGCCGCCAGGGTCTGCAGGGCGTGCGTCGACCGCAGCTGCCGCGCCAGCTCCGAGAGCTTGCCCAGGGTTCCGTCGTCGCGTGCGGTGACCATGCGCCGCAGTTGCGTCCGCGCCCTGACGCAGCCCGGCTCGGCGTCGCACATCGGGCTGCCGTCGAGTGCGCCCAGCACGGGGCCGGCCCAGTCGGAGTTGCCGGCCACGAAATCGGCGTCGGCGCCGATGCTGTCGCCGAGCGCACGCATGCCGCTGACCAGTTTCGCCGCTCCGTCGAGTTCGCTGAGTGTCCGGTTGCCGCCGAAGGCGTTCCCCAGGTAGGACAGCGCGTCGAGGAGACCGCCGGCCGTGGCGACGGCGCGGTTCACCTGCTCCCGCACGTCGCCCAGCTTGGCCGCCATCAGATTGGCGCCGTTGGTCAGCTTGTCGAGATCTCCGGTGTGCCCGGTGATCTGCCCGGCGCCCTCCTGCAGCTTGTCGCCGACCTCGCCGGCCTGCCAGGACACCCTGGCTTGCTCCAGCGGCTGGCCCATGGGTCGCGTGATGCCCCGCACCGCCGCGACACCCGGCACCTGGCTGACCCGCCGTGCCATCTCCTCCAGGTCGGCGAGGCCTCGCGGCGTGCGCAGGTCGCGCGGCGAGGCGACGACCAGGTACTCGGGAACGATCAAGTTGGGCGGGAAATGCCGGTCCAGAGCGGCGTATCCGACCGAGCTGGCGACCGAGGGCGGCAGGCTCTTGCGCTCGTCGAAGTTGTAGTGGGCCATGCCCGCGCAGCCGGCCAGGATGACCAGCACCAGGGCGCTCGCCAGCAGATGCGCCCGGGGCCGCCGCACGATGTGAATTCCGGACCGGCGCCACAGCCGACGGGTCAGCTCGCGGCGCGGTGCGACCCAGCCACGGCGTCCGGTGAGCACCAGCAGGGCCGGCAGCAGCGTCACCGCGGCCAGAAACACCACCCCGATCGACACACCGAGCACCGGGCCGACCGTTCGCAGGATCCCGAGCCGGGTGAAGATCATCGCCATGAAGGTGACCGCGACGGTGGCCGCGGAGGCGGCGATCACCTTGCCGATGGAGGCCAACGCCTGCACGACCGCCCGGTCGGAGTCCACGCCCTGCCGCAGGTAGTCGTGGTAGCGGCTGACGAGGAAGACGGCGTAGTCGGTCCCCGCGCCTACCATCATGCCGGTCATGAAGATGACGGTCTGGTTGGCGACGCCCAGGCCCAGCGTCCCGATCCCCGCCACCACGCGCTGCGCGACGAGGACCGACACGCCGATCGTCAGCAGCGGCAGCATCATGGTGACCGGATTGCGGTAGATGACCAGCAGGATGACGAACAACAACAGCGGGATCGCCAGCTCGATCCGGGTCCTGTCCCGCTGCCCGGTCAGGTTGAGATCGGCGACGGTGGCCGCGGGGCCGGTCAGATCGGCCCGCAGCGTGGACCCGGCGACCGCGTGCCTGACGATGTCGGCGACCCGCGCGTACGCCTGTTTCGACTGCCGCGAGGTCAACTCGCCCGGCAGCCCGACCGGCAGGATCCAGGCCTTGTGGTCCTTGCTGGTCATGACGTCGCGCAGCGGCGGCGTCGCCAGGAAGTCCTGCAGCATCACGACATCCCGGGTGTCGCGGCGCAGCGTGCCGACCAGGTTGCGGTAGACGGCTTCGTCGGCCGGGCGCAGCCCCCTGGGATCGGCCAGCACGACCACCGCCAGGCTGTCCAGCCCGGCTTCGTCGAACGCCGCGGTCATGCGCTGGTTCGCGACGGACGACGGCGCACCGGGCGGCAGGATGTCCACCGGATGGGTCAGGGAGACCTCTTCCAGCGACGGCATGGTCAGCGACAGCACGCCCGCGAGCGCGGCCCAGCAGACGATCACCGCCCACGGCCATCGGACGACCGCGCGACCCAGCCGCGGGAACACGCCCGCGTCACCGGATCGGCTGGTCTCGTTCATCGCCTCGGGGCACCCGCCGTCAGCACGCCTGCTGCCGCCGCAGCGCGGGGGAGCCGCCCGGTGCCGCGGCGGGTTCGCCGTCGGCGACGCGCACGCACACCGATCTCACCGCCGCCAGGTACCGGGTCACGGATTCGCGGGCGACCGGGTTGTCCGGGAACAGCACGGCGACGGCGGTCTCGTCGAACCGGCCGACCATCGTGTTCAGCGGATAGGTGACGCGGCCGTCGCTGCGCGCACCGACAGGCAGGCCCTCGAACATCTTCGTCAGCACCGAGAGCGGGCTCACCTGGGCGTCGAAGAAGTTGACCAGCGAGAACAGCGGCCGGGGCCGGACCAGCGACGGCGCCAACTCCACGACGCGTTCGAACGGCACCCGCGCGAGGTCCGCACCCGAGTCGAACGACGCCTGTGCGGCGCGGGCCGCGGCGCCGAAGGACGGCGCGGCGGCGGGGACGGTGATCGGGATCAGCCCGGTGTACCAGCCCTGCGTCATGAAGTCCGCCTCGGTGCTGCGCGTGTCTCGGGGTGTCAGGCCGAAATAGGTTTCGTCGCCGGTC
The DNA here is from genome assembly GCF_007714205.1 of Mycobacterium helveticum. Lineage (GTDB taxonomy): Bacteria > Actinomycetota > Actinomycetes > Mycobacteriales > Mycobacteriaceae > Mycobacterium > Mycobacterium helveticum. The sequence continues at coordinate 11,991 of NZ_VMQU01000003.1, read as the reverse complement.
AATTCGTGGACCGCCAGGGCGATGCAGGCGAACATGCCCCCGACGAAACGGGCGCCCGCCGCGGCGCAGGCGGCGTCGAACCGCTCGGTTTGCTCCCGGTCCAGCAGGGTCACGCCGAGCAGGTCGCCGCCGCAGGGCAGGGACCGATCACCCAGCGGCAGCGGGAACGCCGGGAAGGTTCCGTCGTTGGCCTCGGCGAAGCCGATCCACGCGGCCACCTCCGGCGAATCCGCGGTCAACGCCGAGGTGTACGCGCGCTGCCGGACGCAGAAGTCGTCGTAGCTGCCGGCGGGAGGCAGCGCGACGGGCGGAGCGCCGGTGACGAGCGCGTCGTACATCGTCTGGAACTCCATGAGCCCCGCGCCGACGAACTGCCCGTCGGCGTGCAGATGGTCGATGCTGGCGTAGAACGTGAAGCCGTCGGCGCGCTGAATCGTCCCGAAGCTGAAGCAATCCCAGTGCAGCGGGCCGGGTGTGGCCACGATGTGTTCCCGCAGTTGCGGGCTCGTCCGGTCGCCATGCCCGGTGGGCACGAACTCGATGTCGGCGGCGTCCGCGATGGTGTGCCGGACGATGTGGTCGGCGTCGCGGTACTCGAACCAGCTGCGATAGGTGTCGTGCCGCCGCAGGTGCGCGTTGATCACGTACGACATCGCGCGCAGGTCGCACCGGCCGTCCACGTCGACGGAGGCGATCAGCAGCCTCGAGTGGTCCCGGCCCCGGGCGGCCTGCTCGGTGAAGCTGCGCAGGTGCCGGGCCTGGATGTAGCTGGGCGGCACCGTGCTCACCGGCGCGGCGAGGGCCTTGGCGCGGGCCGCCGGCGACGGGTGCCAGGACACCAGCGAGCCGGGACCGGGGTCCCAGTCACTGACCGTCGACACATCGAGTGGGCCTACGCGCACTGCTGCCTCCCGTATCTCGGCGCCCGCCCAGCTGGTCGTACAGGTGATCCGCCAGGCGGTGCGCGGTGGTGCTGATGTCGTTGGGCGCCAGCCGTATTCCCGTCTCGGCCTCGAGACGGGTGCGCAGTTCGAGGGCCCCCAGCGAGTCCAGCCCGTACTCGGGCAGCGGACGGTCGGGGTCGACCGCGCGGCGCAGGATCAGGCCGGCCTGCTCGGAGACCAGTTGCCGGATCCGCGCGGGCCACTCCTCCGGCGGCACGTCGTCCAGTTCGGCGCGGAATTCGCTGGTGGCACGGTCCGCACCCCCGGAACGGGCGGTACCCAGTCGCAGGCCCCACACGGCGACCAGGACGGCGCCCACGTCGTCGAGGAGCTCGAGGTCCGCTTCGAGCGCGCCCGCGGCGGCGCTGGTCACCCGCGCGTAGCAGTACCGGGCGGTCCGGGCGGACGCGTAGGCGCGCAGCCGGCGCAGGCCCGACGGCGGAAGCGAACCGCCGTTGCCGTTGCGGATCTCCGGGTGCGCCCCGACCGCCTGGAAACACGCGTCCAGCAGCGCGGGGTGGATCCCGTAGTGGCCCTGGTGGGGGCGGATCGAACCGGGCGGCACGACCTCGGCCAGCACCGAACCATCCCCTACGTGCACCGCGGCCAGGCCGGCGAACGCGGGCCCATACCGCACCCCCGCGCCGGTGAAGCCCCGGCGCAGCTCGCCGCCGTCCACCCGGGACGGGTGCGCCGCCAGCAACGCGGGGACGTCGTGCCCGGATGGCCGGTCGTCGGCGTGCGCCGCGTGCAGCGCCGCCGACGCCAGCCGGAGCTGCCCACCCCCGTCGCGGGGCGTCTGGACCGTGAACTCGGCGCGGCCCGGCGCCGTCACCGACGCGACCGCGGTCACCGGAGTTTCCTTGTCCGGCAGCAGCATCGCCTCGAAGGACACGTCACGGACCTCGCACGTGTCACCCAGGACGGCCCGCGCCGCGGCCAGCGCCATCTCGCAGTAGGCGGCCCGCGGGAAAGCGGGCACGTCGTGGACCCGGTGATCGCCCAGCCAGGGCAGCGCACCCGTGCCGACGTCGGCGTGCCAGGCGTGCCGCTCGGGTTCCTCGGGCAGGGGCACGTGCGCCCCCAGCAGCGGATGGACCGCGACGCTCACGCCGGTCCGCCCGTGACCGTCGGCGCCGGCGCGACGGCCCGGCAGGCGGCGCCTGGTCCAGGCCGCCGGCGGCGCGTCGAGCAGGCGGCCCCGCGGGTAGGGCACCGAGAAATCCACCGCCGCGCCCGCGTGGTACAGCTCGGCCAGCACGCCCAGGAGCCCGTGCGGTGGCCGTTCCCCGCGCCGCATGACGGCCAACGCGGCCACCGGCGTGCCGGCGGCGGCGGCCGTGTGCCCGACTGCGTCGGTCAGCAGCGGGTGCGGGGACAGCTCGGCGAAGACGCGGTGCCCGTCGTCGAGCGCTGCGCGCACCGCCGCGGAGAACCGCACGGTGTGGCGCAGGTTGTCCGCCCAGTAGCCGGCATCGCACGCCGGTCGTTCGCGCGGGTCGAACAGGGTCGCCGAGTAGTAGGGCACCTGCGGGGCCGTCGGGCGCAGCAGCGCCAGCGCCCGGGCCAACTCATCGAGGACGGGGTCGACGTGCGGGGTGTGCGCCATGCCGACGGCATCGACGGCCACGTCCCGCGCCGTCACCCCGCGGCTCTGCCACGCGGTGCGCAGCGCGCGGACCGACTCCGGGGACCCGGCGATCAGCGCGGTCTGCGGCGAGGTCACCGCCGCGACGACGACGTCGTCGACGCCCAGGGCGGTCAGCTCGGACCGCACGCGCAGCGCGGGCAGCTCCACCGACGCCATCGCCGCCGGGCCGGCGGCCGTGGCCATCAGGCGGGAGCTGCGGCAGACCAGCCGCACCCCGTCCTGCAGCGACAACGCTCCCGCCACCGCGGCCGCCGCGGCCTCGCCCAGCGAGTAACCGATGACGGCGCCCGGGCGGATCCCGTAGGACCCGAGCGTGGCGGCCAGCGCCACCTGCATCGCAAACAGCGTCGGCTGCACCCGGTCGGTTCCGGCCACCACCTCGGGCGCGGTCATCGCGGCGGTCACCGAGAATCCGGACTCCTCGGCGATCAGCGGTTCCAGCGTCGCCACGGTCGCGGCGAACACCGGTTCGCTCACCAGCAGGTCGGCCCCCATCGCCGCCCACTGCGAGCCCGCGCCGGAGAACACCCACACCGGCCCGCGGTCGTCGCTGCCCACCGCGGGCCGGTACGCGGTGGCGCCGCCGGCCACCTCCCGCAGGCCGGCGACGAGCTCCTCGACGCCGCCGGCGATCACCGCCGTCCGCACGGGCCGGTGCGTGCGCCGGCGCGCCAGTGTGTAGGCCAGGTCCGACGGCACCACGGTGTGCGCGCGCTCGTGCACCCAGCCCGCGAGCCGGTGCGCGGTCTCCCGCAGCGCGTCGGCCGAGGAAGCCGACAGCAGGAACGCGGCCGCACCCGGCGGGGCGGATGCGCCCGCCCCGTGGGGCGGGGCCTCTTCGACGATGGCGTGCAGGTTGGTCCCCGAGGCCGCGTACGCCGACACCGCCGCGCGCCGGGGTGCCCGACCGTGCGCGGGCCACGCCGTACTCGCTTGTGGGACAAAGAGTTTGGTGTCGACATCACCGAGCTCCCCGGGCAGGCGGTCGAGGCGCGGAGCGCGCGGGACCACCCCGTGACCGACGGCCAGGACAGTTTTGATCAGGGCCAGCATCCCCCCGCCGGTCCCCACCCACCCCAGGGCGCAGGGCGCGTCGACGCCGTACACCTCCGCGACGCCCGCATGTCCGGCGGGACCACCGATCGCGGCGGCCGCGCCGTACGCCTGCACCATCCCGACGGTGCTCGCGTCCACGCCCGCCGCGGCCAGCGCCCGCAGGCAGGCCGCGGCCCGCGCGGGCGGGGCGTGGGTGGCGGCCGTGCCGAGGATGACACCCAGGATCCGGTCGCCGCCGGCAAGCGCGTCGGGCAACCGCTTGAGCACCAGCGCGGCTGCGCCCTCGCCCGGCGCGAACCCGTCCGCGGCCAGCGCGAGGTCGCTCTCGCCCTCGTGCAGGCTGCGGCATGCCAGGTGGACGGCGGTCAGGCCGGAGGAACAGTCGGTGTCCACCGTCATCGCCGGGCCGTGCGACCCGACGGCGTGGGCGATCCACCCGGACGCCGTCCCGAAACCGTTGCCGGGCAATCCGTGTGGCCCGTGCGTCAGGCCCACGAACACGCCGGTCGACGAGCCGGCCAGCGCCTCGGCGGGCAGGCCGGCGCGGTCCACCGCCTCCCAGGAGACCTCCAGCAGCAGCCGCTGCTGCGGGTCGATCGCGACGGCCTCGCGCTCGCCGATCCCGAAGAAGTCGCAGTCGAAAACGTCCGCATCCCATCGCTGCCGGGGCGGTTCGGCCGGCGCGTCGTCACCATCGAGCAGCGCCGCCCACAGCAATTCGGGAGAGTCGATCCCCCCGGGCAGTCGGCACGCCATGCCGACGACGGCGACCGGAGTCACACGTGGCTGGCCCACGTAAGTCAACCCCCTCTGTCACCAGCGGTCGATGCCGTTGTCGCCGGTTCCGATCCGGCCGGGCACCTGGGGCGTCGCCGGCGGCACCGCCACCCCGCATCGGGGCCGTATGCCGCACGCCAAGTTGAGCGACAGCCTAGCCGCCGCCCCGCCGGCGCAGTCGGAATTCGCGAGTTCGCGGCAAAATCGCCCGCAGGTAGGGTGGCGCCTCATGATCGTGCGTTCCGTTCCGGCGATGCTGCGCGAGTGCGTCAACCTGCAGCCCGACGGCACGGGTTTCACGTTCGTCGACTACGAGCGGGACCCGGCCGGGATCACCGAAAGCCTCACGTGGTCGCAGACGTATCGGCGGGTGCTCGCCGTCGCAGGGGAACTCCGGCGTCGTGCATCACCCGGTGACCGCGCCGTGTTGCTTGCGCCGCAGGGGCTCGATTACGTCGTGGCTTTTCTGGGCGCGCTGGAGGCCGGAATCATCGCGGTTCCGCTTTCCGTTCCCCTTGGGGGCACCGCCGACGAACGCGTCGATGCGGTGCTGCGCGATGCCACGCCCACCGCAATTCTCACGACATCCTCCGCCGTCGACGATGTCGCCCGGCGGATTGCGGCGGGGCCGTGCGTCTGCACCCCGGCGATCATCGAGGTCGATTTGCTGAACGGCGACCATCCGATGAAATCGGATAGTCACGGCCGCGCGGGTTTCACCGACACCGCCTACCTGCAGTACACGTCGGGATCGACACGTCAACCGGCGGGCGTGATCATTTCCCACCAGAACGTGCTGGCGAATTTCGCGCAGCTGATGTCCGGCTATTTCGCCGACAGCGGGGGCGTCGCACCGCCGGACCTCACGCTGGTGTCGTGGCTGCCGTTTTATCACGACATGGGTCTTGTGCTCGGAGTGTGCGCGCCGATATTGGGCGGATTTCACGCCGTGCTCACAAGTCCGGCGTCGTTTCTGCAGCGGCCCGCCCGGTGGATGCAATTGCTGGCGAACAATTCTCGGGGATTTTCGGCGGCCCCCAATTTCGCGTTCGAACTGGCCGCGCGCAAGACGCCGGACGACGACATGGCCGGCCTCGATCTCGGCGGTGTGCACACCATCCTCAGCGGTAGCGAACGCGTCCAACCCGCGACCCTCGGCCGCTTCGCCGAGCGCTTCGCCCGCTTCAACCTCCGCCCCTCGGCCGTCCGGCCCTCCTACGGGCTCGCCGAGGCCACGGTGTACGTGGCGACCGGCGATCCCGGCCGGCCGGCGACGATCGCCCACTTCGACTCCGGGCAACTCGCCGCGGGCCGCGCCCGGCGGTGCCCCGACGCGTCGGGCACCGCGCTGGTCGCCTACCCCCTGCGGGCATCGCCGCTGGTGCGGATCGTCGACCCCGACACCCGCGCCGAGCGTCCGGAGGGCACCGTCGGCGAGATCTGGGTGCTCGGCGACAACGTGGCGGCCGGCTACTGGCGGAGGCCGGGTGAGACGGAGCGAACCTTCGGCGGGAGAATCGCCGCGCCGTCGCCCGGCACACCCGAGTCACCCTGGCTGAGAACGGGCGATTCCGGCTTCGTTTCCGCCGGCGAACTGTTCGTGATCGGCCGCATCAAGGACCTGCTGATCGTTTACGGGCGCAACCATTCTCCCGACGACATCGAAGCGACCATCCGGGAGATCACCCGGGGCCGCTGCGCGGCGATCGCGGTTCCCGGCGACAGTACCGAGAGGCTGGTAGCCGTCGCCGAACTCGGGGCGCGCGGCGATGCGGACGCGGACCGGCTCGCCGCGGTCACGCGGGAGGTGACCGCGGCGGTCTCGGCCGGGCACGGCGTGGGCGTTTCGGATGTCGTGCTGGTCCCCCCCGGTTGCATCCCGATCACCACGAGCGGCAAGGTCAGACGAGCGGAGTGCGTCCGCCTCTACCGAAGCGGCCTGTTCACCCGCCTGGAAACCTAGCTAGCCGCGCCGTTCGTCGAGCGCCGCGCGGCCGGCGTTGTAGCCGGGGATGAAGGTGATCCCCGGCCCACCGTGGCAGCCGGCACTGCCCAGGTACAGTCCGTCGATCGGAAGCGGTTGGCCGACAAACCCTTTCGGGCCCGGGCGGTTGGGGCCGATCTGGTCGGGGTTCAGCAGCCCGTGGCAGTAGTCGCCGCCCGGCGCCCCGAACATCACGCCCATGTGCCTGGGCGTGAACGTGGTGTGCCGGATGATGCTGCGTTCGAAGTTCGGCGCGAGCCGGGTGATCTTGTCGATCACGCGCTGACCCATCTCGGTCTTGGCCCGGCCATAGGATCCCGCGTCGTCGCCGCCCTCGATGGGGAACCACAGCGCGAACGCCGAGGCGGCATGTTTGCCGGGCGGCGCCAGGCCGGGGTCGTTCTGCGAGGGAATCTGCAACACCGCGGTCGGATCGGCCGGGACGATTCCGCGGCGGCAGTCCTCCCACTGCTGCTGCACTTCCTCGGGCGTGCAGAACAGGCCGATCGACGCCTGCATGGCCGGCTCGTTGAGCGCCTCGTAGGGCGCCGCGAACCCGGGGGCCTCGTCCAGGGCGAAGTGCATCTGCAGGTAGCTGCCGCGGTGGTCGGTGCGCGCGTAGCGGGCGCGGATGTCGGCGGGCAGCGCCGCCGGATCGATCAGGTCGTTGACTGTGACGTCGGGCGCGATGCCGGACACGACGATCGGGGCGCCGATGGTGTCGCCCGCCTCGGTGCGCACCCCGGTCACCCGGCCGTCGGAGACGACGATCTCGGTGACCTTGGTGCGCAGGCGGACCTCGCCGCCGTGGCTTTCGAGCAGCTCGCACAGGTGCGCCGTGAGCGCGCCGATCCCGCCGCGCAGCTTCTTCATCTGCATGGTGTCGCCGTCGGGAACGCCCAGGCCGAAGGCCAGCGCCGCGGCGCTGCCGGGCGTGGCCGGCCCGCGGTAGAGGGTGTTGACGGCCAGCACGGTCATCGAGCCGCGCAGCGCGGCGTGCTTCTCGCGGTCCGGCAGGTAGCGGTCCAACACGTCGGTCACCGACCCGAACAGCATGTCGGCGATCGCCGAGCGCTCGAATTCGTTCGTGGCGCAGGCATACATCTGGTCGTAGGTCTTGGGCGCGGTTCCGGCTTCGAACCGGCCCAGCGCCCGCGTCGGCGCCTGGCTCCACGCCATCAGCCCCGCCATGCCGTTGACGGCGTCGGCCCCGTGCACCTCGTTGAGGTGGGTGAACAACTTGATCGGGTCGCTGTACTGGACCAGCGGGTCGTCGCCGATCCCGCGCAGCGCCACCGACATCACGTCGAGGTCGATCGTCGGCAGCGTGTCCAGGCCCAGTTCCCCGACCACCACCGACGAGGTCGGGAACTGCACCGACCCGGCGATCTCGAACCGGTATCCGTCGAAAAGCTCCACGGTGGAGGCCATCCCACCGGCGTAGAGCTTGGTGTCCAGGCACACGGTCCGCAGACCCGCCTTCTGCAGCAGCACCGCCGCGGTCAGCCCGTTGTGCCCGGCACCGACGACTATCGCGTCATACGTCATGTCCAGCCCCGTCATGTCCCGCCCCGTCATGTCCAGCCGCCGGGAATGAGAGGAGGCTGGCACGAAGCCGAAGTTTTGTCAATTATGACGAAAGTCATTGTCAATGATGACGAAGGTCAATTATGACGAAAGCCGGGTCAGGTGAACCCGGTGCCGGCGATGCCGACCCGCACCGACTCCAGCGCCGCATGGCAGACCCGCGCCAGTTCGCCGAGCGAGCGGTCGTCGCCGAGCATCCAGACCTCCATCGCGCCGAACACCGCGGCCGCGATGCAGCGCGCGGTCACCGCGATGCGCAGCCGGGCGTCCGGGGACTGCCCGCGCGGCTCCGCCGCACAGCTACGTCGCTGCAGCTGCGCCTGCACGGCGTCGGCGAAGTCCGCCTGGACCTCCCGGATGTGGCGGACGATCCGGCCCGGGTCGAGCTCACCCTCGCGCAGCGACGCGATTTTGGTGACCGCGTCCACGTCGTAGGGGAACGAGAAGATGGCCGCCCGCACCGAATCGATGATCGGCTCGTCGGCGGGCCGGGCGTCCAGCGCGGCCCGAAACCAGTGCAGACCGGCGTCGTAGTCGGCGAACAGCAAATCATGCTTGGACTTGAAGTGGCGATAGAAGGTCCGCAGCGACACCCCCGCGTCGGCGGCGATCTGCTCGGCCGACGTGTCCTCGACGCCCTGGGCCAGGAATCGCACCGCCGCGGCCTGGCGCAGCGCCTCCCGGGTGCGCTCGCTGCGCACGGTCTGCGCGGGCCTGGCCATGGCAGTAACCTACCGCACCGGACGTTATGTCGATTATGTCGGTTATGTCAATATTGACATAACTGGCGGGCGCAGGGAGACTGCGCCCATGGTCTCGCTTCTCGTGCACGCGGTTCTCGGGCTCGCGGTCATCGGCTGGATCGTCGCGTCGAACCCGAAGGTGTTCGCCCGCCCCGCCGGGGGTCCCCTGTTCTCCCCGCTGGAGTTCGTCTACTACGCCGTCGGCATCGCGTCGGTCGTCCTGGGCTGGTGGTTCAACATCCACTTCGTGCAGCAGTACGCGCAGGGGTCGACGAACCCCCTGTGGGGGCCCGGCAGCTGGGCGGACTACATCCGGCTGATGTTCACCAACCCCGCGGCCAGCTCGGCCGGCCAGGACTACACGATCGCCAACGTGATTCTGCTGCCGCTGTTCACGATCGTCGACGGCCGTCGCCGCGGGCTGCGGCATCCGTGGCTGTACTTCGTGTCCAGCCTGTTCACCAGCTTCGCCTTCGCGTTCGCCTTCTACTTCGCCACCGTCGAGCGCCAACATCGGCACGCGCGATCGGCCACCGCGCCGACAACCGTGGACGCCTAGCGTTTTCCAGGCGCTGGCCCGTCGCCGCCGCACGACGTCGGGAGCACGTGACGGCCGGCCGGGTTTGCGCCGCGGCGTTTGGCCGCGTACAGCGCGGCGCCGGCACCCCGCCGGACGTCGACGCCTCAGGCCCGCGGCTCCAGGATCTCGGCGCCGACGAACGGGACGAGAGCCTTCGGGACCCGCACGCTTCCGTCGGGCTGCTGGTGGTTCTCCAGAATCGCCACCAGCCATCGCGTGGTGCCCAGGGTCCCGTTCAGGGTGGCCGCGGTCTGCGGCTTGCCCTGGCTGTCGCGGTAACGGGTCGACAGCCGGCGCGCCTGGAAGGTGGTGCAGTTCGACGTCGACGTCAGCTCCCGGTAGGTCCCCTGAGTGGGCACCCACGCCTCGCAGTCGAATTTGCGCGCGGCCGACGAGCCGAGGTCGCCCGCGGCGACGTCGATCACCCGATACGGCACCTCGATCTGCGCCAGCATCTGGCGTTGCCAGCCCAGCAGCCGCTGGTGCTCGGACTGGGCCTCGTCGGGCACGCAGTAGACGAACCCTTCCACCTTGTCGAACTGGTGCACCCGGATGATGCCGCGGGTGTCCTTGCCGTAGCTGCCGGCCTCCCGCCGAAAGCACGACGACCAGCCCGCGTACCGCAGCGGGCCGCCGGACAGGTCCACGATCTCGTCGGCGTGGTACCCGGCCAGCGGCACCTCCGAGGTGCCCACCAGGTACAGGTCGTCGGCCTCCACCCGGTACACCTCGTCGGCGTGGGCGCCGAGGAATCCGGTGCCGGCCATCACCTCGGGGCGCACCAGCGCCGGCGGGATCATCGGGACGAAGCCGTTCTCGACGGCGAGCCGCAGGGCCAGCTGCAGCAGGCCCAGCTGCAACAGTGCCCCGCGCCCGGTCAGGAAGTAGAACCGGGAGCCGGACACCTTGGCGCCGCGCTGCATGTCGATGAGACCGAGCGACTCCCCGAGCTCCAGATGGTCCTTCGGGTCGACGAACACGGCCGGCTCGCCGACCACGTCGAGGACGGCGAAGTCGTCCTCCCCGCCGGCCGGGACCCCCTCGACGATCACGTTGGGGATCGCCAGGTGCGCCGCGGTGAACGCCGCCTCGGCCGCGGCCTGGTCCGATTCGGCGGCTTTGACCTGCTCGGCGAGCTCCTTGGCGCGCCGCAGTCGGGCCGGGCGTTCCTCGACCGCGGCGGCGCCCACGCTCTTGCTGGCGGCCTTCTGCTCGGCGCGCAGCGAGTCGGCCGCCGAGATCGCTGCCCGGCGCGCGGCATCGGCTTCCAGCAGCTTGTCCACCAGCGCCGGGTCCTCACCGCGGCTGAGCTGGGAACGGCGTACGGCGTCGGGGTCTTCCCGGAGCAGCTTCAGGTCGATCACGGCCCTGAGACTACTTTCGCCGCTCCGGCCCGACGGCGGAGCGTCCCGCCCGGCCGATCCCACGAAACTACATCCGCAACATTGGTCACGCGGCTGTGCGGCTCCTGTCAGAATGGAGCAGATGTCGGAAGCCCCCGCACCCGAAGCCCCGGAAGCCAGCACTTCGCCTGGACCGGGCCGGCCGCGTACGCTTCGCGCCGTGCGGGCGCGGGCCACGCGGCGCGGGCTGCTGCTCACCGCTCTCGGTGGCCTGATGATCGCCGGGCTGGTCACCGCGATCCCGGTCGCCGGCACCGGACCGGGACGGTTGGCCGGTTACCTCGACGCGGATCCGGTCGCCAGCACAGGCAGCAAGAGCGACGCCGCCTTCAACCGCGCCGCCGCCGGCGACTGCCTGATGTGGCCGGACCTCGGCCCGGAGTCCGCAACCATCGTCGGCTGCGCCGACGACCACAAGTTCGAGGTCGCCGAGTCCGTCGACATGCGGACCTTCCCCGGCTCCGAATACGGGCCCAAGGCCGAACCGCCGTCGCCGGCCCGCATCCAGCAGATCACCCAGGAGCAATGCGAACCCGCGGTCCGCAACTACCTCGGATCCAAGTTCGACCCCAACAGCAGGTTCACGGTGAGCCTGCTGTGGCCCGGCGACCGGGCCTGGCGGCAGTCCGGCGAGCGCCGCATGCTGTGCGGGCTGCAGCTGCCCGGCGCGAACAATCAGCAGCAGGTCTTCAAGGGCAGGGTCGCCGACATCGACCAGTCCAAGGTCTGGCCAGCCGGCACCTGCCTGGGCATCGACCCGGCGACCAACCAGCCGATCGACGTCCCGGTCGACTGCGCGGCCCCGCACGCGATGGAGGTCACCGGCACGGTGAACCTGGCCGAGAAGTTCCCCGGGTCGCTGCCCGCGGAGCCCGACCAGGACGCCTTCATCAAGGACGCGTGCACCAAGATGACGGACGCCTACCTGGCGCCCGTCAAGCTGCGCACCACCACCCTGACGCTGATCTATCCGACCGTCTCGCTGCCCAGCTGGTCGGCGGGCAGCCGGGAGGTCGCGTGCAGCATCGGCGCGACGCTGGGCACCGGGGGCTGGGCCACGCTGGTCAACGGCGCCGGAGGCGAACTGCTCATCAACGGCCAGCCGCCGGTGCCGCCGCCGGACATCCCCGAGGAGCGGCTCACGCTGCAGCCGATCCCCGTCCAGGCGCCGGCCGGCCCGCCCAGCGCGCCGGCGAACCCGGTCCCGCCGAACAACCAGCACCTCCCGCACCAGCAGCCGGCCGCGCCCCCTCCGCAGGCCCCGGC